>NZ_CM001440.1:3504860-3812167 GCF_000244975.1 Saccharomonospora cyanea NA-134 | reverse complement strand
GGTGGTCGACAGCGCGTGGGGGCAGACGCTGGTCACCCCGCAGACGGTGACGGTGTCCACGGAACCGGACAGTGACGCGAGGTGGCGGGCCACCGACATCTCACTCACCGGCACGGGAGAGCAGTCGTTCGTCCTGCACGCGCCGGACGGGCGCAGCGCGAAGGCCACGCTGCCGCTGCCCGGCGAGTTCAACGTCGCCAACGCCGTGCTCGCCGCCGCGATCCTCGACACGGTCGGGGTCGGCCTCGACCACATCGTCGCCGGGCTCGGAGCCGTGGAGGTGCCGGGCCGGATGGAGCGGGTCTACCTCGGCCAACCGTTCACGGCCGTCGTCGACTACGCCCACAAACCGGCCGCCGTCACGCAGGCGTTGCAGGCGCTGCGGGCCCGTACGCCGGGCCGCATCCTCACGGTCCTCGGATGCGGGGGTGACCGGGACACGGCCAAGCGGCCCATGATGGGCGAGGCCGCAGTGCGGGGCAGTGACCTGGTGATCGTCACCGACGACAATCCGCGCAGTGAGGATCCGGCGGCCATCCGTGAGGCGATGCTGGCCGGTGCCCGCGCCGTCGGTCCTTCCGAGGGTTGCGAGGTGCTGGAGATCGGAGACCGGCGCACGGCCATCGCCACGGCGGTGGAACGGGCCGAGCCGGGTGACGTCGTGCTGGTCGCGGGCAAGGGACACGAGAGCGGCCAGGAGGTCGCCGGTGTGGTCCATCCGTTCTCCGACCGTGACGAACTGGAAGCCGCCATCCGCGAAAGGCTGGGTGCCACGCAATGATCGAGCTCACTCTCGCCGAGATCGCCGACGTGGTCGGAGGACGCCTGCACCGCGCCGACGGCACGGAACGGGTCACCGGAACCGTCGAGTTCGACTCGCGCAGGCTCACCGAGGGCGGGCTGTTCGTGGCGTTGCCCGGTGAGCGAGCCGACGGCCACGACTTCGCCGCGTCGGCGGTGGCGGCCGGCGCGGCCGGGGTGCTCGCGGCGCGCGAGGTCGACGCGCCCGCCGTCATCGTTCCGCCGTTGCCGCCCGGAAAGGCGCACGAACGCTCCGTGGCGCTGACCGGGGACACCGACGGCTCCGGTGCCGCCGTCCTCGCCGCGCTCGCCGGGCTGGCCCGCCACGTGGTGACGCGGCTCTCGGAGAGCGGGCTGTCGGTCGTGGGCGTCACCGGCTCGTCCGGCAAGACGTCCACCAAGGACCTCATCGCGCAACTGCTCGAACCGCTCGGCCCGACCGTGGCGCCGCCGGGGTCGTTCAACAACGAACTCGGGCACCCGTGGACCGCGCTGCGGGCCGACGGGGAGACCAGACACCTCGTGCTGGAGCTCTCGGCGCGCGGGCCCGGACACATCGCCGAGCTCGCGGCCGTCGCCCCGCCTCGGATCGGGGTCGTGCTCAACGTCGGCAGTGCCCACGTCGGCGAGTTCGGTTCGAGGGAGGGCATCGCGCAGACCAAGGGCGAGCTCGTGGAGGCGTTGCCACCCCACGGCGTCGCCGTGCTCAACGCCGACGATCCGCTGGTGGCCGCGATGGCCTCGCGCACCCGGGCGCGGGTCGTGCGCGTCGGTGAGGCCGCCGACGCCGACGTCCGTGCCGAGAACGTCCGGCTCGACGAGCACGCGCACGCGTCGTTCGATCTCGTCGCCGGGGAACAGCGAGCGGCCGTGACGTTGCGGCTCGTCGGTGAACACCACGTCGGCAACGCTCTCGCCGCGGCCGCCGTGGCCCTGGAACTCGGCACACCGCTGCCTGACGTCGCCGCCCGGCTCAGTGCCGCCACCCGGCGTTCCGACCGCCGTATGGAGGTCACCACCCGCGCCGACGGCATCACCGTGCTGAACGACTCCTACAACGCCAACCCCGAGTCGATGCGGGCCGCGCTGAAGGCTCTCGCGTCCATGACCTCGACGAGACGATCTTGGGCGGTCCTCGGTGTCATGGGCGAATTGGGGGCCGATAGCGTGTCCGCGCACGACGAGATCGGTCGGCTCGCCGTCCGGTTGAACATCAACCGGCTCGTCGTGGTCGGAGAGCAGGCAGCCGCCATGCACCACGGGGCGAGCCACGAAGGTTCTTGGGGAGAGGAGTCGGTCCTGGTACCGGACACCGACGCCGCGATCGCGCTGCTGCGCGCGGAACTGCGGCCCGACGACGTTGTTCTTGTCAAGGCATCGAAGGTCGCCCAGCTGTGGAAGGTGGCCGACGCGCTGTTGGAGGAGGACGGGCGCGCGTGAGGCAACACGACGCACCGAGAGACAGCACTGACACGGCCGAGCAGGGCCCGAGGACCAGGAGGACCGAAGCGTGATCAGCATCTTGATCGCGGCCTCCGTGGGACTGGGTGTCTCCATCCTGCTCACGCCGTATCTCATCCGGTTCTTCTCGAAGCAGGGCTTCGGGCAGGAGATCAGGGAGGAGGGCCCCGAGGGCCACAAGTCCAAGCGCGGCACGCCCACCATGGGTGGTGTCGCCATCATCGTGGCGATGGTGGTCGGCTACTTCGTCGCCCACCTCGTGGACTACTGGCGTGGGTCGAGCAACGACGGTCCCACCGCGTCGGCTCTGCTCGTGTTGTTCCTGTCCGTGGGTCTCGGCATCGTCGGCTTCCTCGACGACTTCATCAAGATCCGCAAGCAGCGCAACCTCGGGCTCAACAAGACCGCCAAGCTCGTCGGCCAGCTCGTGGTGGCGGTCGCCTTCGCGATCCTGGTGCTGCAGTTCCCCGACGCCAACGGGCTCACCCCGGCGTCCCAGAACCTGTCCTACGCCAGGGACATCGAGCTGATCTTCTTGCCGATCCCGATCTTCATCCTGTTCTGCTACCTGCTGGTGTCGGCGTGGTCGAACGCGGTGAACTTCACCGACGGCCTCGACGGCCTCGCGGGCGGGGCGGGTGCCATGGTGCTCGCCACCTACGTGGTGATCTCGTTCTGGCAGGCGCGGCTCAGCTGTGTCGAGGCGTTCCAGCCCGCGTGTTACAACGTGCGCGACCCGCTGGACCTCGCCGTGGTGGCGGCCGCGGCCACGGGCGCCTGTGTGGGCTTCCTCTGGTGGAACGCCGCGCCCGCGAAGATCTTCATGGGTGACACGGGTTCGCTCGCTCTCGGCGGGCTGGTGGCCGGTCTGTCGATGACCACGCGCACCGAACTGCTGGCGATCGTCATCGGTGGTCTGTTCGTCGTCGAGATGATCTCGGTCGTGCTGCAGATCGCCGTGTTCCGCACCACCCGCAAGCGGCTGTTCCGCATGGCACCGTTCCATCACCACTTCGAGCTGGCAGGCTGGGCCGAGACGACCGTCATCATCCGGTTCTGGTTGCTGGCGGCGACGTGCTGCATGTTCGGGCTCGGGCTGTTCTACAGCGAGCAGCTCGGCCTCGGAGGAGGATGAGTCGGGCCATGGACATCGGCCGTGTTTCACAAGCCCCGCGTACCGGCTGCGCGGGGCCTGGCGCGGCGATTCGCGGCGTTGTCGTCGCCGGTAGCGCTGCTGTCAGCTCCTCCTCCGCCTTGCGGGGCCCCCGCGGCGGCACACTGTGCCGCCGCGGTAGGGGACTCGTCCACGCCACACCCCGCTCGCTCGGAGAGGACTCATGAAACACGACCTGGCCGAGGTCTCCGTCTGTGTCGCGGGCGCCGGGGTCACCGGACGTTCGGTGGCCGCCGCGCTCTCCGAGCTGGGAGCGCGGGTCACCGTCACCGACGCCGACGCCGAACGGCTCGCGCGTCTCGACGACCTCGACGTCCGACTCGTTCCCGGACTCGATGCGCCGCCGGAGGGCACGCGGCTCGTGGTCACCAGCCCCGGCTGGCGACCCACGGCACCGCTGCTGACCTCGGCGGCCGCATCGGGTATCGAGGTGATCGGTGACGTGGAACTCGCGTGGCGGATCGCGCGACAGCGACCGAACCCGCCGACGTGGCTCGCGGTGACCGGGACCAACGGCAAGACCACGACGGTGGGCATGGTCGAGTCGATGCTGCGTGCCGCCGGGATCGATGCCGTGGCGTGCGGCAACGTCGGTTTCGCGGTGCTCGACGCCGTGCTCGCAGGCCACTCGACGTTGGCCGTGGAGCTGTCGAGCTTCCAGCTGCACTGGTCGAGCACGCTGGCGCCCACCGCTTCCGTGGTCCTCAACGTCGCCGAGGACCATCTCGACTGGCACGGCGGCTTCACCGAGTACGCCGAGGCCAAGGGCACCATCCACCGTGGTTCGGCCACTGTGGTGGCGAACCTGAACGACCGCTGGTCGAGGACGTTGGCCGACGAGCACGCCTCCCGCGACGCGCGCCGCGTCGGGTTCACCCTGGACACCCCACGTCCTGGTGAACTCGGCGTGGTGGAGGACCTGCTCGTCGACCGCGCTTTCGTGGCCGACCCGGTGCGCACGGCCGACGAGCTGGGCACCCTGGCCGACGTCCGACCCGGCGGTCCCCACAACGTGGCGAACGCGCTGGCTGCGGCCTCCCTGGTGCGTTCGATCGGGGTGAGCCCGGACGCGGTGGTCGAAGGGCTGCGGAACTTCCGTCCCGGCGAGCACCGCGCCGTGGAGATCGCCGAACTCGACGGGGTCCGCTACATCGACGACTCGAAGGCCACCAACCCACACGCCGCCGCCGGGTCGTTGCTGGCCCATCGCAGCGTGGTGTGGATCGCGGGCGGGCTCCTCAAGGGCGCGTCCGTGGACGAGCTGGTCGCGTCCGTGGCCGGGCGGCTGCGAGGTGTGGTGCTGCTCGGTGCCGACGCCGACAGCTTCGCCGAGGCTCTGGCGCGACACGCACCGGATGTCCTCGTCAGGCGTGTCGGTTCGGGTGACGATGAACCCATGACTGCGGCGGTGAAGGCGGCGCGCACGCTGGCGCGCCCGGGTGACTCGGTGCTTCTCGCGCCCGCTGCGGCGTCGCTGGACATGTTCCGCGACTACGCCGAGCGCGGCGAGGCGTTCGCGGCGGCGGTCGGCGAGCTATCGCGGTGACGGCGGTGGGCTCCGACCGCGACGATCCGCGTGGGGCGGGCCGGGCACGACGGAGCCGACGGGTTCGGCAGCGGCCTCCGGAGCGTTCTCCCAGAACCCGTTCCGAGCGACGTCCCGTCGTGCCGAACACCCCGTTGACGGCATGGCTCTCCCGCCCGCTCGCCGACTTCCACCTCATTCTCGCGTTGTGCGGCACGCTCGGTGCGCTCGGCGTCGTGATGGTGCTGTCCGCCTCCTCGGTCACCTCGTACAGCCCCGGCAGCGACAGCAGCGTGTACGCACAGTTCCAGAAACACCTGATGTTCGTGGTCGTCGGCTCGGTGGCGTTCTGGCTGGGCGTGCGTGTCCCGTTGCCGCGCATCCGCGCGTTGTCGTCCACGGCCATGGTGGTGTGTCTCGGGCTGCTGGCGCTCGTGCTGACGCCGCTGGGTACGTACAGCAACGGCTCCCAAGGCTGGTTCGTGCTGGGCCCGGTGTCGCTGCAACCCGTCGAACTCGCCAAGGTGGCGCTGGCACTGTGGGGCGCGCACATCCTCGTGGTGAAGTACGAGGTGCTGCACCAGTGGCGGCACCTGCTCGTGCCGGTGGTGCCCGCGGCACTGCTGATGTTCGCCCTGGTCATGGCTCAGCCGGACCTCGGCGGCACCATCACGCTCGCCGTGGTGCTGTTGGCCCTGTTGTGGTTCGCGGGTGCGCCCAAGCGGTTGTTCGGGGTCATCCTGGCCGGTGCCGTGGCCGGTGCCGTGGTGCTGGCCGTCGCGGCGCCGTACCGGCTCGAACGCGTGACGGCGTTCCTCGACCCGGACGCCGACCCGCTCGGCGGAGGGTGGCAGGCGAGTCAGGCGCTGTACGCGCTGGCCGACGGCGGGTTGTTCGGCAAGGGCCTCGGTCAGGGACAGTCCAAGTGGATGTACCTCCCGAACGTCCAGCACGACTTCATCTTCGCGCTGATCGGTGAGGAGCTCGGGTTCGTCGGCTGTCTGGTGGTACTCGGTCTGTTCGGGTTGCTCGGGTTCGTCGGCCTGCGGATCGCCATGCGCAACCTCGACCCGTGGATCCGGATCGTCGCGGGCACGCTCACGACGTGGGTCGTGTCACAGGCGGCCGTGAACATCGGTTATGTCGTGGGTCTGCTTCCCGTCACCGGCGTGACGCTGCCCATGATCTCCTACGGGGGAACGTCGCTGGTCGTCACCATGCTGTTGTTCGGGCTGCTGGCCAACTGCGCGCGGCACGAGCCGGAGGCGGTGGCGGCGCTGCGCACCCAGGGGCCCGGTAAGTTCGGACGCCTGATGCGACTGCCCGCGCCGGAGCCGTACCGGCCACCCGCGCGGCGTCGCGGTGGCAACCGAGCGGGGACGGGCAGGACGGGCCGTCCGGCCCGGCGTACGGGCAGAACGGGCCGCGCCGTGGCAGGGGAGCGCAGGCGCGCGGCGCCGGAGTACGGTCGGCGCACGACCTCCCGTGCGACGGCGAGGCGGACGACGGTACCGAGAAGAGGACGCCGGTGAGCGGTGTCCGGCCACCCCTGGGCTCAGCGGTCCACGTGCGCTACGGGGTGGCGTGAGCGCGCCGCGGGCGGCGCGGCGTGTGGGAAACACTGGAGAAGGACGGACGTGACCGAGGCAAGGCCCGGCGACGCTGACGCGTCGCGTGCACAGTCGCAGGTGGGCGACACGGTGGAAAGTTCCAAGGCCGGCGACTCGCCGGAGAGAACCAAGCCCGCTCCGACCGTCGTGGTGGCGGGCGGCGGCACGGCGGGGCACATCGAGCCCGCGATGGCGCTCGCCGACGCGGTGATGCGGCTGCGGCCGGACGCGCGAGTGGTCGCGCTGGGCACCGAACGCGGGCTGGAGAACCAGCTCGTGCCCGCGCGGGGCTATCCCCTGGAGCTGATCCCCCCTGTCCCCATGCCGCGCAAGCCCACACTGGATCTGCTGAAGCTGCCCATGAAGGTGGCGGACTCCGTGCGCCGTACGCGACAGGTGCTCGACCGGATCGGCGCCGACGTCGTCGTGGGCTTCGGCGGCTACGTGTCGCTGCCCGCCTACCTCGCCGCGCGCGGTCGCGTGCCGATCGTGGTGCACGAGGCCAACCAGCACGCCGGTCTGGCGAACAAGGTCGGTGCCCGGTTCGCCGCGAGGGTCGTCGCCGCGGTGCCCGGCACGTCACTACCTGGCGCGGAGGTGGTCGGCATCCCGCTGCGGCGGTCCATCACGGCACTGGACCGGGCGGGTCTGCGGGCCGAGGCGCGACGGCACTTCGGACTCGACCCGGACGCCCCGGCGTTGCTGGTGTTCGGTGGTTCCCAGGGCGCGCGGTCGATCAACACCGCGGTGTCGCAGGCGGCCAAGCACTTCGCCGACGCGGGGGTGTCCGTGCTGCACGCCCACGGCCCGAAGAACACGCTCGCGGTGCAGGAGTTCCCCGGCAGGCCCCCGTACGTGCCGGTGCCGTACCTGGAACGCATGGACCTCGCCTACGCGGCGGCGGACCTCGTCCTCTGCCGCTCCGGCGCGATGACGGTGGCCGAGGTGTCGGCCGTCGGTCTTCCCGCGGTTTTCGTTCCGCTGCCGCACGGGAACGGGGAGCAGGCGCTCAACGCCCGGCCCGCGGTGGACGCGGGAGCGGCGCTGCTGGTGCCCGACGAGGAACTGACGAGCGACAAGGTGGCCGAACTCGTGGTACCTCTGGTGACCGACCCGGAGCGGCTGTCGCGCATGAGCTCGGCGGCGATCGGGCTGGGGCACAGGGAGGCCGACGAGGTCCTCGCGGCGATGGTGCTGGAGCAGGCTGAGGGGAGGCGTCGGTGAGCGGCGCACCCGACGAGGGGGAAGGCTGGGGCTATGACTGAGACACTCGGGACGCGCGAACTGCCCGAGGTACTGCGACGTCCGCATCTGATCGGCATCGGCGGGGCGGGGATGAGCGGGATCGCCCGCATCCTGCTCGCGCGGGGCGCCCACGTGTCGGGTTCGGACGCGAAGGACTCCAGGGCGTTTCTCACCCTGCGCGCTCAGGGCGCGCGTATCGAGGTGGGGCAGAAGGCGGAGAACCTCGACGTCTTCGACGACACGCCGTCCGCCGTGATCGTGTCCACCGCGATCAAGAAGACCAATCCCGAGTTCGCAGCGGCACGCGAACGCGACATTCCGGTGCTGCACCGGGCCGAGGCGCTCGCGGCGCTGATGGAGGACCACCGGGTGGCGTGCATCGCGGGCACGCACGGCAAGACCTCCACCACGTCGATGCTCACCGTGGCGTTGCAGCACTGCAGGCTCGACCCGTCGTTCGCCATCGGCGGAGACCTCAACGAGTCCGGAGCCAACGCCCACCACGGTGAGGGTGGGATCTTCGTGGCCGAGGCCGACGAGAGCGACGGATCGTTTTTGTCCTACTCGCCGTCGGTGGCCGTCGTCACGAACATCGAACCGGACCACCTCGACCACCACGGGACGGCCGACGCCTACCACGCGGTGTTCTCGGAATTCGTGCGGCGGATCGAACCGGGCGGCGTGCTCGTCGTGTGTGCGGACGACCCGGCGGCCGCCGCACTGGCCGACCGCGCGGAGGGCATCGGCGTCCGGGTGCGGCGCTACGGTCGCTCCGCGGCCGGTGAGTCCGACGCCAGGGTGTTGGGTTACAGCCCCGCCGAGGACGGCGGCACCGTGCGGATCGTGCTCGGCGGCGAACAGTTGCGGGTGAGGGTCGCGGTGCCCGGCGAGCACATGGCGTTCAACGCCGTGGGGGCGTTGCTGGCCGGAATCGAGCTCGGCGCCGATCCCGAGGCTCTGGTCGAGGGACTCGCCGCCTTCGGTGGTGTGCGGCGGCGGTTCGAGTTCAAGGGCCGCGCTGCCGATGTGCGGGTGTACGACGACTACGCGCATCACCCCACCGAGGTCGCCGCCCAGCTGAGGGCGGTGCGGCAGACCGCGGGCGGTGGCAGGGTCGTGGTGGTGTTCCAGCCGCACCTGTACTCCCGGACCAAGGCGTTCGCGGGAGAGTTCGCGGAGGCGCTGGGGTTGGCCGACGAGGTCGTGGTGCTGGATGTCTACGGGGCGCGGGAGGAACCCGAGCCCGGGGTCACCGGCGAGCTCGTGGCCTCGCGCGTCAGCGGCGCAGGTGTGCACTACGAGCCCGCGTTCGACCGGGCCGTCAACCTGGTCGCCGACCTGGTCAAGCCCGGTGACCTCGTGGTGACGATGGGAGCGGGAGACGTCACCCAGCTCGGCCCCGAGCTGCTCGCCGAGCTGGACCGCCGCGACCGCTGAGGTGGCGACGGGCGTGGCCACGAAGAGACAGCGCACTCCCCGTCGTTCCCGGACGGCGGGGAGCGCTTCACGTTCGGCCCCTCACGGTGGCAGTGCGAGGAAGGCCGGGACCCGGTCTTCGGCCGCCCGGCGTGGACGGGCGGGGACGCAGCGGGCGAAGCGCGGGCCGTCCCGTCATCAGGTGGTGCAGCGCCGGCGCATCGCCCTGCTGAGCGCCGTCACGGTCGCCGCGCTGGGTTACCTGCTGTGGTTCACGCCGTTCCTCGGGGTCGGCACGATCGAGGTGGTGGGTGCGCGTACGGTGGCCGACGACGCGATCCGGTCGGCGGCCGACGTGCCGGTGGACCACCCTCTGCTGCGCGTCGACACCGACGAGGTGGCCGCGAGAGTGAGCGGGCTGCCCGACGTCGCGACAGCGGACGTGACCCGATCGTGGCCGTCGACGTTGACGATCACCGTGACCGAGCGCAGGGCCGTCGCCTATCACGAGGGCGGTGGGGGCATCCGGCTCGTCGACGCCCACGGTGTGCCGTACAAGCGGGTGAGCGAGCCGCCGGACGGGTTGCCGAGGCTGGAACTGTTCGATCCGGGCCCTGCCGACGACGCGACGAGGGCCGTGACACGGGCGCTCGCCTCGCTTCCAGCCGAACTCGCGGGTCAGGTCGTCGCGGCCAGGGCCACCACACCCGGTGACGTGGAGTTCGACCTCACCGGCGATCGCATCGTGCGCTGGGGTGACGCGCACCAGAACACGGACAAGGCGCGGGTCCTCGGGGTGCTGTTGACGCGTGAGGGCACCGCGTACGACGTGTCGAGTCCGGAGCTTCCCACCGTGTCCTGACCGTGCGGGGCGGTGTGGCACGGTAACCGCCGTGGACAAGATCGACACGCGGCCGGAACCGCCGTACGCGGGTTCGGAGCGGGAGACGTTGAACGGCTTTCTCGACTTCCTTCGGGCGACGATCCGGTGGAAGTGCCGGGGACTGGGTGACGAGCAGGCCCGCAGGGCGCTGCTGCCGAGCGAGCTCACCACGGTCGCGGGTCTGGTCGGTCACCTCCGGTACGTGGAGCAGTACTGGTTCGGGGTCGTGCTCGGAGGAGAGCCCGACGAGTGGAAGGACACGCTGGCCTCGGACCCCGACGCCGAGTTCCGTGCCGCGCTCGACGTGCCGCTGGCGAGGTTGCTCGACGAGTACGAGCGGCAGTGCGAACACAGCAGGCGGATCGTCGAGGAGCGAGAACTCGACGACGAGGTGCCGTTCCGTGGCGCCACGGTGAGCGTCCGGTTCGTCCTGACTCACCTGATCGAGGAGACCGGGCGGCACGCGGGACACCTCGACGTCCTGCGTGAGTTGATCGACGGTCGGACCGGGGAGTGACCACGTTGGAACATGGTGTGGCGAAAGACGTTCGCGACACGCCGCGTGGCTGCTGGATTCCTGGCTGCAGTGTGCCTACGGTCCGTCAGCAACGTTGGTAGTTGACATAACTCTAAACCTCAACTTCAGGTTCAGAGTTCCGGCGGATTCGCCCGTACTCGTCGACGATCCAGCGTCGACGCACGACAGCACCACCACGATCAGGAAGGCAACCCGATGACGCCCCCGCACAATTACCTCGCGGTGATCAAGGTCGTCGGAATCGGCGGCGGCGGTGTGAACGCCGTGAACCGCATGATCGAGGTCGGCCTGAAAGGCGTGGAGTTCATCGCGGTGAACACCGACGCGCAGGCTCTGCTGATGTCCGATGCGGACGTCAAGCTGGACATCGGCCGCGAGCTCACGCGGGGCCTCGGCGCGGGCGCGTCCCCCGAGGTCGGACAGAAGGCCGCCGAGGACCATCGCGAGGAGATCGAAGAGGTTCTCAAGGGCGCCGACATGGTGTTCGTCACCGCGGGCGAGGGCGGTGGCACCGGTACCGGTGGCGCTCCCGTGGTCGCGCAGATCGCGCGCAAGCTCGGGGCGCTCACCATCGGCGTCGTCACCCGGCCGTTCTCGTTCGAGGGCAAGCGCAGGGCGCGGCAGGCGGAGGACGGCATCCAGGCCCTGCGCAACGAGTGCGACACCCTGATCGTCATCCCGAACGACCGGCTGCTGCAGCTCGGCGACATCGGTGTGTCCCTCATGGACGCCTTCCGCTCGGCCGACGAGGTGCTGCTGTCCGGTGTCCAGGGCATCACCGACCTCATCACGACGCCGGGGCTCATCAACCTCGACTTCGCCGACGTCAAGAGCGTGATGTCGGGCGCGGGCAGCGCGCTCATGGGCATCGGCTCGGCGAGGGGCGAGGGACGGGCGGTGCAGGCGGCCGAGAAGGCCATAAACTCCCCGCTGCTGGAGGCGTCGATGGACGGCGCCCACGGTGCGCTGCTGTCCATCGCCGGCGGTTCGGACCTCGGTCTCTTCGAGATCAACGAGGCCGCCTCGCTGGTCCAGGAATCCGCTCACCCCGAGGCCAACATCATCTTCGGGACGATCATCGACGACTCGCTCGGCGACGAGGTGCGGGTCACGGTCATCGCCGCGGGCTTCGACGCGGGTGCGCCGACGCACAAGAAGCTCGATCCCGGTACGTTCGGCACGCGAGGCTCGGGCGGTGCTGACTCCGAGAAGGGCGGTGGCGTGTCCTCCGCGTCCGGTGCCGGCGCGCGCGAACAACGTGACGGGGCTGCCCGTAACCCGCACGGTGAGGCAGGCAACCCCACCCCGCCCGTCGTGAGGCGGACGCCTCCGCCCGCCGGGCAGGGCAGCCAGTCGGGTTCGCTGCCGACGACGCACGGGACCACGCGCGGCTACTCGGTACCGTCGTCCTCGCAATCCTCCTCGGTGCACCGCACGCAGGGCAGCCTTCCCGGCCGGTCGTTCCCGGTCAACGACGACCCGACGGACGACGACGTCGACGTCCCGCCCTTCATGCGCCGCTGAGCCGTCGCGCCGCGTCGCTAAGCTCGCCAGCGAGAGAAACGGGTGTCGAAGAGGTTGAGCGGGGGTTGAGCGCGGTGCGCATTCGGCGAGTGGTGACCACCAGGGCGGGAGGACGGTCGAAGCCGCCGTTCGACTCGTTCAACCTGGGTGACCACGTGGGCGACGACCCGGAGGACGTGGCGGCCAACCGGCGCAGGCTCGCCACCGAACTCGGACTCACCGAGGACCGGCTCGCCTGGATGGAACAGGTGCACGGCCGTACCGTCACGGTCGTCGACGGCACCGAGTCGGAGCCTGCCGAGGCCACCGACGCGCTCGTCACCACGCGCCCTGGCCTGGCGCTCGTGGCGCTGGTCGCCGACTGCGTGCCGGTGCTGCTCGGCGACCCGGAGGCGGGTGTGGTGGCGGCTGTGCACGCGGGAAGGGTCGGGGCACGCGTGGGGGTGGTGCCGGCCGCTGTCGAGGCCATGGTCTCCCAGGGTGCGCGGCCCGACCGTATCGAGGCGTTGCTCGGCCCCGCCGTGTGCGGTGAGTGCTACGAGGTGCCGAAACAGATGGCCGACGATGTCGAGGCCCACCTGCCGGGCAGTGCGTGCCGGAGTCGGAAGGGCACCCCGGCTCTCGATCTGCGGGCCGGGCTGTGGAGGCAACTGGCGGATCTCGGAGTGGGCAGGATCGGGGTGGATCCGCGGTGCACGGTGGAGGACGAGACCCTGTTCAGCCACCGCAGGAGTGCCCCGACGGGAAGGATCGCGGCCGTCACGTGGATGGAGCAGTGAACAACCAGCGTTACGAGGAACTCGCGACGGCGCTGCGGGGGGTGACCGAGCGCATCGCGGCCGCGTGCCGGCAGGCGGGCCGGTCACCCGACGAGGTGCGCATGATCGCCGTGACGAAGACGTTCCCGGCGGCCGACGCCGTCGCACTGACGGATCTCGGGGTGCGTCACCTCGGGGAGAACCGCGATCAGGAGGCGTCGACCAAGGCCGTCGAAGTCGCGGAGTTGCGTCCCGAGGCCGACGTGCGATGGCACATGGTCGGTCGGCTGCAGCGCAACAAGGCGCGTTCGGTGGCGCGTTGGGCCGCGGAGGTGCAGTCTGTGGACTCCCTCCGACTGGCCGACGCGCTCACCAAAGGGGTGCGGGCGGCACTGGAGGCCGGGGAGCGGGATCAGCCGCTCGACGTGCTCGTCCAGGCCAGCCTCGACGACGATCCGTCGCGCGGCGGCTGCCCTGTTGATCATCTTAGGGAACTGGCCGAGGCGGTAGCCCGAAAGAGTGATTATCTCCACTTGCGCGGTGTGATGGCGGTCGCGCCGCTCGGAGTGGACCCCGAACCGGCCTTCGAACGGCTAGCCTCCGTCGCCGAGATGCTGCGAAAAGATCACCCGGAGGCCACGGAGATCTCGGCGGGCATGAGCGGCGATCTGGAGCGGGCGATCGCGTACGGCTCGACGTGTGTGCGTGTCGGAACCGCGTTGCTCGGCGGACGAGGTTTAGCCTCGCCCTAGCAAGGTCCACCCGAGCGGCATCCAGACGGCCCGGCCGTGTGTTGGACCGCACGAGTAGACCGTGGAGGGTGAGGGAGAGCCATGAGCGCGCTGCAGAAACTGAAGGCCTACTTCGGGATGGTTCCTGCAGAAGACGACGAGTACGACTTCGACGAGGACTACCGGCGCGACTACCAGGCTGACGACTACGGCTCCTATGACGAGTCCTCGTACAAGGACGCGCAACCGCGCAGGTCAAGGCCGCGTTACCGGGTCATGGACGAGTTCGAGGGTGCCGAGGCGTCCTCCTCCCGCGCCCGCCGGACACCGCCGCGCGGGGAGCCCGCCGTGCACGGATCGCTGGCCATGGACCGACAGCCGGAGACCGTCGCACGCGTGCGTCCGATGAGTGCCGCGACCCCGGTGGCGGAGTCGTCGAGCGCTGCGGCGCGTGACCCGTTGAGCCGCATCATCACGTTGCACCCCACCAGTTACGCCGAGGCGCGAGAGATCGGTGAGGCGTACCGTGACGGCGCTCCCGTGATCATGAACCTGACGGAGATGGAGAACGCCGACGCCAAGCGGCTGGTGGACTTCGCGGCCGGTCTCGCCTTCGCTCTCCGGGGGTCCATGGACAAGGTCACGAACAAGGTGTTCTTGCTCTCACCGCCGGATGTGGACGTGACGGCGGAGGACCGCAGGCGGATCGCCGAGGGCGGGTTGTTCCTCCGCCACTGATCTCGAACGCGACGTGTGGCAGAGTGGTGCCCGTGGTCACTGTCCGCATGATTCTGTACTGGCTGCTGTTCGTGTTCTGGCTCCTGCTCACGGCACGGATCGTGGTGGAGCTCGTACGCGCCTTCGCCCGTGACTGGCGTCCCGCAGGAGGGGTTGCGGTGGCGCTGGAGACCATCTACACAGTGACCGACCCACCGGTCCGGCTCGTCCGACGGATTATTCCGATCGTACGGATCGGCGGTGTGGGACTAGACCTATCGATTATGGTGCTGCTGTTGGTTGTGTTCATACTGATGCAACTGGCGCTCCCCGGGTAGCGGGGAACCCGGGTGGAACGGCAGGCCATGGAGTGCGTGAGGTGATCTGATGTCGTTGACTCCTGCTGACGTGCATAACGTCGCGTTCAGCAAGCCTCCGATCGGCAAGCGGGGCTACAACGAGGACGAGGTGGACGCTTTCCTCGACCTCGTCGAGACCGAACTTGCCCGGTTGATTGAGGACAATAACGAGCTGCGGCAGCAGGTCGAACAGCTCGATGCCGAGTTGGAATCAACTCGTAGTGAGTTGGAAGCCGCGAAGGCCCACGGGGGGCGTGACGAGGCTCCTTCGCGCAGGCTGGCGCCCGTGCCGCCGCCCGCTTCGGCGATGGAGCAGACGCAGGCCACGGGCTTGATGGCCGACAGCGGAGAGCCGAACGTCCAGGCCGCGAAGGTGCTGGGTCTCGCGCAGGAGATGGCCGACCGGCTCACCGCCGAGGCGAAGGCCGAGTCGGACGGCATGCTCGCCGAGGCCCGGACCAAGTCCGAGCAGTTGCTGTCGGACGCGCGGTCGAAGGCCGACTCGATGGTCAACGAGGCGCGAACCCGGGCCGAGACCACGCTGAACGAGGCGCGTACCAGGGCGGAGGCTCTGGAGCGGCAGGCGCGTGAGAAGGCGACCAACATGGATCGCGAGGCGCAGCGCAAGTACACCGAGACGCTGAACAACCTCAACACCGAGAAGACCGCGCTCAACAAGAAGATCGAGGAACTGCGCACGATAGAGCGCGAGTACCGGACCCGCCTGCGGGGCTTCTTGGAGTCGCAACTGCGGGAGTTGGACGACAGGGGTTCGGCGGCACCCGCGTCGGCGTCCTCGTCGAGCTCGGGCCAGTCGAGCAGCAGCGGGCAGGGCTACTCGTTCGGTCCGCGCGCAGAGGCCGGCTGAGTTCACCCGCGCGGGCGTCACGGCAGGTCACCCGGCCGTGACACCGGGCGATGTGCTGTAATTCACCGTGCTTTACATCGTCCTCCTTCTGGTGCTGGTGGCCCTGGGGTTGGTGGTGGCGGCACTCGTCACGGCCAGCTCGTTGTGGGCCTGGGTGTCGATCGGTGCGTCCGGCCTTGCCGGGGCGCTGCTGCTCGTCGACCGCCTGCGTCGTCGGTCGCGGAACCCGGCGGGGGCGTCGGCGACCACCCGTGATCCCGCCGACATCGGCAACGACCGGGTCACTGCCGACGCCGGAGACGGCGAGGCCACGGGTGCGCACGAGCCCGCTGACGTTTCCGGCCCCCCGGAGACTTCCGAGTCGACCAAGGCGGTCGAGGCGTCGGGGAACGTCGAAGCGGTCACGGCCGCGGACGCTGGGCCCGGTTTCGTGGCCGACGAGTCAGCCGGTGACGGCGCGGCCTCCGGCGGTGCGGCGGACGCCGCGGACAAGGGGAGCCGCGAGCCGGTTCCGACGCTCGTGGCAACGGCCGTGCCGGGATCGGACGAGCAGTCGGGCGTCCCGGCAAGGGAGCCGGTCGCGGCGAACGGCCTCGACCCCCTCACGGACACCGCTCCCCGCACGGCGCTGCTCGCGTCGTCGGGCGAGCTCGCCGGGGCGGACGTGGACCCGCCCGAGGAGGACACCGAGGTCGACGACGCGCTGCTCGTGTCGGAGTTGGAGTCGGAGGTCCTGGTGGTGGACGAGTACCCGCGTTACCACCTCGGCCACTGTGCCTGGCTCGGCACGAGGGCCACGATCCCGTTGGCGGTGAAGGAAGCCCGGGACCTCGGGTTCACCCCGTGTGGGCTCTGTGGACCGGACGCGGAGTTGGCGGCCGCTCACAGGCGGCGCCGCGTGCCGCGCCGGAACACCGCCTAGGCGTACTGACGCGGGGCCGGGCCCCTGGTCAGCGCTTCGGGGAGCCCGGCTACGCTGTACAGCACAGGCGTCGATCCGGCCATCACCGGGGAGCCTCCGGAAGAACGGACGCCCGCGGTGTCGCCGCGCGTCTCAGTAGAACCGGACGGGAGCGGCCCGTCATAGCCGTCGAACGAGTGGTCCGCGCTTCGTGAACCGGCGCGGGCAAGCGGGGTGGTACCGCGGTACGCGCGTCGCCGGACGCCGTCTCGTCCCCGAGCAGGCCGTCGGAACCCGACGGCAGCCACGGCCCTGAGCGAGACAGCGAAGACCGCGAGGAGCACACCGCAGATGTATCCGAAGGCATCCTTCGGCGACCAGCCCGCCGACCAGGTTCCCGCCCAACCGTCGTTCCCGGCGTTGGAGAAGGAGGTCCTGGCCTACTGGGAGGCCGACCGGACGTTCGCCGCGACCGTCGAGGCCCGTGAGGCGGGGACACGCGGCAGCAACGAGTACGTCTTCTACGACGGCCCGCCCTTCGCGAACGGGTTGCCGCACTACGGCCACCTGCTCACGGGCTACGTGAAGGACATCATCCCCCGCTACCAGACGATGCGGGGCAAGCGCGTCGAGCGCCGGTTCGGCTGGGACACCCACGGCCTGCCCGCCGAGCTTGAGGCCGAACGGCAACTCGGAATCACCGACAAGTCCCAGATCGACGACATGGGCATCGCCGAGTTCAACCAGGCGTGCCGGGACTCGGTGCTGCGCTACACCGACGAGTGGCAGGACTACGTCACCCGCCAGGCCCGCTGGGTGGACTTCGACAACGACTACAAGACGCTCGACCTCTCCTACATGGAGTCGGTGATCTGGGCGTTCAAGCGGCTGTGGGACTCGGGCCTGGTGTACGAGGGTTACCGGGTCCTGCCGTACTGCTGGCGTGACGAGACGCCGTTGTCGAACCACGAGCTGCGTATGGACGACGACGTCTACAAGAGCAGGCAGGACCCGGCCGTCACCATCGGCTACCGGGTCGAGGGCAACGACGGCGCGCACGCCGAACTCAACGGTGCCTACCTGCTGATCTGGACCACGACCCCGTGGACGGTGCCGTCGAACCTCGCCACGGCCGTCAACCCCGACGTGGACTACGTGGTGGTGCGTACGGACGACGGCAAACGGTTCGTGCTCGCCGAGGCCAGGACGGCCGCCTACGCCAGGGAACTCGGTGAGGAGCCCGAGGTGGTGGCGCGATACAAGGGCGCCGACCTGCTCGGCACCCGGTACGTGCCGCCGTTCCCGTACTTCGTGGGACACGAGAACGCGCACCGCGTGCTGGCCGCGGACTACGTGACCACCGAGGACGGCACCGGCATCGTCCACATCGCGCCCGCCTACGGTGAGGAGGACAAGGCCGTCACCGACGCCGCGGGCATCGCACCGGTCACGCCCGTGGACTCGAAGGGCCGGTTCGACGCGCAGGTGCCCGACTACGAGGGCCAGAACGTCTTCGACGCGAACGCCAACATCATCCGGGACCTGAAGAACGGAACGGGTTCGGCGGGCAGTCAGGGCGCGATCCTGCTGCGTCACGAGACCTACGAGCACTCGTACCCGCACTGCTGGCGCTGCCGTAACCCGCTCATCTACCGCGCCGTCTCGTCGTGGTTCGTGGCGGTGACGAAGTTCAAGGACCGCATGGTCGAGCTGAACCAGCAGATCACGTGGTACCCGGAACACGTCAAGGACGGCCAGTTCGGCAAGTGGCTGGAGAACGCCCGCGACTGGTCGATCTCACGCAACCGGTACTGGGGGACGCCGATCCCGGTGTGGGTTTCGGACGACCCGAACTACCCACGCGTGGACGTCTACGGCTCGCTCGACGAGCTGGAGCGTGACTTCGGCGTGCGGCCCACCGACCTGCACCGCCCGCACATCGACGCCCTGACGCGGCCGAACCCGGACGACCCGACCGGCAGGTCGACCATGCGGCGCGTGCCGGACGTGCTGGACGTGTGGTTCGACTCGGGGTCGATGCCCTACGCGCAGGTGCACTACCCGTTCTCCAACGCCGAGTGGTTCGAGCACCACTACCCCGGCGACTTCATCGTCGAGTACATCGGGCAGACCCGCGGCTGGTTCTACACCCTGCACGTGCTGGCGACGGCGCTGTTCGACCGGCCGGCGTTCCGCACGTGTGTGTCGCACGGCATCGTCCTGGGCTCGGACGGGCAGAAGATGTCGAAATCGCTGCGGAACTACCCGGACGTCACCGAGGTGTTCGAGCGCGACGGCTCCGACGCCATGCGTTGGTACCTCATGTCGAGCCCGATCCTGCGCGGCGGCAACCTGATCGTCACCGACAAGGGCATCCGAGACTCCGTGCGGCAGGCCGTGCTCCCGCTGTGGAACTCGTACTACTTCCTGGCGCTGTACGCGGGCGCCGAGGGAGTCTCGGGGACGGTGCGGACGGATTCGCGGCACGTGCTCGACCGCTACCTGCTCGCGAAGACCCACGAGCTCGTCACCGACGTCGGCAGCGCACTCGACGACTACGACATCGCGGGCGCGTGCTCCACGGTGCGGGACTTCCTGGAGGTGCTGACCAACTGGTACGTGCGCCGCTCGCGCGACCGGTTCTGGTCGGGTGACCGCGACGCCATCGACACGCTGCACACCGTGCTGGAGGTCGTGTGCCGCACGGTCGCTCCGTTGTTGCCGTTGACGACCGAGGCGGTGTGGCGGGGGCTGACCGGAGGACGCTCGGTGCACCTCACCGACTGGCCGCTGGTGGACGAGCTGCCCGCGGACCCGGCGTTGGTGGCCGCCATGGACCGCGTGCGGCAGGTGTGCTCGTCGGCGTTGTCGCTGCGGAAGTCGAACAAGCTGCGGGTCCGGCTGCCACTGGCGAAGCTGCTCGTGGCGACGGAGGACGCCGACGCCCTCGGCCCGTTCGCCGACATCGTCCGTGACGAGGTCAACGTCAAGTCGGTCGAGTTCACCACCGACGTGGCCGCTCACGGCGGGTTCGAGGTCGCGGTCAACGCGCGGGCCGCGGGACCGAGGCTGGGCCGGGACGTGCAGAAGGTCATCAAGG
The DNA here is from genome assembly GCF_000244975.1 of Saccharomonospora cyanea NA-134. NCBI lineage: Bacteria > Bacillati > Actinomycetota > Actinomycetes > Pseudonocardiales > Pseudonocardiaceae > Saccharomonospora > Saccharomonospora cyanea. The sequence goes on along the minus strand of NZ_CM001440.1, from coordinate 3,792,556 downwards.
CGGTGAAGGCGGGCGACTGGACCACCACCGCCGACGGCGCCGTGGTGGCTGCCGGGATCGAACTCCTCGAGGGCGAGTACGAGCGGCGCCTCGTGGCCAAGGACTCCGGTGCGGCAGCCGAGCTGCCCGGCGGTGCCGGACTGGTGCTGCTCGACACCGACGTGACGGACGAGTTGGCACGTGAGGGCATGGCCCGTGACCTGGTACGGGTGGTGCAGCAGGCGCGGCGCGACGCGGGACTCGCTGTGTCCGACCGGATCACCCTCACCGTCGACGCACCGGAGGAGGTCACGGCCGCCGCGAAGGAACACGAGGCGTTCCTCGCCTCCGAGACCCTGTCCACCGCCGTGCGGTTCGCCCCCGTACCGGAGGGCTTCCCGGGCACGGTGGGTGACGGTGCGCGGGTCACCGTCTCGGTCGTCGCGAACGCCTGACGGTGCTGCCGTGCGGTTCGCCGTCCGGGTGAAGGCCGGAGCGAAGCGTGACGTCGTCGGCGGACGATGGGACGGGGCGCTCGGCGAGGCTCTCGTGGTCTCCGTCCGGGCGCCCGCCGTCGACGGCAAGGCGAACGCCGCTGTGTGCAGGGTGCTGGCCGCGGTACTCGGGGTGCGAGCACGCGACGTGGCTGTCGTGAAAGGACAGCGGTCGCGGGACAAGCTCGTGGAGCTTCCGGACGCGGAGGACATCGCTGTGCGCGTCGCCGGGCTGCTGGAGTCAGGCGTGGGAACCCACGGGTCAGGCTGAGCGAGGTGTCATGGACGAGCTGCCCGTTGTCCTCGGATCGGGCGCGATTGTCCTGCTCGCCTCGGTGTTCGCCGTCCGGTTCTCCATCCGGCTCGGCCTGCCGTCACTGTTGATCTACCTCGGGATCGGCGTCCTGATCGGGGAGGCCGGTCTCGGGGTGCAGTTCGACAACGCCGCCGTCATGCAGAGCCTCGGCATAGCGGCGTTGGTGATGATCCTCGTCGAGGGCGGGTTGACGACCCAGTGGTCGGCTGTGCGGCCCGGACTCGGTCCCAGCATCGCGTTGTCGGTGGTGGCCGTCGTGGTCACGGTCGTGGTCACCGGCGCGGCGCTGCACTGGCTGCTGGACCTCGAGTGGCGAACGGCGCTGCTGTGGGGCGCGGTGTTGTCGTCCACCGACGCGGCGGCCGTCTTCTCGGTGCTGCGTTCCTCGGGCATCGGGCGGAGACTGTCCGGCGTCGTGGAGCTGGAGTCGGGGCTCAACGACGCGCCGAGCTACATCGCCGTGGTGATGCTGACCACCGGCGTCTCCGTGGACTGGAGGCTGCCGCTGCAACTGCTCTACCAGCTCGGAGTGGGTGCGGTGATCGGCTTGGCCTTCGGGCTGGCAGGGGGGTGGCTGCTGCGCAGGAGCGCGCTGCCCGCTACGGGCCTCTACCCGTTGGCGACCGTGGCGATGTGCGTGCTGGCGTACTCGTCGGCGCAGTTGGCGCACGCCTCCGGGTTGCTCGCGACCTTCCTCGCGGGCCTCGTGCTCGGTAACTCACGACTGCCGCACCGGTCCGACACGCTGTCGTTCGCGGAGGGACTGGGTTGGATCGCCCAGATCGGGGTCTTCGTGCTTCTCGGCCTGTTCGCCTCACCGGGCAGGCTGCTGGAGGCCGTCGTTCCCGGACTGGTGGCGGGCCTCGTGGCGGTCCTGGTCGCGCGGCCGTTCGCCGTGGTGTTGTCCACCACGCCGTTTCGTGTCCCCTGGCGTGAGCAGGTGTTCCTGTCGTGGGCCGGGCTGAGGGGTGCGGTGCCGATCGTGCTCGCGACCATTCCTCTCGCCGCGGACCTGCCGGGCGCGCAGTTGCTGGTGGACGCCGTGTTCGTCATCGTGATCGTGTACACGCTGCTGCAGACGGCCTTCATGACCCCGTTGGCGAGAGCGCTGGGCGTGGTCTCACCGGCGGAACCGCAGCAGATAGACATCGACGCGGCTCCGCTCGACGAACTCGGTGCGGTGCTGCTCCAGATACGAATCCCGAGAGGCTCTCGGCTGCACGGCGTGTACCTCGCCGAGTTGCGCGTGCCCCGAGGTGCGAGTGTGAGCCTGGTGGTTCGCCGCGGCAAGGGTTTCACCCCGGAGACGACGACGCGGCTGCAGGAGGACGACCAGCTCCTCATCGTCACCACCGAGGCCGCCCGCAACGCCACCGAGCGCAGGTTGCGCGCCGTCGGCAGGGCCGGGCCCATCGCCCGGTGGAGGGGCGAGAGCGGGGACTGAGAGTCCCGCGTCGGTCGGCGGCGCCGTCGTCGCCAACGGCTGCGTGACCGGTGCCGACGCCCGACGTGGACAATGAACCGGTGAACACCGAGCAACAACCTGACCCCTCGGACACCGAGGAGCCGCAGCAGACCGCTCCGTCCCGGCGCACGGTGGGGGTGCTGGTTCTCGTCGCGGCGCTCGCCTACGCCGTCGACGTGGTGACCAAGGTGGTCGTCACGGCGACGCTGGAGGGCGAGGAGCCGGTTCGCATCCTCGGGGGCGCGGTGTACCTTCAGCTTCTGCGGAACCCGTACGCGGCGTTCGGCATGGACATCGGAGGCACCTGGATCCTCACGGTCGTCGCCACCGCCGTGGTGATCGGTATCGTGTGGTTCGCGCGCCGCCTCCGCTCGACAGGGTGGGCGATCGGGCTCGGACTCGTGCTCGCCGGGGCGCTCGGCAACCTCACCGACCGGATCTTCCGGGCGCCCGCCGTGTTCCAGGGACACGTGGTGGACTTCATCTCGGTGTTCGGTCCGAACGGTGAGTTCTTTCCCGTGTTCAACGCCGCGGATTCGGCGATCACGATCGGTGCGGGCCTCATCGTGCTGCTCACCCTGCTGGGCCGGGACTACGACGGGACCGTGATCCCCCGGGGGCGACGGGCGAAGGAGACGGACGGCGAGCCGGACACCAACGGGAAGGAGCGACCGGAGGCGTGAGCAGTCGCATGTTGCCCGTGCCGGACGGGCTGGACGGGATGCGGGTCGACGCGGGCCTCGCCAAGCTGCTGGGACTGTCCCGCACCGTCGTGGCGGAGCTCGCCGCGTCGGGTGAGGTGCTCCTCGACGGCAGGCCGGCGGGGAAGTCGGATCGGCTCGTCGCGGGCGGGCTGCTGGAGGTGACCCTGCCCGAACCGGACGCGCCGATGGAGATCGTCGCGGAGCCCGTCGAGGGGCTGCGCGTCCTCCACGAGGACGACGACATCGTGGTGGTCGACAAGCCCGTGGGTGTCGCCGTCCACCCCAGCCCGGGGTGGACGGGCCCGACCGTGGTGGGCGGCCTCGCCGCGGCGGGACTGCGGATCTCCACCTCGGGTGCGGCCGAACGCCAGGGCGTGGTGCACCGGCTCGACGCGGGCACCACGGGTGTGATGGTGGTCGCCAAGAGCGAGCACGCGTACTCGGTGCTGAAGCGGGCGTTCAAGGAGCGCACCGTGACGAAGGGCTACCACGCGCTCGTGCAGGGCCACCCGGACCCGACACGCGGCACCATCGACGCGCCCATCGACCGCCATCCCCGGCACGACTACAAGTTCGCCGTCGTGGCCGGCGGGCGGCCGTCGGTGACGCACTACGAGGTGGCCGAAGCCTTCCGCGCCGCGTCGCTGGTGGACGTCCGCCTGGAGACGGGCCGCACCCACCAGATCCGCGTGCACTTCTCCGCAATGCGCCACCCGTGTGTCGGCGACCTCACCTACGGCGCCGATCCCGTGCTCGCCCGCAAGCTCGGACTGACCCGGCAGTGGCTGCACGCGCGGACACTCGGCTTCGCCCACCCGGCCGACGGCCGGTGGGTCGAGTTCACCAGCCAGTACCCGGCCGACCTCGCGGGCGCGCTCGACACCCTGCGTGCCGAGTCCTGACCCGTCACCGCGGGGCGGCCTTGCCCGGAGCGGTGTGGACCGACGTCCTAGTCGTCCAGGGACCAGGTGAGGCTGCGTTCGTCGGGTTCCGGCCTGGGGCTCCACCGCACGGCGGTGATCCTCACCGAATCGCCCACGACGTACACCGTGTGACCACCGCTCGTCTCGCCCGGCTGGACGCCGATCCTGTGCGGTGGCCGCGAGGTGAGCGATACCGGCGCCTTGGCGATCACCGCGCCGTCGGCGGTGAGTAGTTCGAGATAGTTGTCGGGTAGTGAGGCGAAGGGGACGGCACCCTTGTTGGTGATCTCCGTGTGCACGACGACGGCACGCTCGCCGTCGTCGAGGGTGTAGCCGGCCGCCGAGAACAGGTAGTCGGCCGGATCCTGGACCTCCAGCAGCTGCACAGCAAGCTGTTCGCCCTCCAACCCGACGGTGTCGAGCACCTCGCCGGGACGGCCCTGCCTGCGGGTGTTCGTCGTGGGGGGCTGGTCCCCCCGAGCCCACAGCGCGCTCTGCGGGGGTCCCCACGTGCTCATCACCGGGTCCGGCGGTGGCAGCGGGGCCGGTTGGTGTGGCGGCGGGGGTTGTTGTGGTGGTCCTCCCGGCGCGGGCGGGGCCGAGGGGAACGCACCCGAAGGTGTGCCGTGCACCGAGTAGGCGCCACTGGGTGTGCCGTGCACGTGGTATGCGCCGCTGGGCGTGCCCTGGACGGATTGCGCGCCGCTCGCCGGGTTCTGCGCGGGATAGGGTCCGCTGGGCGTTCCGTGCACGTGGTAGGCGCCGCTGGGTGTGCCCTGCACCGGGTGCGGGCCGCTGGGAGTGCCGTGAACGTGGTACGGGCCGCTCGGTGTTCCGGCTACCTGGCCGGGACCCGGGGGTTGCCCGTAGGGCGGAGGGGAGCCTGCGGCGAGCGCGGCCCGCAGACCGGCCGGGTCGCTCTCGACCCCGACGAGCAGGGGGAGCCCCTGTGCCGACAGGCCGACGAGACGGTAGGCGACGTCGCGCGGATCCATCCCCACGCGCGCCGCGAGCTCGTGTACGGCCACCTTGCCCACCTCCGCCAGAGCGGCGAGCAGACGTGCGTCGACAGGATCGGTCAAGGCCACGATCACGAGCCTAGTCGGCCGGTAAGCTGCGTCCATGGCGCCCAGGACAACCGTGACCACACTCGCCGACGAGTGTGTCGACCTGCTCTTCGACATCGAACCGCTGTGGCCCGTGGTGATGGGGATCGACCCCACTCGGGCTGGGCTGGGCGATGTGACGGAGGCCGCGGAAGCGCAGCACCGGGCCGCGTTGGAGCGCCTCGTCGAGCGGGCGCGGGCCGTCGACACCTCGGAGCTGTCCGACCAGGATCGCGTGACTCGCGACGTGGTCGTCAGTCAGGCGCGGTCGCGTATCGAGCAGCTCGACAGCCGCCTGGTCGAGTTCACGATCTCCGACTTCTTCGTGGGGCCCGCCGCGAGCCTGCTCACGCTCCTGCCCATGGTGACGGTGGGCACCTCCGAGCAGGGCAGGGCGCAGCTCGACCGGCTCGCGGCCGTTCCGGCGTACCTGGAGCAGGTGGCCGAACGTCACCGGGCGGGTGTCGCAGCGGGCCGCACGCCCGTCGCGCATCTGGTTCGGGCGGCGGCCGAGCACCTCGACCGGTACCTCGCCGCTCCGGACGACGATCCGCTTCTGCGCCAGAAGGCACCGGACACGGAGTTCGCCTCCCGCCGGGAACGGCTGCTGACCGACGTGGTGCGGCCTGCGTTCGCGGCCTACCGCGACGTGCTGCGTTCGGAGCTGCTGGAACACGGCAGGCCCGAGGAGCGCCCGGGTGTGTGCCACCTGCCGGGCGGTGACGCCACGTACGCGGCGCTGGCGCGGGTCCACACGACGACGGAGCGCGACCCCGACGAGCTGCACTCCACCGGCCTCGACTGCATCGAGCGGCTGGCCGAGGAGTACGCGGTTCTCGGCCACCGGGTCTTCGGCACCGGCGACCTCGGCGAGATCTTCTCGCGGTTGCGGACCGACCCGGCTCTTCGGTGGGGCAACGCCGACGAACTGCTCGACACCGCGCGGGCCGCCATCACACGTGCGGAGCGGGAGGCGCCGAACTGGTTCGGCCGCATCCCGCCGCAGCCGTGGGTGGTCGAGCCGGTTCCGGCGGCGGAGGCTCCGGGAGCCGCTGCCGCGTACTACCTCCAGCCCTCCGTGGACGGCTCACGCCCCGGCACGTACTTCGCCAACACGTACCAGGTCACCGAGCGGTTCCGGCACACGTCGGAGGTGACGGCGTTCCACGAGGTGATTCCGGGCCATCACTTCCAGCTCAGCACGGCGCTGAGCCTCACCGAACTGCCGCTGCTGCGGCGGATCAGCGACTTCAACGCCTACACCGAGGGCTGGGGCCTCTACACCGAGCGGTTGGCGGACGAGATGGGGCTGTACTCCGACGACGTCGCCCGGCTCGGAATGCTCAGCATGGATTCGGTGCGCGCTTCCCGCCTGGTGGTCGACACCGGGCTGCACGCGAAGGGCTGGAGCAGGCAGCAGGCGATCGACTTCATGGAACGCAACACTCCCATGGCGCGGGTCGAGGTCGTCGCCGAGGTGGACCGCTACATCGCCTATCCAGGACAGGCGTTGTCGTACATGGTGGGCAGGCTGGAGATCCAGCGGCTGCGTGCCGAGGCGGAGCGGACGTTGGGGGAGTGGTTCGACATCCAGGGCTTCCACGACCTCGTGCTCGGCGGAGGGGCCCTGCCCATGACCGTGCTGGAGGACGTCGTGCGGACGTGGGTGCGCCGCCGGGAAGGCTGAGCCGGCCTGGGTCAGCCTTCCCCGACCGCCGCGGTGAGCCGGGCCGACACGACCACCGCTGTGTCGTCCCGGGGTGAGCCGAACCCGCCCGAGGCGGTCAGCAGGCGCAGCTCGGGATGGTCGGTGGGTAGGGTGGCGTGGTCCAGCGCGTACTTCTGGGGGAGTTCCTCCACGCGGTAGACGCTGAACACGGCGACCCTGCCGTCGGTGCGGGTGACCCGCACGGTGTCTCCCGGTCGAAGCAGTTCCAGTGAGAAGAAACTGCCGCGTTCGTAGGCGAAGGCGGTATGTCCGGTGAGGACGGACGTACCGGCCTCGCCCGGGGTGGGCTCGGAGGTCAGCCAGCCCACGGCGGTGGCGTGTGCGGGTACCTCGACCACTCCCGCCGGTGTGCGGCCGAGGCCGACGACCGCGTCGACGTCGACGCCGAGTGACGGAATCTCGACCCGGGTCGGCGAGGATTCGGGCAGGGCGTCGCGGGCGGCCGGCGCCGGCGCGGCGGCGATGGTGCGGGGGGCCGGGTTCTCGGTGCCGGGCGGCAGCGTCGGAGTCGGATCGCCGTCGGCTTCCGGCCGGATCAGGGTCGTGGCGACCACGGTCGCGGCGAGGAGTGCCACGACGGCGGCCACCGCTCCGGCCTGGCGCAGCTCGGGCGGGCGGGTGCGCAGGGGCGTGGCCACGGGCAGCGACTCCCCCGGTTCTGCTGCGAGATTCACACCCATCAACCGCCCCTCCTGCGATTAATCCCTCCAGAAATGAGATCGTTCGTGCTGTGACACCGTTACCGAAAAGTATCGGCGAGGATTGAACGTCACCTGTTCGGGTTATACACCTGTAATCCGTCGCCGGAGATGGGAATTCTGGTGGTTCGGCCGGTGACACACGGAAGGGTGGACGACTGTGACGACGAGGGGCACGGTGGCCGTGCTCGATGTGGGGTGCTTCAGCGCGCGACTGCTGGCGGTGGACCCCGGTGGGTCGCTGCTGGAACCGGTGGTGAGCCACAAGACCCGGCTCCGCCTCGACCGGTCGCTCGATGCCTCGGGACGGTTGCGTGGCGACGGGGTGGACGCGATCGTCTCCGCCGTCCGCGTGGCCGGTGAGATCGCGCGGCGACACGGCGTCGAGGACCTGTTCTGCCTCGCGACGTCGTCGATCCGCGACGCACGCAACGCCGACGAGGTGATCGCGCGTGTGGAGTCCGACACCGGACAGAACCTGCGGTTCCTCAGCGGGGCGGACGAGGCTCGCCTGTCCTACCGGGCCGCGCGTGCCTGGTTCGGTGCCGGTGTCGGCCCTCTGTCGGTCCTCGACATCGGTGGCGGCACGCTCGAACTGGCGGCCGGTCACGGGATGCACGCCGACTTCGCCCGGTCACTGCCCCTTGGCGCTCGCGAGACCACACGGGCGTGGCGGCTCGACGTCGAGCGTCCCCCGGAGCACACCATCGCGGCGCTGCGGAACCACGCCATCGAGGAGATCCGCGAGGCGCTCGGCGAGGACGAGGAACGACTGCGCGAGTTCGGCATCGTGGGCTGCTCCAAGATGCTGCGCCAGTTGGCCGTCCTGGCGGGACGCCGTCGCAAGGGCGCGCTCAGGACCAGGGAGCTGCACCTCGACGACGTCCGGCAGGTGATCCCGAGGCTGGCGGCGCTGCCGCCGTCGCGGCGCGCCGAGCTCCCGGGTATCTCCCGGCCCAGGGCCCGGCAGTCGCTGGCGGGTGCCGTGGTCGCCGAAGCCCTTCTCACCGTGTTCGGCGGGCCCGCCGTCATCTGCCCCTGGTCCACCACGCACGGGCTGCTGCTGTCGCTGATGGAAACCCCGGACGAACTGTGGGAACGACCGGGAATGCGAGCCAGCGCCGCCTGAGGAGCGACAGAAGAGGCAAGGAGAGTGAGACCGATGCGACCGGACGACCACGTCCCCGGTGGGACCGAGCCGGAGCCGCCGGAGCGGCCGGACTCCGGCAACGACCGCACCCCGGCGAGCGACGGTCGTGACCTCGGCGGGTTGCCGTCCCGCGACGTCCCCGAGCCGCCGAACCGGGACGAGGTACGGCCCGACGACGACGTGACTCCCGACGCGGGCACGATCGAGCCGCCAGACTGACGGCCCGCCCCACCTACGCCTGCGACACTGTGGCAGCCGGGCTCGGAGACTCCGCCGGGGTGACGGGCGCGGGCTGTGCGACCCGCCTCAGCGGTGCGCGCCACGCGGGCTGGGAGGGACGTTCCAACTGCTCGCCCACCGGGATCGGCATCGTGACGGGCTCCTCGGACACCGTCACCGGCACGCCGTAGTGGGTGATGGTGAACGGCGTGCCGTACGAGAGCCGGTAGCGAGCGAGGTCCTGCTGGATCTCCACGGAGAACTGGTTGCCGCGGAAACACATGCGGAACGCGATGCGGCGGGGCACCGGGGGCAGCCGGGGTTTGAAGCTCAACTCGCCGTCGTAGTCGCGCATGCCACCGAAGCCGGCCACGATCGCCAGCCACGACCCCGCCAGCGACGCCATGTGCAGGCCGTTGCGGACGTTGTTGTGCAGGTCGTGCAGGTCCGTGAGCACGGCCTCGGCGAAGTAGTCGTAGGCCAGGTCGAGATGACCGCACTCGGCGGCCATCACCGACTGGGTGGCGGCGGACAGCGAGGAGTCCCGCACGGTCAACGCCTCGTAGTACGCGAAGTTGCGGCGCTTCTGTTCGAGTGAGAACGCGTCGCCGCGCAGGTGCATGGCAAGCACGAGGTCGGCCTGCTTGACGACCTGCTTGCGGTAGAGGTCGAAGTAGGGGTAGTTCAGCAGCAACGGGTAGCGGTCGGGCGGGGTGTTCGCGAAGTCCCACTTGGCGTGTTCGGTGAACCGCTCGGACTGCGGGTGCACCTTCAGCAGTTCGTCGTAGGGGATTCGCATCTTCCGGGCGGCTTCCCGCCAGCCCGCGACCTCGATGTGGTCGACCCCGAGTGCGTCGGCGATGTCGGGTTGCCGCTCGCAGGAGTCGGCCGCGGCGCGCAGGTTCCGTTGCGCCATCAGGTTGGTGTAGACGTTGTTGTCCACGACGGCGGAGTACTCGTCGGGTCCGGTGACACCGTCGATGCGGAAGCCGCCGTGGGGGTCGTGGTGGCCGAGTGAGATCCACAGCCGTGCGGTCTCGGTGAGCAGTTCGGTGCCGCACTCACGTTCGAACTCGACGTCGTGGGTGGCGTTCAGGTACCGCAGCACGGCGTCGGCGATGTCGGCGTTGACGTGGAAGGCCGCCGTGCCCGCGGGCCAGTACGCCGAGCACTCGGCACCGTTGATCGAGCGCCAGGGGAACGCCGCGCCCCGAAGTCCGAGTTGCCTCGCCCTTTCCTTCGCCTTGTCCAGTGTGGAGTGTCTCCAGCGGAGTGCGTCTCTCGCGGCGTCGGGCAACGTGTAGGTCAGCAACTGCAGAACGAACGTCTCGGTGTCCCAGAAGGCGTGCCCGTCGTAGCCGGGGCCGGTGAGGCCCTTGCCCGGGATCGCGCGGCTCTCACCTCGGGCCCCGGCCTGCAACACGTGGAAGAGCGCGAACCGGATGGCCTGTTGCAGTTCGGGGTCGCCGTCGAGCTCGACGTCGGCACTTGCCCAGAAGCTGTCGAGGAACGCCCGCTGCTCGGCCAGCAGCCCGTCCCAGCCGGTCTGGAGCGCACCCGCCAGCGCCGCGTCGACCTGAGCGCGCAAGGCGGGGATGGAGCGCTGCGCCGACCAGCCGTAGGCGAGGTACTTGGTGAACCGGAGTTTGCTGCCCATCGGCACGTCGACGGCGAGGGTCAGGCGGGCGAGGTCCTCCTCGCACTCCATGTCGGTGCGCAGGCCGGGGCTCACCTCGATCTGGTGGTCCATGGCGGCGGCCATGCGCAGACCGGACCGCTTCGTGCGGTGGACGAGCACAGCGCGGTAGTCCTCGGCCTTGGAGTACTCGCAGAGCAGTGGAGCCTCCAGCGCCGCGGCTACCCGCGGGTCGCCGGATTCCTGCTCGATCGGTTCGTTGGTGATCAGATCGGACTGGGCGACCAGCTGGATGCGGCCGTCGAGGGGTTCGACCTCGTAGCGAACGGCGGCCACCGCGCGTTGGGTGAACGACACGAGCCGTTCGGTGCGGACGCGGACGCGGCGGCCCGTGGGGGAGGTCCACTCGGTCTCCCGCCGCAGGGTCCCGGAGCGGAAGTCGAGCACCCGGTGATGACTGGTGGCCTGGCCGTAGCGCATGTCGAGCGGCTCGTCCTCCACCAGTAGGCGGATGACCTTGCCGTCGGTGACGTTCACGACCGTCTGCCCCGCCTCCGGATAGCCGTAACCGGCTTCGGCGTAGGGCAGTTCGTGCTCCTCGTAGAAGCCGTTGAGGTAGGTACCGGGCAGACCGCGAGGTTCGGCCTCCTCCAGTGTGCCCCGCATCCCGATGTGCCCGTTGGACAGCGCGAACGTCGATTCGGTGCGCTGCAGCTGGTCCACGTCGAGCCCCTGCCAGCGCAGTTCCCACGGTGAGCGGGCGTATCCGCGTTCCGCTCTCGGCACGTTGCCGGTCACGCTCCCTCCTCCAGCAGTTCGGCGAGATCGTCCACGACGATGTCGGCGCCCTGTTCTCGCAGGGCCTTCTCCTGGTCGGCGTGCGCGTCGCCCTCGGCGCGGTTGACGCCCACGACGTAGCCGAAGCCACCGTCCCGCCCGGCGCGTACCCCGGCCTGCGCATCCTCGAACACCGCTGCCGAGGAGGGCCGGACTCCGAGCTCGGCGGCGCACGCGAGGAACGAGTCGGGCGCGGGCTTGCCGCGCAGCCCTCGGTCCCGGATGACGATGCCGTCGACGCGGGCCCGCACGTAGTCGCTGAGCCCGGCCGCGCTCAGCACCGTCGCGCCGTTGGCCGACGACGTGACCACGCCGATGGCGAGTCCGTGCCGGCGGGCGGCGTCGAGGTAGCGGACCGAGCCCGGGTACGGGGTGACGCCGTCGGCGATCAGCCGCAGCAACAGGCGGTTCTTGCGGTTGCCGACACCGTGCACGGTTTCGGCGTCGACGTCGTCGTTCTCCGCGCCTTCCGGGAGCTCGATGCCCCGGGACGCCAGGAACGCCCGGACGCCGTCGAGCCGGGAGCGGCCGTCGACGTAGGTGACGTAGTCCCGTTCGCCGAACGGGGCCGCACCGGGGTCGTGCTCGTTCAGGAACTCGTCGAAGGTCTGCTTCCAGGCGCGCATGTGCACGGTGGCGGTGCTGGTCAGAACGCCGTCGAGGTCGAAGAGGCACGCGGTGACCGCGTCGGGTAACCCGATCATGCCCATCACGCTAGTAGCCGGACGACCACTCGGCATGACGAGCAGCCCGGGCAGTCGAACGACCGACGGGCCCTGCCACGTCGTTCGCGCTACTCGCGCGCCGCCTGGAGCCGCTGTGGGGTTTCGTCCTCGATCGTGTCCGGCGACGGGCCGGTCGGCCCGCCCCACACCAGCTCGGTGACGAATGCGACCGCCTGGTCCACTGCGGCCTCGACCTCGGGGCTGAGCCCGACGCCCGTCGTGGTCCGAGGCTCGCAGCCGACGATGACCAGCCGCGCGGCATCACCACCGAGCAGCCGCAGGAGTGTGAGTGCGGCGGTCGGGGTGATGCCGTGGGCGTTCGGCGGAGTGAGTGCGTCGGCGACCCCGGCACCGGTGAGGTCCACGTCCGTGACCCGTAACCGCCCCGGACGTCCACCCCGGGGCGAACCGTCCACCAGCACGGTGGTGTCGTAGTCGCCGAGCAGGTCACAGTCGAGCCTGCCCGAACCGATGCCGTGATCGGCGAGCTGCACCCACGCGGGCAGCCGTTGCTCCGCCAACCGCTGGACCACTTCCAGGGCGAAGCCCTCGTCCCCGCGCAGGATGGTGCCGATACCCGTGACCAGCACGCGTGGCCTCATGGTTGCCACGGTATGCGCGGGCGCGGGTGAACACAACGCCTCGGGCGGCGGTCCGACCGGGCGCGCCGGTCACGTGGCTTCAGGTGGCGGGTTTCAGCGGATCGTGGCCGATCGTCATCAGCCGGTGGCGCCAGTTGGCGTCCCCGGCCGTGGGTTCGAGATCGTCGCGGCGTTGCCCGTGTACGCGGTCGACGACCCGCTGCATCACGTCCACGTCGTCGTCGACGAGGTCGGTCTTGCGCTTGCCGAGGATCTCCAGCACCCGCCTGCCCAGCTGCGGCCCGGCCCGGTCCGGCAGCTCCTCTTCCTCCGGCGTGGCAGAGCGGGTCCGCAGCCATTCGGAGAGCTCCCGCGACGACATGTTGACGACCCGGTGGAACTCGTCCCACAGCTCGTCGGTCCTGGGGTCCATGCAGCACCTCCTCGGTGGTTGCCTGTCTGTCAGCCCGGGGTCGTCTCGCCGCCGAGTGCGGCCATGACCTCACCGGTGTAGTACGACGACATCTGGTTCGCGGCGAGGAACACGTACGACGGCGCGAGCTCGTCCGGGTCGGCGGCACGGCCCATGGGCACCTGCTGGCCGAACTGCTCGACGTGTTCCTCGGACATCGTGGCCGGAATCAGCGGAGTCCAGACCGGGCCAGGGGCGACGCAGTTGACCCGGATTCCCCTCGGCACCAGTGACTGGGCCATCGCGAACGTCCACGAGTGCACGGCGCCCTTCGTGGCCGAGTAGTCGATGAGCTTCTTGTTGCCCCTCAGGCCGTTGACGGACCCGCTGTTGATGATCGCGCTGCCTTCGGGCATGTGCCGCAGTGCCGCGGCGGTCACGCGGAAGTAGGAGTGGATGTTCACGTCGAAGGTGCGCATCCACTCCTCGTCGTCGATCTCGTCGAAGGACTCGTGCTCCTGCTGGGTCGCGACGTTGTTCACCAGCAGGTCGAGGCCGCCGAACTCGCGCACGGTGTCGGCGACCACCTGCTCGCAGTGAGTCCGGTCGGCCAGGTCCCCCGGCAGCAGCAGGCACCGGCGGCCCTGGTCACGCACCAGCTTGGCGGTGTGCTCGGCGTCGTCGTGCTCGGTGAGATAGGCGATGGCGACGTCGGCGCCCTCCTTCGCGAACGCCACGGCGACGGCACGGCCGATGCCGGAGTCGCCGCCCGTGATGAGCGCCTTGCGGTCGCGGAGCAGGTCACGACCCACCCAGTCGCGCATCTCGTCTCGTGGTTGCGGGGCCATGCGGCCGGTGTCGCCGGGCGGTTGCTGGCTCTGCTGCGGCTGGTTCACCGATCACTCCTCACACGGTCAGGTTGGGGTCGAACACCTTGTCGTTCGTGATGGGCAGGTCGCGGACCCGCACGCCGGTGGCGTGGTGGACGGCGTTGGCGATCGCGGCGGCCGTGCCGACGATGCCGATCTCGCCGATGCCCTTGCTGCCCATGGGATTCGGGTACGGGTCGTCCTCGGCGATCCAGGTGGCCTCCACCGAGGGCACGTCCGCGCACGTCGCGATGTGGTACTCGGCGAAGTCGTGGTTGACCACGAAACCGAAGCGCTCGTCGAGCACGCTCGTCTCGTGCAGAGCCATCGACAGCCCCATCGTCATGCCACCGACGAGCTGCGACCGGGCCGTACGCGGATTGATCACCCGGCCGACGGCGAACACGCCGAGCAGTCTCGGCACGCGGATCTCGCCGGTGTACACGTTGACCCGCACCTCGGCGAACTGCGCGCCGTAGGCGGCCATGGCGAACCGCTTGCCGTTGCCGTCGTCGGGCATGGCGGCGGTGCACTCGTCGCCGTCGGCGGGGTCGGGCCCGTACTTGTCGCGGAACTGCCGGGCCGCCGCCACGACGGCCGAACCCCAGTTCGTGGTGCCCGACGACCCACCCGCCACCGGTGCGCGCGGAAGGTCGCTGTCGCCGATGCGCACGTCGACGTCGGTGGGGGAGACGTCGAGTGCGTCGGACGCGATCTGAGTCAGCACCGTCCACGCTCCGGTACCCAGGTCGGCGGCTCCGATCGACACCTCGTACCGGCCGGTGCCGGCACCGCCCTTCCCTCGGTAACGCACCGACGCCCACGCCGAACCGGGTTGCCTCATGACCGGATACGTGGAGCCGGCCACGCCGGTGCCGACCCACCAGTCGCCGTCGAGCGTCGACCGAGGCAGGCGGGGCCGGGAGCCCCAGCCGAACCGCCGCGCGCCCTCGGTCAGGCACGCCACGAAGTTGCGCGTCGAGTGCGGCTTCCCGCTGTCGGGATCGTGCGAGGGCTCGTTGCGGATCCGCAGCTCGATGGGATCGAGGCCGCAGGCTTCGGCGAGTTCGTCCATGGCGACCTCGGGGGCGAACATGCCGGGACACTCGCCGGGCGCGCGCATCCACGACGGCACCGACACGTCGAGAGCCGCCAGGCGATGCGTGGTGCGCCGGTGAGCGGCGGCATACATCGTCCGAGTCGGTATTCCGGTCTGCTCGGCGAACTCCTTGTAGCGTGAAGTCAGCTCGACGATGTCGTTGCTGATGCCGGTGAGCCTGCCGTCGACGTCGGCGGCCAACCGCACCCGCTGGATGGTGGGTGTGCGGTACCCGACGAACGAGAACATCTGCTGCCGGGTCACGGCGAACTTGACGGCTCGCCCCTCGGTGCGGGCGGCGGCGAGTGCCGCGAGAGCCACGTGCGCGTGCGGGGTGCCCTTCGACCCGAACCCACCGCCGACGTACGGGGCCACGACGCGCACGCGCTCCGGTTCGAGCTCGAACATCGCCGCCACGGCGTCGCGCAGCGGATGCACGCCCTGGGTGGAGTCGTACAGGGTGAGCGCGGGGGAGCCGTTCTCGCCGTGCCAGAGCGCCACGGTCGTGTGTGGCTCCAGCGGGTTGTTGTGGTACATCGCCGTGGTGTAGGTGGCTTCCACCGCCCTGGAGGCGGACTCGAAGGCCGAGTCGGGATCGCCGGTGAGGGTGTCGGTGGGATGGCTCGGGTTCACCACGTCGGGCTTGTAGAGGTCGTCGCGATCGGCTGACAGCGTGACGTCGTGCGGCCGGACGTCGTAGGTGACCCGGACCAGATCGGCGGCCTGGCGGGCGACCTCCGGCGTCTCGGCCACCACCGCCGCGACGATCTGTCCCCGGAACCACACCTCGTCGGACTGCAACACCTCCAGCTCCGTGTCGTAGCCGCGTCGCAGCCGGGGCGCGTTGAACGGTGTCAGCACCGTGAGCACACCGTCGAGCGCGGTGGCCGCTCTCGCGTCCACCTCGGTGACCCGCCCCCTCGCGACGGTCGACTGGACGGGACGCAGGTACGCGGGCTCGGGAACCGGATGCTCGTAGGCGTACGGAGCCGTGCCCGTCACCTTCGCCCACCCGTCGACCCGCTCGTGAGCGGTCCCTACGGCCTGCGGGCGTAGTGGCTCGCTCATGCTCCGCCCTCCTGTGCCAGCTCCCGCAACACGGACACGAGCATCGAGCGCGCCATGGGGATCTTGAAGGCGTTGTCCCGCAGCGGCCTCGCGTCGGCGAGTTCGGCCTCGGCCGCCGCGCGGAACGCCTCGGGCGTCGCCTCGGCACCCCGCAACGTGCGCTCGGCGGCCGTCGCGCGCCACGGTTTGTGCGCGAGCCCTCCGAACGCGATGCGCACGTCCCGCACCACCCCGTCGGCGAGGTCGAGAGCCGCCGCCACGGACACCAGCGCGAAGGCGAAGGACGCGCGGTCGCGGGCCTTGGCATACCGGGACCGCACGGCGAACGGCAGCACGGGCAGGTCCACGGCGGTGATCAGCTCACCGTGTTCGAGCACCGTGTCCCGGTCGGGGTGCTCACCGGGCAGTCGATGCAACTCGACGGCGGGTACGGTGCGCTCACCGTCCGCCGTGCGGATGCGTACGACGGCGTCGAGCGCCGCGAGTGCCACGGCCATGTCGGACGGATGCACGGCGACACAACGTTGTGAGGCGCCGAGCACGGCGTGGTAGCGCGTGTAGCCGTCGAGCGCCGAGCAACCCTCGCCGGGAGCACGTTTGTTACAGGGCGTCGTGACGTCCTGGAAGTACACGCAGCGGGTGCGTTGCAACAGGTTGCCGCCCACCGTGGCGAGGTTGCGCAGTTGACCGGACGCGCCGGTGAGCAGGGCCTGCGACAGCACGGGGTAGCGGTGGCGGACCAGTGGATGGGCGGCGACCTCGCTGTTGAGGGAGCCCGCGCCGAGCCGCACCCCGCCGCCGGGCAGCTCCTCGATGCCGTCGAGCGGCAGGTTCGTGATGTCGACGAGCACCTCGGGCGCCGCGATGCCGAGCTTCATGTGGTCGACGAGGTTCGTGCCGCCCGCGAGGTAAGCGGCCCTGCGGTTGCCCGTCACCGTCGCGACCGCGGTCTCGGTGTCGGTGGCCCTCTCGTAGTCGAAGGGGATCACGACGCCGCGCCCCGCTGTTCGTCGTCGGCCGGGCTGCTCAGGCCCTGAGCCGCGGCCACCGTCTCGACGGCCGCGACGATGCCCTGGTACGCGCCGCAGCGACACAGGTTCCCGCTCATGCGTTCGCGGATCTCGTCGGCGTCGAGAGTGGGCGTGACCGCGGTCGGAGGGGTCACCGAGCTCGGCCAACCGGCCTGCGCCTCGGCCAGCACCCCCGCCGCCGAGCAGATCTGACCCGGGGTGCAGTACCCGCACTGGAGACCGTCGTGGTCGAGGAAGGCGCGGTGCAGCGAGTGAAGGGCACCGTCGTCGCGCAGACCGTCGCTCGTGGTGATGGTGGACCCGTCCGCCGCGACGGCGAACGTCAGGCAGGTCGTGACCCTCCGGCCGTCCCGCAGCACGGTGCACGAACCGCACTGGCCGTGGTCACAGCCCTTCTTCGGCGACGTGACGCCGAGCCTGTCGCGTAGCGCGTCGAGGAGTGTGACGCGGGTGTCGACCGACACCCGGTGGTGCTCGCCGTCGACGATGAGCGTGATCTCGCTGTGCATGCCACCCCGTCCGGATCGTCGCGAACACGTGCCTTGCGCGGCTCGGCTGCGGCTTACCCCGCCGGTGGTGGCACCAAACGACGCGTCCTCACCACCGGCTCACTCGGTGAGCCTGCTGCGGAGGAACTCGAGCGTGCGCGCGAGAAGTCGCGACACGTGCATCTGGGAGATGCCCACACGCTCGGCGATCTGGGTCTGCGTCATGTTGCCGAAGAAGCGCAGGATGAGCACCCGGCGTTCTCGCTCGGGCAGGCTTGCGAGCAGTGGTTGGAGTGACTCGTGGAACTCGACGTTCTCCAACTGCACGTCGTCCTCGCCGACGGTCTCGGCCAGCGGCAGCGTGCCCTCGTCGTCGTAGGCGGCGTCCATCGACACCGACTGGTAGGCGTTGCCCGCGAGCAGGCCGTCCCACACGTCCTCGGGGGAGAGGTCGAGTTCGGCGGCGAGTTCACTCGGAGTCGGAGCCCGGCCGAGCCGCTGGGCCAGTTTGCCGCTCGCCTGGCTCAACGACAGGTGCAGCTCCTTCAGTCTCCTGGGAACCCGGACCGCCCAACTGGAGTCGCGGAAGTGGCGCCTGACCTCGCCCATGATCGTGGGCACGGCGAAGGCGACGAACTCGGTGCCCCGGGACGCGTCGAAGCGGTCGATGGCGTTGAGCAGTCCCAGCCTGGCGACCTGCACCAGATCGTCCCGCGGCTCACCACGGCCGACGAAGCGCCGGGCGATGTGCTCGGCGAGTGGGAGGCAGCGGGTGATGATCTCGTCGCGTACGGCCGTCCTTCGCGGATCATGCGGGTCCAGTGCGGCCAGTGTGTTGAACAGTGGAGCGAGATCCTCGTATCCGCTTGAGCCTCCCGCTTGTTCGCGCGCCTGCACGCGGGATTGCTCGTCAGGGGTCACGGGAGCGTGGCTACCCCGCCGCGAGGGGGGCCACACCCCCGCAACGGCTGGTCGGGCGAGGGGGCTTGACACGTCCGGCACCGCTCCGGGAGCCCTCTCCGGTACTCGCGGTCAGTGACAATCGACGCTGGTCAGCTCGCAACGGCGTCACCCGATGGCATGACGCTACGAGCGATCCCGCGGGCCGCTGCCGAGCGTCGCACGGGCGAGCGAGGAGGACCGACCGCGTGGGTGGGTGATTATGTATCCACTGTGGACGTTTGTCCAGTGTTGTTACCGGCTGTGTTCACTAATCGTTGTGCTTGCGACATGAACGGCGCTGGGCGTACGGTCTGAGGCGGTGGTTGTGACCCAGCCGTGCCGGGAGAATCCGTTCAGACGGAAGGCGGCGACCGGATGGCGTGCACGAAGGACGACGTCGACGTACAGGTCGACCGGCCGGTGGTCGGGCTGGTCGTGATCAGGGTTGTCGGCGAGGTCGACATCCTCGGAGCGCCGAAACTCCGTGAGCGCGTGGAAGCCGTCCTCCCCGGCGTGCGTGCGCTCGTCCTGGATCTGAGCCGCACCACCTTCTTCGGCGCCGCCGGACTGTCGGTGCTGGTGCACACGTCCGCTCTCGCCGAGCGGCTTCGCGTGCGCTGGGCGTTGGTGTGCCCCGCCGTGATACTGCGACTCCTGCGGATCACCGACCTCGACCGCGAGTTGCCGGTGTGCGCGGATTTCGCCGAGGCGGTGCTGACGGCCACGGCGCCGTCTCCCGCGCTCTCGTGACGGTCCTCCCGGATCACCCGGCGTGTCGCGAGCGGTAGGTGCGCATCTTCTGCCGCGCACCGCAGACGTCCATGCTGCACCAGACGCTGTTCTGGGCGGGAGATCGGTCGTAGAACACCCACCGGCAGTCCTGGTTGCGGCAGACCTTGAGTCGCTCCAGTTCGCCGGTCAGGCCGGATGTGAAGACCAGTGCGAGGCACTCGCCGAGGTAGGTGTCGAGCGGGCCGGTCTTCTTGGGAGGGAGAACGGGTTCCCCCCGCGACGACCACCGGGGCGGCGCCAGCAGCGACT
This sequence comes from Saccharomonospora cyanea NA-134, assembly GCF_000244975.1. Taxonomy (NCBI): domain Bacteria; kingdom Bacillati; phylum Actinomycetota; class Actinomycetes; order Pseudonocardiales; family Pseudonocardiaceae; genus Saccharomonospora; species Saccharomonospora cyanea. The sequence goes on along the minus strand of NZ_CM001440.1, from coordinate 3,773,044 downwards.
TCGCGAGCTTGTTGAGTTCGGACGTTCGTTCCTGGCCGTCGAGGTGGTCTCGCACGGTCTCCCGCAGCTTCAGCAGCAGCTCGTGTTCCTTGCGGTTGAGCTCACCGGCGTCCACGCCGGTCGCTCGCAGCCACGCGGAGGCACTCGCGGCCGTGATCAGTGCGTCCTCGGTGTAGAGCAGCCGTGCCGAGTTGCAGAGTTCCTCCAGCTTCTTCAACTCGCCCGGCGCCTCTGTCCTTGGGAACGACATGTCGACGATGTTACCGTCTGAAGGTCTAAGACGGTAACTGGGGAAGGATTGGACATGGCGATTTGGGAACTGCCGGAGCGATTCGAGACGCCGGGCGGCACGGTGCGGTGGGGGCGGTTCGGTAGCGGACGCCCCGTCGTGTTACTGCACGGTACGCCGTTCTCGTCCTGGGTGTGGCGGGACGTGGCGACCGCGTTGGCCGACCGGTACGAGGTCTTCGTGTGGGATCTACTGGGGTACGGCGAGTCGGAGCAGCGTGACGGTCAGGACGTGTCGCTGCGGGCGCAGGGGGAGATCTTCGCGGCCCTGCTCGACCACTGGGGGCTGACCGCCCCAGATGTGGTCGCGCACGACTTCGGCGGCGCGGTCTCGCTGCGCGTCCACCTGTTGCACGGCGCGCGCTACCGCAGTCTTGCCCTGGTGGACGTCGTCGCCCTCGCGCCGTGGGGATCGCCGTTCTTCCGCCTCGTGGCCGATCACGCGGCCGTGTTCGAGCAACTGCCTCCGCGGCTGCACGCGGCACTGGTGCGTGAGTACGTCGCGGGGGCCCTGCACCGGCCGACGTCCGCTGCCGTCCTGGACCGTCTGGTGAAACCCTGGCTCGGTCGGCGGGGACAGGCCGCGTTCTACCGGCAGATCGCCCAGGCCGACCAGCGGTACACCGACGAGATCGAGGAGCGCCTCGGTGAGTTGGAGCTGCCCGTGCTGGTGTGCTGGGGTGAGGACGACGAGTGGCTGTCACCGCAGCATGGTGACGAGCTGGTGCGCCGCATCCCGGGTGCGCGGCTGCGCCGGATCGCCGATGCGGGACATCTGGTGCAGCACGACGCCCCCGCCGCGCTGACCGCGGCGCTGCTCGACTTCCTGGGTTGATCCGGCGGGCGGGTCAGTCGCGGGGAGAGACGAACGTGCCCTTCGACTTCAGTGTCTGCACCAGCCCGCGCTCCCGCAGGATTCTCGTGGCCTTGCGTACCGTGTCCAGGGCGACGCCGTATTCCTCGGACAGGGCGCGCTCGCCGGGGATACGGCTTCCGGCCGGCCATTCGCCCTTGTCGATGAGACCTGCGAGATGGTCGGCGAGCAGAACGTATTCGTACCCCGTCTTGTTGTCCGGGTTGTACTTCTTCCGTTCGGGACCGTTCATGGCAGCACGATAGAACTGCGCCGCGCTGCGCTCACGTGCGGACCGCGGCGCGACGCGGCGCGCAGCGTCGGCTCCGTTCCGTCAGGCCGGACTTGGCACGCTGGTGCGCTGCTCGGGGATCGGGCTGGTGGCGATCTGGCGGGTCACCTCCAGCAACCTCGTGGCCGCCTTCTCGGCGTCGGCCGCCGAGAACCGTACCGCGGGAGCCGTGACGCCGATCGCCACGGGAAGGCGCGTGCCGGGCAGCGGAGCGGCGACACACCGGCTGTCCTCGTCGGTGCTGGTCACATAGCCCTGTCGCCGTGCCTCGGCGAGTTCGGCGAGCAGGGTGTCACCGACGGTGTCCTGGCCGCTCGCGTTGCCGGCGAGCTCGCGGGTCTGGGCCTCGGTGAACCGGCTGACGATCGCGCGGCCGAGTGCGGTGGCGAACAGTGTCTCCCGGGATCCCCTGGCCGAGGCGAACCGGACCTGCTTCCGGCTCTCCACGACATCGAGGTAGACGACGTGATCACCGTCCAGAATGGCTAGATTGACCGTTTCGCCGAATTCGTCGCGTAGCTTTTCCAACCACGGACGAGCGCGTTCCCTCAGCACTTCCAGGTGTCGTGACTGCATGCCGACGAACCCGAGCCCGAGCCGGTAGAGGCCGGTGGTGCCGTCACGCTCGACATAGCGGTGGGCTTCCAGGGTCCACAGGTAGCGGAACGCCGACGACTTCGGCAGTTCGGTTTCCTGGGCGACCTCGATGAGGGACGCACCCTCCACGGATTCCTGTAGCAGGTTGAGGATCGAACAGACCCGCTCGACGGCGCGAACGGTGTAGTCACGCTCCTCGCCTCTGCTGGTGTTGTCCGCGTAGTCGTGGTGTCCCTGGCCGCGTCGTGCTGGCACGCCTGCTCCCTGCGAATTACGGATGACGTGTTGCAAAACTCTAGTGGTTGTGCTGTTCCGGAGCAGGGGGCCAGAAATGGAGGTCCGTACGATTTTCCGGGCGAGTATTCCGGTATTGCCGCGCACGGTGGTGCTCGGCCGGTAACGACTCGTTCGCTCCGGCGATATTGATTCTGGTGCCGCCTGCTTTATTGCAGCGACGGGGGTGGACCCATCGGCATCCTCGGTGGGTCCGCTGTGAGGTGAATTGCATTTGCGGAAAATAGCCCGTTTGGTGGTAGCAGCTTCCGTGCCGGTCCAGGAAGCTGGTGCGGCGTCGATCGTGGTGCGGTCGCGCAGCTGGGGGTTTGCGGGATGTGTCCGCCTGCTGTGACCTGTCGCTGCCACGACGAGGCGGAAACCGTTCCCAAACCTCGCAGACGATGCCGATGTCAATTCATGAGGCCGCGTCGCGGGCCGGTGTGCCCGCGGCCCGGGAGGCGCACCCGGTCACCGTTGACGGGCCGGCCGCGCCGAGTCCTGGTTTGTTACGCCAATCAGTTCCGGAGGGAGCAGGCGAACCGATCTGGGATCTGATGCGCCGGGTTCGCAAACTACGCGGACTGACGCAGTATCAGCTCGCCGATCGGCTGGCGGAACTTTCGAACAACTCCAGTGTGAGCCGCGACGAGGTGGCCAGGTGGGAGCGGGGCAAGCGTGTTCCCGGCCCCTACTGGCGCCAGTGGCTCAGCGTCGCGCTCGACGTGCCCTCCGACCAGTTGCTCGAGGCTGTCCGGTGCGGGCGGATCAGGAGGGCGTCGCGGTGACCTGTTGAAAGGTGCGTCAGGTGCCGCGGTGTAGCGCGCTGCCCACGTAGCGTGCTACAGTCTCGACGGCTGTCGCCGCGGGACCGTTCATCGTGCGACGGCGGCCGTGGTGGTGCGGCCGGGACTGCCCCTTCCGGCCCGGCCGCACCGCCCTGCACCAGCACACCGAACGTCGCGGGCGACGTCACCGCTCCAGGGGGGAAGGCATGGCAGAAGAAAGCCTGGAAAGCCGGGAGAGCCGGGAGAGTCGTGGACCGCGTGGTCACTGTGCCGCGCGAGGTGGGTGGCGTTCAGGCGCGACTCGGCGATGTGGCACGCCGTTCGTATGGTGTCCTGCCACGGGCGGCAGGTGTCTGGCACCGCCCAGGGTGGGCCTCAGGAGGCGTCCTTGGTGAGCTGCCGCGCGAGATCGGCAAGGATCTCCGCCGACTCCTCGGGGGAGAGGGCCGACCGCCACGCCTGCTCCCAGAGCGCCCGGAAGACGGCGAGGGCCTCGGGGCTCTCGTAATGGATGCGATCGACCGGAGTGCTGACGTACACCACTTCGGAGAAGTCCTGGATGACCTCCGGCGGCAACAGCAACTCGGTGAAGCCGCCTGTGGCTCCCGCCGGCCTTCCGCCGCTGTCCGGCAACACCCGGATCTCGATGTTCTCCCGGTTCGCCAGTGACGCCAGCGCACCGAGCTGCTCGCCGAGGACGAGTGGGCCTCCGACGGGGCTGCGCAGGGCCGACTCGCCCAGTACGCAAGCCAGGCGGGGTGCGTCGGCTCGGTTGAGGACGGCCTGCCTGCCACGCAGCATGCGCAGGTGCAGTGTCAGCTGGTCGGCCCGGTGGTCGGTGAGTCCGGCGCGTAGCAGGGCCTCGGCGTAGGCGGGGGTCTGCAGGAGCTCCGGCACGTGCTGTGGTTCGAAGATCCGCAGGTCCGTGGCCGAGTACTCGAATCCGGCGAGCAGAGCCATGGAGCGGGGTGGGAAGTGCTCGGGGAACTCGTCCTCCCACCAGTCGGGCGAGTGCATCTCGACGCGGTCGCGTAGCTGCCGGTAGTACGTGGCGCGTTCACCGTGGCCGTAGGCGTCGAGCATGATGTCGAGGCTGTCGTGGCTCGGCAGATAGCGGCCCATTTCGTAGTGTCCGATGGTCGCGCGGCTCTTGCCGATCCTGCGAGCGATCTCGCTCTGGTTGGAGTTCTCGCTCGTCTCACGCAGCTTCTTCAGTCCTTGGGTGAACGCCCACTCCGCGACGACGTGGCTCACCTCGACCAAGGGCCTCACCTTTCGGCTACGGGTGAAGTGGACGGTCTTCACCCGAATGGACCACACCGCGCTGTAGCGCGCTAGCTGGGTAGCGCGCTACATTCGATGTGGCTACGGACGGTTGAACACTTGTCACGTTAGCCCCCGGCGACGTCGGCCGTGGGGAACCCCCTCGCCTGGTCACGTCGCCGGGCCTGCGCGACGGAAAACGGTGAGGACAGGGTGGGGGCCCGTGCGCGAACGCGGCGCGTCAGGCGGCGACGCCGACGCCGGAGGTGAACTCCGGCCACGTTGGCCCGGGGTCGTCGGTCACCGCAGCGTGGGGGACCACACGCCGCTCACCGTGGCCGTTCTGGACACGCGGCTGCGGGCTCTTGAGTGTGTCACCGGGTCCGGTCCGGCCGTCGAGCGTGTGAGGCGTGAGGCGGCCGACGTGGAGCGCTGGGAGTCGCGTCGCCGTCGGCGCCACGTGCGGTTGTGGGTGGTGTGCCTGGAGGTCCGCGCCGCCGCATGCGATGCCGTCGAGGCCGAATTCCGACTGAGCCGCTACGTGCGCAGGCCCCAGCATCGGATCGGTGACGTCCCCGTGCTCCGGCATACCGGCGTGCCCGAGCCCGATGCCTCCGGGGGTGACGACCTGGCGACCTATCCGAGTGGCGCGCGGGCGTGCCGCCACGATCGGACGCCGTTCGGGGAGCTGGAGCGGGCTCATGTCGCCGCCTATGTCCAGGGGCTCGCTCTGGCGCGGGCTCGGCTGCTGGAGCCCTCGGTGGCGGTGGGCCCCGCGAGGGCGGACGACGGGCCGTCGCTGTGCGCCGACGACCCCGAGCTGCGCTTGTGGCGGGTACGTCACCGGGTGCTGTGCCTGGCCGGTCCGGGGGAGGCGCCGGCCCGCGCGGCGGAACTCGCCGCGACGGTCGTCGACGACGCGGGGCGGACCGCCGCCCGGGTTGTCGACCTTCGAGCTGACGACGGTTACGTCGATGGCGAGGGGCGACGGGTGCATCCGGCCGCGATGCTCCAGCCTCACGCCGCGACGGCTCTGTGGGACGACTACGACGCGGTCGAAGCCGATCTCGGGCAACCGTCGGTGGTGGCCGATGTGCTCGGGAGGGCCGCTGTCGCGGTGTGGAAGAAGTTCGCCGACGAGGCGCGGTCCGTGTTCCGGTGAACGGAATGCGGCTAGGTGGAAAACTATGCAAGCATCAGGCTCCCGCGTATGCTCGGACATGAAGCCGACGGACTGTCATTCATGTTTTGTCGGCCGGCCGTGCGCCTGCATCCCTCCCCAAGGCGCACTGGCAGTGAAGTGTCCCGGTGCTGAACCCCCAGCAGCACCGGGACACTTGTTTGGGTGCCACCGGTTTCGTCCGCATCGGCAGCTCTTCGTCGACGGATCCGGACTTCGAACGTTTTGTCGTGGCGCGTTCGTCTCCGCATTTCTCGCTGGTCGCGAAGGGGTGGGCGGAGCGTGCTGGGAATCCGCTGTGGGCGCGTCGGTTTTGTTGTCGTTGGGCCGCCTTGTCGTGGTGTCCTGGTTGTTCATGGCGCAACGAGTTGCCGGATGCGGCACACAACCGATGAGAAATCAAACTCACACTCGGCCGACATGATCACCAAGGGTGTCTTCTTTCGAGAATCACCATCGGTGGTGCTGCTCTGGTCGGGTGAACGGTGATTTCCTGTGCCGGGTGATCCGGACTCCCCTCGACGTGACAGCGCCGCAGGCCTGAGGTGGTTGTCCTGCGCAAAGCCCGGACCACGGCTTTCTTTCGTGTCGGAGATGTTCGCCGGGTGTGTCGCATTTCCCGGTACCGGCCGAATTCGGCACCGAATCCCGCCCTTCCGAGTTGTACGGCGGGTGAGAATCCGGGTCACGCAAAAGACCCATCGCTGCCGACGTAGTGCTCCCGGAGGTCGAGCCATGGCATATTGCGGAGATCATCGTCGATGTGTTGCAATCGGGCCCGGTCGTCCCGGAGTCGGGAAATCGGCTGCCGGGGAGGCCGAGTCGTGCGCGTGGAGAAAGTGACTCCGGAGTGCGGTTCGTTCCGGTCCGGGTATGCGGTTCGGCGTGCCTGGAAAATGTCGTTCCCTGCGTGTCTGCGTTGAGGAGGAATGACGACGAAGAAGTCGTGGAAAAAGCATTCTGGTCGAGCGTGGAAGGAATGTGTGATGGAAGGTTCGAGGCCCGCCCCCGCCCGGGTGGGACAGGCGGAGACCGAGAACAGCGGCCGGCCTGAGGCCGATGCGCACCCAGCGCAGGAGTTCGGGCACGATCCGCTCACCGTGCGCGACACCGACCACTACACCAGCGAGTACGTCAGAGGCTTCGTCGAGAAGTGGGACGAGCTCATCGACTGGAAGAAGCGCTACGAGAGCGAGGGCAGCTTCTTCGTCGACCTGCTCAGGTCCTACGGCGCGAAGTCGGTGCTCGACGTGGCCACCGGGACGGGTTTCCACTCCGTCCGGCTCGTCGAGGAGGGTTTCGACACCGTGAGCGTGGACGGCAGCGCGGAGATGCTGGCCAAGGCATTCGAGAACGGCCTCGACCACGGGGGCCACATCCTGCGAGTCGTGCACGCCGACTGGCGGTGGCTCAGCAAGGACGTCCCGGGGCAGTTCGACGCGGTGGTCTGCCTCGGCAACTCGTTCACCCACCTGTTCTCCGAGCGAGATCGGCGCAAGGCGCTCGCCGAGTTCTACGCCGTGTTGAAGCCGGACGGCATCCTGGTCATCGATCAGCGCAACTACGACGCCATCCTCGACGGCGAGTTCTCCGGTGAGCACACGTACTACTACTGCGGCGAGGAGGTCACGGCGGAGCCGGAGTACGTCGACGAAGGTCTCGCGCGGTTCCGCTACCGCTTCCCGGACGACTCGCAGTACCACCTCAACATGTTCCCGCTGCGCAAGGATTACCTGCGCAGGTTGTTGAGGGAAGTAGGGTTCCAGCGCGTGGAGACCTACGGAGACTTCCAGGAAACGTTCAGAGCGGACGATCCCGACTTCCTCGTCCACGTGGCGGAGAAGAGCTATGTCCCCGCAGGTGCTCGACAGAAGCGGTACTCGGCGGCGGTCGTGGTCGCTCGCGACTACTACGACTCGGACGACGCCGACCACTTCTACTACTCCGTCTGGGGCGGTGAGGACATCCACATCGGCCTCTACGCCGACGAGCACGAGGACATCGCGACGGCGAGCAGGCGCACCGTCGAACACATGGCCGCCAAGGTCGGTCTCACGCCGTCGACCCGGGTACTCGACATCGGCTCCGGCTACGGTGGCGCGGCGCGTCACCTCGCGAGAACGTTCGGTTGCCGGGTCACGTGCCTCAACCTCAGTGAGGTGGAGAACGAGCGCAACCGCCGCCTCACCGAGGAACAGGGGCTGTCGGCACTCGTCGAGGTGGTGAACGGCTCGTTCGAGGACCTGCCGTTCGAGGACGACGAGTTCGACGTCGTCTGGTCACAGGACGCGATGCTGCACAGCGGCGACCGCGTCCGCGTGCTGGAGGAGGTCGCACGCGTGTTGCGACCGGCGGGTGAGTTCGTCTTCACCGACCCCATGGCGTCGGACGACTGCGACCGGGCGGTGCTGCGGCCGATCCTCGACCGCCTGCGTCTGGACAGCCTCGGCTCGCCGGGTTTCTACCGCCGAGAACTGAGCAAACTCGGTTTGTCCGCAATCGAGTTCGACGACCACACGGAGCAACTGACTGTTCACTACCGGCGAGTGCTGGAGGAGACCCAGCGGCGTCACCAGGAGATTTCCTCCCGTGTCAGCGAGACCTACCTCACGCGCATGAAGATCGGTCTCAAGCACTGGGTCGACGGTGGACGGGCCGGTAACCTCGCTTGGGGCATATTCCACGCGCGCGCCTGACGTGGAACTCCGGGAGGCGAACGGCGAATTGTCAGCGACGAGAGACGAGGATGCATAAGTGACTGCTAATCGAAGGCTGTTCACCAGTGAGTCCGTCACGGAGGGCCACCCCGACAAGATGTGTGACGCCATCAGCGACACCATCCTGGACGCCCTGCTGGCCGCAGACCCCAGCAGCCGGGTCGCGGTGGAGTCCCTCATCACCACCGGGCAGGTGCACGTGGCCGGTGAGGTGACCACCGAGGCGTACGTGGACGTGCCCACGTTGGTGCGTGACACGATCCTGGAGATCGGCTACGACTCGTCGGCGAAGGGCTTCGACGGTGCCTCGTGCGGCGTGAACGTGGCCATCGGTTCGCAGTCGCCCGACATCGCGCAGGGCGTGGACACCGCCTACGAGACCCGGTTGGAGAGCGCGCTCGACGAGCTCGACCGCCAGGGTGCGGGTGACCAGGGGTTGATGTTCGGCTACGCGTGCTCGGACACCCCGGAGCTGATGCCGCTGCCCATCGCGCTGGCCCACCGCTTGTCCCGCCGGCTGACGGCGGTCCGCAAGGACGGCACGGTGCCGTACCTGCGGCCGGACGGCAAGACGCAGGTGACCATCGAGTACGAGGGTGACCGCCCGGTGCGGCTGGACACCGTGGTGATCTCCAGCCAGCACGCCGAGGGCATCGACCTCGACGGAATGCTCGCTCGTGACCTGGTGCAGCACGTCATCACCCCGGAGATCGAGTCGCTGGGGCTTGACGCCGCCGAGCCGAGGACGCTGATCAACCCGACGGGCCGGTTCGTGGTGGGTGGTCCGATGGGGGACGCGGGGTTGACGGGTCGCAAGATCATCGTCGACACCTACGGCGGTATGGCGCGGCACGGTGGGGGTGCCTTCTCGGGTAAGGACCCGTCGAAGGTGGACCGCTCGGCGGCCTACGCGATGCGGTGGGTCGCCAAGAACATCGTCGCCGCCGGGTTGGCCGAGCGCGCCGAGATCCAGGTGGCGTACGCCATCGGTAAGGCGGCGCCGGTGGGGTTGTTCGTGGAGACCTTCGGTACCGAGAAGGTCGATCCGGCCAAGATCCAGGCTGCGATCACCGAGGTGTTCGACCTGCGTCCGGCCGCGATCATCCGCGACCTCGACCTGTTGCGGCCGATCTACGCGCCCACGGCGGCCTACGGTCACTTCGGTCGTACCGACCTCGACCTTCCCTGGGAGAGGACCGACCGGGCGCCCGCGCTGAAGGACGCCGCGAGGGCGTGATCTTCCGAGGGCGCTCACTCCCTTCGAACCGTTCGACGGCGCGCTGCCGGGGGCCGAGAGCCTCGGCCACCCTGGCGAGCCCGCCCGTTGCTTCCAGTTCCCGAGGTCCACGACACCCCACCAGGAGTGTGTTTGCATGCGCATAGCGGTGACCGGCTCCATCGCCACCGACCATCTGATGGTCTTCCCCGGAAAGTTCGCCGACCAGTTCGTGACCGACCAGCTCGACAGGGTGTCCCTGTCGTTCCTGGTCGACAAGCTCGACATCCGCAGAGGTGGCGTGGCAGCCAACATCGCGTTCGGTCTGGGCAGCCTCGGGATGACACCGGTGCTGGTGGGCGCGGTCGGCCAGGACTTCGACGACTACCGCTCGTGGCTGGAACGGCACGGGGTCGACACCAGGTCGGTGCACGTGTCACAGACCAAACACACGTCGCGGTTCCTGTGCACGACCGACCAGGCGCAGGCGCAGATCGCGTCGTTCTACGCCGGGGCGATGGAGGAGGCCCGTGACATCGAACTCCAGGCCGTGGCCGACCGCGTGGGCGCCCTCGACCTGGTGATCGTCGCGCCGAACGACCCGGTGGCGATGGTGCGTCACACCGAGGAGTGCCGGGCGCGGGGCATCCCGTTCGCCGCCGATCCGTCCCAGCAGTTGGCGCGCATGGACGGCCCCGAGATCCGCGTCCTGGTGGACGGCGCCGCCTACCTGTTCACCAACGAGTACGAGACGTCACTGCTGCTGAAGGAGACGGGCTGGACCGAGGCGGAGGTCCTCGACCGGGTCGGGTGCTGGGTGAAGACCTACGGGCCCGACGGCGTGCGGATCGAGTCGAAGGACGCCGTTCCCCTGGCCGTTCCTGCGGTGCGGGTGGTCGACGAGGTGGACCCGACGGGGGTCGGCGACGCCTTCCGCGCCGGTTTCCTGTGGGGCCTTGCCGCGAAGCTCGGGCCGGAGCGATCCGCGCAGGTCGGGTGTACCCTGGCTGCCATCGTCCTGGAGACTGTCGGCACGCAGGAATACACCCTGGATCGGGCGGAATTCTCCAAACGGGTGGCCACGACCTACGGCAACGACGCCGCGGCCGAGATCGAATCCAAGCTGCGGGTGTGAACATGGACAGTCGGTTTCTCGTCGAGCTGGACCGGCGAATCCTCGTCGCGGACGGCGGTATGGGTACCGCCCTCCAGGCCTTCGACCTGTCGCTCGACGACTTCGCCCAGCTGGAGGGCTGTAACGAGATCCTCAACGACACCCGTCCCGACGTGGTGTCGGCGGTTCATCGCAGTTTCCTCGAAGCCGGGTGCGACGCCGTCGAGACCAACACGTTCGGCACGAACTACGGCAACTTCGGTGAGTACGGCATCCTCGACCGCATCCGGGAGCTGGCCGAGAAGGGCACGGTCCTGGCGCGGCAGTGTGCCGACGAGTACTCGACACCCGAGCGCCCCCGGTTCGTCCTGGGGTCGGTGGGACCGGGCACGAAACTGCCCACGCTCGGGCACGCTCCCTACTCCGTGCTGCGCGACGCCTACGTCGAGAACACGCTGGGAATGCTCGACGGCGGCGTGGACGCCGTGCTCGTGGAGACGTCGCAGGACCTGTTGCAGACCAAGGCGGCCGTCGTCGGCGCGAAGCGGGCGATGGCGCGAGCCGGGCGCCGGGTGCCGATCATCGCGCAGGTGACGGTGGAACAGACGGGAACGATGCTCGTCGGCTCGGAGATCGGTGCGGCGCTCACGGCGCTTGAGCCGCTGGGCATCGACGTGATCGGCATGAACTGTGCCACCGGGCCCGCCGAGATGAGCGAGCACCTGCGGGTGCTGTCCGAGCAGGCGCGTGTGCCTATCTCGGTGATGCCGAACGCGGGCCTGCCGGAACTCGGCCCGAACGGCGCGGTGTACCCGTTGCGGCCGGACGAACTCGCCGAGGCGCTGGCCACGTTCGCCAAGGACTTCGGGGCCCGCCTGGTGGGCGGGTGCTGCGGCACGACGCCGGAGCACTTGCGCGCGGTGGTGGAGGCGGTCTCGTCGCTGTCGCCCGCACAACGGCGGTCTCGGCACCTGCCGTCGGTGTCGTCGGTCTACCAGTCGGTTCCGTTCGAGCAGGACGCCTCGATCCTGAACGTGGGGGAGCGGACCAACGCGAACGGCTCGAAGAAGTTCCGCGAGGCGATGCTCGACGAGCGCTACGACGACTGCGTCGAGATCGCCAAGGCACAGACCCGCGAGGGCGCGCACGTGCTCGATCTGTGCGTCGACTACGTGGGCCGTGACGGCACGCGCGACATGGCCGAGCTGGCCTCCCGGCTCGCCACGGCGTCGACGCTGCCGATCATGGTCGACTCCACCGAACCCGACGTCGTGCGCACCGGCCTCGAACACTTCGGCGGGCGGTGTGCGATCAACTCGGTGAACTACGAGGACGGCACCGGACCGGAAAGCCGCTACCAGCGCGTCATGGAACTCGCGGTCGAGCACGGCGCCGCGGTGGTCGTCACCTGCATCGACGAGGAGGGCCAGGCTCGCACGGCAGACTGGAAGCTCCGGGTGGCCGAGCGCGCCATCGAGGACCTGACCACCAACTGGGGCCTGACGACGTCGTCGATCATCATCGACTGCCTCGTCTTCCCGATCACCACCGGTCAGGAGGAGGTCCGCAGGGACGCTCTCGAGACGATCGAGGCGATCCGCGAGCTGAAGAAGCGCCACCCGGACGTCCTGACCACCCTGGGGTTGTCCAACGTGTCGTTCGGTCTGAACCCGGCGGCGCGCCAGGTGCTGAACTCCGTGTTCCTGCACGAGTGCCGGGAGGCGGGACTCGACTCCGCGATCCTGAACTCGTCGAAGATCCTGCCGATGAACAAGATCGACGACGAGGCGCGGCAGGTGGCGCTCGACCTCGTCTACGACCGCCGGCGTGACGGTTACGACCCACTGCGGCGGCTCATGGAGCTGTTCGAGGGCAAGACCGCGTCTTCCGCCCGGGCCTCCCGCGCGGAGGAACTCGCGAGGCTGCCGCTGTTCGAACGGCTGGAGAAACGCATCGTCGAGGGTGAGGTCAACGGCCTCGAAGCCGACCTCGACGCCGCCATGCGGGAGAAGAACCCGATCGACATCATCAACGAGAACCTGCTCGCGGGCATGAAGGTCGTCGGCGAGCTGTTCGGCTCCGGTCAGATGCAGCTCCCGTTCGTGCTGCAGTCGGCCGAGGTGATGAAGACGGCGGTGGCCCACCTCGAACCGCACATGGAGAAGACCGACTCCGGTGGCAAGGGCAAGCTCCTGCTGGCCACGGTGAAGGGCGATGTTCACGACATCGGCAAGAACCTCGTCGACATCATCGTGTCGAACAACGGCTACGACGTCGTGAACATCGGCATCAAGCAGCCCATCAACGCGATCCTGGAGGCGGCGGAGGAGCACCGGGTCGACGCCATCGGGATGTCGGGCCTGCTGGTGAAGTCCACGGTGGTCATGAAGGACAACCTGCAGGAGATGAACTCCCGGGGGGTCGCGCGGAAGTACCCGGTGTTGCTCGGTGGGGCCGCGCTGACCCGCACGTACGTCGAGAACGACCTGGACGAGGTGTACGAGGGCGACGTCCGCTACGCCAAGGACGCCTTCGAGGGCCTGAAGTTGATGGACCGCGTGATGGCCGTCAAGCGTGGCGAGGCCCCCGAGGAGGACGAGGCCGAGCGGGCGAAGAAGGCGGAACGCAAGGCCCGCCGTGAGCGGTCGCTGCGCATCGCCGAGAAGCGCAGGGCCGAACAGGGTCCCGAACCCAGCCTGCACGACACCGCCCGTTCGGACGTCGACCCCGACGTACCCGTGCCCACGCCGCCTTTCTGGGGCTCCAAGGTGGTCAAGGGCATCGCCGTGGCGGACTACCTGTCGATGCTCGACGAGCGCGCGACGTTCCTCGGGCAGTGGGGGCTGCGCGGCGCGAGGAAGGGCGAGGGCCCCTCGTACGAGGAACTCGTGGAGACCGAGGGCAGGCCGAGACTGCGGGCCTGGATCGACGAGCTGTCCACCCGCGGCGTGCTCGCGCATGCCGCACTCGTGTACGGCTACTTCCCCTGCTACTCCGACGGCAACGACCTCGTCGTGGTGGACAAGGACGAACCGGACGCCGCCGAACGGTTGCGGTTCAGCTTCCCCCGGCAGCGCCGCGACCGCAGGCTGTGCCTCGCGGACTTCTTCCGGTCGAGGGAGAAGGCCGAGCAGACGGGACAGGTCGACGTGCTGCCGCTGCAGCTCGTGACGATGGGGCAGCCCATCGCCGACCACGCGAACGAGTTGTTCGCCCGCAACGCCTACCGGGACTACCTGGAGGTCCACGGGCTCGGCGTGCAGCTCACGGAGGCGCTGGCCGAGTACTGGCACCGCCGCATCCGGCAGGAGCTGCGCTTCTCATCGGGCACGCCGGTGGCGGCCGAGGACCCGGACGACGTGCGGCAGTTCTTCAAACTGGGCTACCGGGGCGCGCGGTTCTCCTTCGGCTACGGTGCTTGCCCGGACCTCGAAGACCGCGCGAAGATCGTGGAGCTGTTGGACGCCGAACGCATCGGTGTGACGTTGTCCGAGGAGTTCCAGCTGCATCCCGAGCAGTCGACGGATGCGATCGTGGCCCACCACCCCGAGGCCAAGTACTTCAACACGTGACCAGTGGGCTCACTCCCACGAGAAGAAAGGACATCATGAGCGCGAAGTTGCAGAAGGTGAACGGCCTCGAGTTCGCCGTCGCCGATCTGTCGTTGGCCGAGGCGGGTAGGCACCAGATCCGGCTGGCGGAGCACGAGATGCCCGGCCTGATGGCGACTCGCAGGGAGTACGCGGACTCCAAGCCACTGAAGGGCGCGAAGATCGCGGGTTCGCTGCACATGACCGTGCAGACCGCCGTGCTCATCGAAACCCTCGTGGAACTCGGCGCCGAGGTGCGCTGGGTGTCGTGCAACATCTTCTCCACCCAGGACGAGGCCGCAGCGGCGATCGTGGTCGGCCCGAACGGTACGCCGGAGAAGCCCGAAGGCGTGTCGGTCTTCGCCTGGAAGGGCGAGACCCTCGAGGACTACTGGTGGTGCACCGACCAGCTGTTCCGTTTCGGCGAGGACGGCCCGACAGGGCCTGACGGTCGGACCCTGCCAGCAGGTCCGAACATGATCCTCGACGACGGCGGTGACGCCACCCTGCTCGTGCACAAGGGTGTGGAGTTCGAGGCCGCGGGTGTCGTGCCGGAGCCGTCGGAGGACGACTCCGAGGAGTACAAGGTGGTGCTGGACACCCTGCGGAAGAGCCTCGCCGAGGACGCGGGCCGGTTCACCCGCATCGCGAAGAACATCAGGGGGGTCACCGAGGAGACCACCACGGGCGTGCACCGCCTGTACGAGTTCGCTCGTGGTGGGGACCTGCTCTTCCCGGCCATCAACGTCAACGACTCGGTGACGAAGTCGAAGTTCGACAACAAGTACGGCTGCCGCCACTCGCTGATCGACGGAATCAACCGTGCCACCGACACGTTGATCGGCGGCAAGGTCGCCGTGGTCTGCGGCTACGGCGACGTCGGCAAGGGCTGCGCCGAGTCGCTGCGTGGCCAGGGCGCCCGCGTGATCGTCACGGAGATCGACCCCATCTGCGCGTTGCAGGCGGCGATGGACGGATACCAGGTGACGGTGCTGGACGACGTCGTCGAGACCGCCGACATCTTCGTCACCACCACCGGTAACTTCAACATCATCACCGCCGAGCACATGTCTCGGATGAAGCACCAGGCGATCGTCGGCAACATCGGCCACTTCGACAACGAGATCGACGTCGCGGGCCTGGAGAAGACCCCCGGCATCAAGCACGTCGAGATCAAGCCGCAGGTCGACGAGTACGTCTTCCCCGACGGCCACTCGATCATCCTGCTGAGCAAGGGCAGGCTGCTCAACCTGGGCAACGCCACGGGGCACCCGAGCTTCGTGATGTCGAACAGCTTCACCAACCAGGTGATGGCGCAGATCGAGCTGTTCACCAAGCCCGGCGAGTACGACAAGCAGGTCTACGTCCTGCCGAAGAAGCTCGACGAGAAGGTGGCACGCCTGCACCTCGACGCCCTCGGCGTCAAGCTCACCAAGCTCACCAAGGAGCAGGCCGCCTACATCGGCGTCGACGTGGAAGGGCCCTACAAGCCCGACCACTACCGTTACTGACGGTGCTCGCTCGTGGAAGTCGTCGGCGATCCGAACGGATCGCCGACGCTTCCGCGGCGCCCGAAGGGAGTTGATCGTGCGGAGGGTTGTCGACCGGCTGGCGAGCGCGCGGTGCCCGACTTTCTCGGTGGAGTTCTTCCCACCCCGCGACGAGGCGGACGAGGCCGTCCTGTGGCGGTCGATCCGCGAGCTGGAGCCGCTTGACCCCGCGTACATGTCCATCACCTACGGAGCGGGCGGGTCCAGCCGCGAGGGGACCATCCGCAACATCGCCCGCGTCGCCACCGACACCACGCTGGTGCCCATGGCGCATCTGACGGCCGTCAACCACTCCGTGTCGGAACTGCGCCACGTCATCGGGCACTTCGCCGCGGTGGGTGTGCGCAACATCCTCGCGCTGCGCGGTGACCCGCCGGGTGACCCGATGGGGGAGTGGGTGGCGCACCCGCAGGGCCTGTCCTACGCCGAGGAGCTCGTGCGTCTCGTCCGTGAGCTGGGCGACTTCTGCGTGGGTGTTTCGGCGTTCCCGTACGGCCACCCGCGCTCCGCCGATCTGGAAACGGACACCAGGTACCTCGTGCGGAAACTGAACGCGGGAGCCGACTTCGCGATCGCGCAGTTGTTCTTCGAGGCCGAGGACTTCCTGAGGTTGCGCGATCGGGTGGCCGCGGCGGGCAGTGACGCGCTGATGCTGCCCGGCATCATGCCGCTCACCACTCCCCGGACCTGGCACAAGACCATCGAACTGTCCGGTGCGACGCCACCCCGGTGGCTGTCCGAGCGCCTCGAACCGCTGACCGGCGACCCGAAGGCGTTCCGGGCCGAGGGGCTCGACACCATCACGGAGCTGTGCGAACGGCTCCTCGCCGAGGGAGTCCCGGAGCTGCACTTCTACACCTTCAACCGGTCGAAGGCCACCAGGGAGCTGGTGGACCGGCTCGGTCTGCGATCACCGCGGGCGGAGCCCGCAGCCGCCGCCCGGTGGTGAACCGGGCGGCGGCTGCGCGACGCTCGCGTATGCGGTGTGGTGGCTGGACCATGGTCGCCACACCGCACACACCGGTTGACTGCTGGTGTGGACACCTCGTTTCTGACACACGATCTTCCGTTTCTGCTCACCGTGGGTGCCGCTCTGGGTAGCGGTGTGGTCGCGGGCGTGCTGTTCGCGTTCTCGTCCTTCGTGATGCGGGCACTGTCGACCCTGCCCGCCGACACGGGGATCGCCGCGATGCGGGCGATCAACACGGCCGCGTTGAAGCCCGCGTTCCTGTCGGTGTTCGGGGGAACGGCTGTGCTCGCGCCCTCACCGCTCGTGCTTTCGCTGGTCGGTGACGGCGATTCCGTGGGTTCGCTCGCGGTGGGCTGCGTGCTCTACGTCGCCGGAACCGTGGGAATCACCAGGATCGCCCACCTGCCCAGGAATTGGGCGCTCGACAATGTTCCGGACGGGCCGGAGGCGACGCGATTGTGGGCGCGTTATCTGAAGGAGTGGACGCGCTGGAACCACGTGCGTACGGCCACCTCCGCGGCGGCGTCCATTGTGTTCACTGTGTCCGCCGTCTCGGCTCTCGTCGCGTAGCCGAGGGCCACGGCGGCGTCTCAGAAACCCTTACTAGTCTGGGAAGTGGCAATGCGTCTATGGTTGGCGATTCGCACTGATGCCGGGCGAGGTGGGTATGACGAGTGCACGGGACCGCAACGGTCGGCCGCAACAGCCAGGTGAATTCCGCGTGACGTGGCGGGGCTTCGATCGTGACGAAGTCAGAAAGCACGTGCGAGAACTGCTGGACGCCCTTCACGCGGTGACCGCCGACCGGGACGCCGCGGCCGAATACGTTCGCTCCCAGTCGGCGGAACTGGCCGCGTTGCGCCAGGAAAACGAGAAATTGCGGCAGCGTCTCGACCGCGTGTGCCGGACTCCGGTGGAGATCGACGGTCTTTCCGAGCGGTTGTGGCACATGGTGGACCTCGCGCAGCGGGAGGCGCAGGACATCCTCACCGGGGCTCGGGCCGAAGCCGACCGCCGACGAGCCGAGCTCGACAAGCGCGAGGCCGAGCTGGAGGAGCGTCGGGCCGAGCTGGAGTCGCAGCACCGGGAACTCGTGCGTCGCGTCAAGGCCGATGCCGCCGCCGAGGCGGAGCGGGCCGAACGCGAGCGCAGGGAGGCCGACGAGCGCGCCACGCGCCGCAGGCAGGAACTCGAGCGGGACTTCGCGAAGAATCTCGCCGTGCGCAGGGACGAGCTGAACCGGGCGCTCGCGCGACGCGAGGAGGCCGCGAAGGCCGAGGCCGAGCGGATCCTGTCGGAAGCCACCGTGCGAGCCGAGCGCATCGTGGCCGACGCCACCGCGCGCGTGCGCACTCTGGAGGCGGCGCGCCGCAAGGCGGCCTCGGAGCTGCGCGCGGCCCGCGACGCGCTTGCCGGTGCGTTGCCGCTGTTGGAGCCGCTGCCCGACGAGGTCGCGGCCGACCGCACCGGTCCGAAGGCCGCGGCCGAGTCGCCGGAGCCGACGCCGGTCGAGGCGACGAAGCCCGCAGCACCCACCGGGCCCGGGCTGCCCAGGTTGCCTGCCGTGCTGTCGGTGGCCGCGGCGGGTAACGGTTCCGGTCCGCGACCGGTGCCCCCGCACACGCGGGCGGCGAGGGCCGAACTGCCTGCTCGGCGCATTGCGGGACCGACCGTGTCGAGCGCGAGGTGAGGGCCGGTATCGTCGTCATGATGGTCCGGATGAAGACGCCGGATGAAGGCTCCGGGTGAAGGCGAGGAGGTGAGCGGATGGCTCGGCCGTGCGTGCTGTTGAAGTACGGCGAACTGATGCTCAAGGGCCGCAATCGCGGCAGGTTCGAGGAGTACCTGCGCGAGTCCCTTCGGCATGCGGTGGAGGGCGCGTCCGTTCCCGTCCGGATCTCCCAGCGACCGGGAGTGGTGGTGCTCTCCGGAGCGCCGGTGCCGGAGCTGCTCGAGTGTGCGCACAGGGTGATCGGCGTCAGCGTCGTGCAACCCGCACTGCGCACGAGCCGCACCGTGGACGACGCGGTGGCGGCGGTGTCGCAGGCGCTCACCGAGCGGTTCGGCAGCCCCGAGACGGCCGAGCGGCGGCGGTTCGCGGTCCGCGCCCACCGCAGGGACAAGACGTTCCCGATGGGTTCGGAGCAGGTGGCCGCCCACGTGGGCAGCCGCGTCGTCGAGGAGTGGGGCTGGCCCGTCGACCTCAGCAACCCCGAGGTCGAGATCACCATCGAGGTGGACCAGCGCGAGGTGTTCGTCTCCCTGGACAAGCAGCGCGGCCAGGGCGGCCTGCCGGTCGGTGCCAGCGGGCGGGCGCTCGTCATGCTCTCGGGCGGGTACGACTCGCCGGTGGCCGCCTACCGTGCCATGCGACGCGGCCTTCGATGTGACTTCGTCCATTTCACGGGAGCTCCGTTGACGGGGCCGTCGTCGACGTACAAGGCGTACGCGTTGGTGCGTCAGCTCGACCGGTTCCAGGGCGGCTCCCGGCTGCACGTGATCCCCATCGGCAACGCGCAGCGTGCGCTGGCGACGGCGGGCGCGGGAAACCTCCAGATCGTCGCGCAGCGCAGGTTGATGGTGCGCACCGCCGACGCGCTTGCCGCCGAACTCGGTGCGCAGGCGCTGGTCACGGGCGACAGTCTCGGTCAGGTGGCGAGCCAGACGCTCGCCAACATGGCGACGGTCGAGCAGGCGGCGGAACTGCCGCTGCTGCGCCCGCTCCTGGCCTGGGACAAGGAGGAGATCATCGCCGAGGCACGCCGCATCGGCACGGCCGACATCTCGAAGCTGCCCGACGAGGACTGTTGCAGCCTGTTGACGCCTCCCCGTGTCGCCACGAGAACCACCCCGTCGCAGCTGGTGAACGTCGAGCGCCGGATGGAGCTGGACGAGCTGGTGCCCAAGCTGCTCGCGGACGTGCAGGTTCACGTCCCCGGCGCGGCGTGAACGTCGTTCAGCGCCGTCCCCGGGCGTAAGCGGAGGGTGTGACACCGAGCAGGCGGGTGAAGTGCCGGGTCAGATGCGCCTGGTCGTAGAACCCGGCCGATGCCGCCGCCTCGGCGCAGGTGCTTCCTGCGAGGATGTGGCGGCGAGCGAGCTCGATGCGGCGCTGGGTGAGACAACGGTGCGGAGGCGCCCCGTACTCGCGGCCGAAGGTCCGTACCAGGTGTGCTCGGTGGGTGTGCGGCTGTCGTGCGGACTCCTCCAGCGTCACACCCGGGACCACACGGGCGTCGAGCAGTTCCCGGAGAACGCGGGCGAGTTTGCCGTCGTGCCGGCGCGGAGGCGCTGTGGCGTGGCGTAGGTGTTTTCGGAGCCGGTCGACGACGAGTGCGAGTTCGCTCTCCACGGCGAGGCCCTCGCCTTTCATCGCGACGGTGGTGTGCAGGTGATGGAGTCGCCTGCACAACCACACGTCCCGTACGGAGGGACGGTCGACCGCTGGGCCTATGAGCCGTTCGGCGTCCATGCCGAACACCGCGGAATCCAGGTACACCACCCGCTTCCGGAACCCGTGTGATGTCGCGGCGCTCCCGTCGTGAGCCACGTGTGGCGGCAGCACCGTGACGACCGAGCGCAGAGCACCGTGGTCGTGCCGGTGAAGGATGTACCGCACGGCGCCGTGGTCGACGATCAACAGCGCCCAGGTCTCGTGGGTGTGGAGCGGGTAGGCGTGGTCGGTGAAGTGGGCGTGGAAGACCTCGCGGATGCCCTCCACCGAGGGTGCCCATGCGGCGACGCGCGCGGTGTGCCGGAAGGGGCCGACCATGCGACGAACGTACAAGACCCAGGCGGCGGTTCCCTGCGACGGTGTGTTCGTGACTTCCACCAAGATCGCGGTCGTGCTGCGTACCGACCTGCAGACCTGGCAACGGTTGAACGTGTGTTCCTTCCTGGTGAGCGGGCTCGCCGCCACCGAGCCGACGCTGGTCGGCAAGCCCTATCAGGACGCCGACGGCACTGGGTACCTTCCGATGCTCGGCCATCCCGTCCTGGTCTTCGAAGCGGAGAAGGAGGTACTCACCAGTGCCCGCACACGGGCGTTGGAGCGGGGACTGCGCCCGGCCGTGTTCACGTCGGAGTTGTTCGCCACCGGCAACGACGAGGCCAACCGCGCGGCTGTGAGGGCCGTGCGAGGAAACGATCTGGACCTGGTGGGACTGCTCGTGTTCGGTCCGCGCAATTCCGTGGACAAAGTGGTCAGGGGAGCGCGGTTGCATCCCTGACGAGGCCTTGCCGGGAGTGCCACTCAGGTGCGGTGACCGAGGTGTTTTCACCGGTCACCACCTGCGGGATTCACCCGGTTGATACTGTGTGCAGCCGTGGGGAATCTCCGGTCGCGAGTGGTGTCGTGGTTCACGCGTCGCTACTTCGCGCGTGTACAGAAAAAAGGCCTCGACCTTTCGAAGATGGCCTTGTTGCCGGACGGCGTGTTGATGCCACTGCGTCGCGACGGTCTGGACCCGGTGGCGGAACTGAGGCGGAAGCGGGCCGAGGAACCGGTCAGCAAGTTGCCCGTGCCGTTCGGTCTCAACCTGTGGTTGGTGTCGGGTTACGACGAGGCCAAGGCCGTACTCGGTGACGCCAAGACCTTCAGCAACGACTTCACCAACCTCGTCGGCAAGACCAGCGTTCAGGCCGACGACAATCCCGGCGGCCTCGGTTTCGCGGACCCGCCCGTGCACACGCGCCTGCGGCGGCTGTTGACGCCCGAGTTCACGATGCGCCGCCTGTCCCGCCTGAAGCCCGGTATCGAGCGGATCGTGAACGAGCGCCTCGACGCCATGGCCAGGGCCGACGGTCCGGTCGACCTCGTGGAGGAGTTCGCGCTGCCGATTCCGTCGCTGGTGATCTGTGAGCTTCTCGGCGTTCCGTACGAGGACCGCGACGAGTTCCAGCACCTCGCGGTGCAGAGGTTCGACCTCTTCGGTGGCGCGGGAGCCTCGCTCGGTGCGATCTCCGAGTCACTGGAGTACCTGCTGGGGGTGGTGCGCAAGGAGCGCGAGAACCCCGGTGACGGACTCCTCGGCATGATCATCAAGGAGCACGGCGACGAGGTCGAGGACCGTGAGCTCGCCGGGTTGGCCGACGGGGTGCTGACGGGTGGCTTCGAGACGACGGCGAGCATGCTCTCGCTCGGGGCTCTCGTGCTGCTGCGCGACCAGGACTCCTTCAAGCGCGTCCACGACGACGACGAGGTGGTGCACGGCTTCGTCGAGGAACTCCTGCGGTACCTCACCGTGGTGCAGGTGGCGTTCCCCCGCTTCGCGCGGGAGGACATCGAGATCGGCGGCAAGAACATCGGGAAGGGCGACATGGTGGTGGTGTCGCTGAGCGGTGCCAACCGTGACGAGAAGCTGGGGGAGAGCCTCGAGATCTTCGACGGCACCAGGCCCGCGTCGTCCCACCTCGCGTTCGGTTACGGCGTGCACCGTTGTGTCGGGGCCGAGTTGGCCCGTATGGAGCTGCGCGCGGCCTACCCGGCCCTTGTGCGACGGTTCCCGAAGATGCGGCTGGCCGTTCCCGCCGAGGAGCTGGAGTTCCGCAAGACGTCGATCGTCTACGGCGTGGAGAAGCTCCCCGTCCTCGTCGACTGACCGCGCGGTTCAGCCGCCCGCCATCGCTCCGACCACGAGCAGCGGCTCGGTCCCGCTGACCACGGCGGTGGGCAGCGGGGTGTCGGGCGGCTGGTGCGACAGGTCCTCCTCACATGCGAAGAACCGCACGAAGGCCCGTCGCCGCTTGGTGTTGTGGTCGCGGATCGCGCCGCGCAGCACCGGGTAGTCGGATTCGAGGGCATCGAGCACAGCGCCCAGCGTCACCGCCCCGGTGACGTCGAGCACCACCTCCCCGTCGACGCGGGCCAGGGTGCGCAGATGCGGAGGAAGAGTCACACGGATCATGGCAGTGTCTGCACCTCCACGGAGAGCACGGGCGGAAGGTCGCGAACGATCGGCGTCCAGTTGTCCCCGGCGTCGGCGGACGCGTACACCTGCCCGCCGGTGGTGCCGAAGTAGACGCCGCACTCGTCGAGGGAGTCGACGGCCATGGCGTCCCGCAGCACGTTGACATAGCAGTGTTCCTGGGGCAGTCCGCCTGTGAGCGGTTCCCATTCGTGTCCGCCGCTGCGGCTGCGGTACACGCGCAACCGGCCGTCGAGCGGGACGTGCAGGGAGTCGCTGGTGATGGGGACGACGTACACCGTGTCGGGGTCGTGGGCGTGGACGTCGATCGGGAAGCCGAAGTCGGTGGGCAGGTCGCCTGAGATCTTGTACCAGCTCCGGCCGTCGTCGTCGGAACGCATCACGTGCCAGTGCTTCTGCATGTACAGCGTGTCGGGCCGGTCGGGATGGCGGGCGAGATTGTGCACGCAGTGCCCGACCTCGGCGTCGGGGTCGGGGATGCCCTCGCTGACCAAGCCCTTGTTGGCAGGCGTCCAATTCACGCCGCCGTCGTCGCTGGCGAACACCCCGGCCGCCGAGATGGCCACGCGGAGGCGCTGCTCGTCGCGTGGATCGAGCAGGATGGTGTGCAGGCACATGCCTCCCGCGCCGGGTTGCCACGACGGGCCGGACTCGTGCGTCCGGAGCCCCGGCAGCTCCTGCCACGTGCCGCCACCGTCGTCGCTGCGGAAGAGGGCGGCGTCCTCCACGCCCGCGTAGACCCGATCCGGGTCCGTGGGGGAGGGTTCGAGGTGCCAGACGCGTGTGAACTCCCACGGCCGCTGACTGCCGTCGTACCACTGGTGGGTGCCCGGCTCACCGACGTAGGCGAACTCGTTGCCCACGGGTTGCCAGGTCTTCCCTCCGTCGTCGGAGCGTTGCACCTGCTGGCCGAACCAGCCACCCGACTGTGACGCGTACAGCCGGTCGGGGTCGGCGGGAGAAGCGGCGACGTGGTAGATCTCCCAGCCCCCGAAGAAGGGACCGTCGACCTCCCACTCGTCGCGTCGGCCGTCGGCGGTCAGCACGAACGCGCCCTTGCGTGTCCCCACGAGTACCCGGACTCGGCTCATCTTGATCTCTCCTTCGAGGTCACAGCGGTGACGTCATGAATGTAACGGAAGTCACTTTCAAATAACAAGTCGTTACTTCGGATAATGCATCGTTCGTGTGTTCGATTTCGAGCCACTTCGACGTCTACCAGCCGACTCCGACAAAAAGGGACCTTCTGCCTCGACTACCCCTGCATGGGCCATCCCCACCCGGGTAGCCGGAACTCGACGGGACGTGTCTGACCAGGGAGGACGACATGAAGGCCGTGGTGTACCGGGGTCCCAACGAAATCCAGGTCGAGCAGGTGGAGGACCCCAGGATCGAGCAGCCGACCGACGTGATCATACGGGTCACCACGACGGCGATCTGCGGGTCCGACCTCCACATGTACGAAGGCCGCACGGTGGCCGAGCCCGGCATCGTGTTCGGTCACGAGAACATGGGCGTGGTCGAGGAGGTCGGCTCCGGCGTCGCGAGTGTGAAGAAGGGCGACCGCGTCGTCCTGCCGTTCAACATCGCGTGTGGTTTCTGCCGTAACTGCCTCGCGGGCAAGACGGGGTTCTGCCTGACCGCGAACCCGGGGTTCGCGGGAAGTGCGTACGGCTATGTCGGCATGGGCCCGTACAAGGGCGGCCAGGCCGAGTACCTGAGGGTGCCGTTCGCGGACTTCAACTGCCTGCAACTGCCACGCGGTGAAGAGCACGAGGACGACTTCGCCATGCTGGCCGACATCTTCCCCACCGGCTATCACTCGACGGAGATGGCCGGGGTCTCCCCGGGCGACACCGTCGCCGTGTACGGGGCGGGGCCGGTCGGGCTCATGGCCGCGTACTCCTCGATCCTCCGGGGTGCCTCGAAGGTGTTCGTGGTCGACCGGGTGGCCAACCGGCTGCGGGTCGCCGAGGAGATCGGCGCGATCCCGATCGACTTCACCAAGGGCAGCGCACCCGAACAGATCGTGGACCAGACGGACGGTGGGGTCGACCGCGGTCTCGACGCGGTGGGCTACCAGGCCACGGTGCCCGAGGGTGAGGAGCAGCCCGCCGTGGTGTTGAACGACCTCATCGAGACGGTGCGGCCGACGGGTTCGCTGGGTGTCGTGGGGCTCTACCTGCCGAAGGACCCCGGAGGCCCGACGGAGGACGCCCGCAACGGAAGGCTGCTCATCAACATCGGTCGCTTCTTCGAGAAGGGGCTGAGGATGGGCACCGGTCAGGCGAACGTCAAGGCGTACAACCGGCAGCTCCGTGACCTCATCATCGCGGGACGGGCGGAACCGAGCTTCGTGGTCTCGCAGCGCCGCCCCCTCGACGAGGCCGCCGATGCCTATGCCCGGTTCGACCGGCGCGAGGAGGGCTACACGAAGGTGGTGCTCAAGCCCTGAGTCACCCTCACGGAGGACCTTCTCCGAGCGCGGACCACGTCCGGGTGGAACCGGGCGTGGTTCGTCCAGGTGGATTACGCCGATCAGGTGTGAAACGCACGTAGGGGGGAATTCCCCACTACCCGAGGAGGGAGGGAACGATGAGTTACTCGTCCGCGCAGCCCTGGCGTGCCACGGCGGGCATGCGTTCGCGTCCGGCGCTGCAGACGGCCGCGGGTGTGGTCGGCGCGGTGTTCTTGCTGGTCGGAATCCTGGGATTCATTCCCGGTGTCACGACCAACTACGGCGAAATGCAGTTCGCCGGGCACGAATCCGAAGCCATGCTGTTCGGCGTGTTCCAGGTGTCGATCCTGCACAACATCGTGCACCTGCTGTTCGGTATCGCCGGGCTCGCCATGATGCGTACGGCGAGCGCTGCTCGCGCGTTCCTCATCGGCGGTGGCCTGATCTACCTCGCGTTGTGGATCTACGGCTTGATCGTCGGCAACGAGTCCGCCGCGAACTTCGTGCCTCTCAACACCGCTGACGACTGGCTTCACCTGGGTCTGGCGATCGGCATGATCGGGCTGGGCTTGCTGCTGGGAGCGGGAGGTCGCCAACAGGCCGAAACGTCGCGCTGACGCTTTCGCGCGTTCGGCAACGGACGAACCACCCTGTCCGGCGGACCAGGGTGGTTTCGTCGTGTCCGGAACACTCGCCCTGAATGTCCACAATAGACATAGCAATCGGGCTTTTCGCTCGGACAGGGCGTCAACTCTTCCTCTTGCGCAGCCGTAGATTTCGATGTGCCCCAGGCGTGGGCGTCGTATCGGCTCGCGCCTCACGCTTACTCAGATACGTCCATCCCGGACTGTTGGTCACTGCTCTGTCGTTTTGGACCGAGCACGGACGACACGTGCGCCAGGGTGGCTGCGGAGCGTGCCGGCACGGTGACGAGCGATGTCGACGACCGCCAGGGAGGAAGGGCAGACGTGTCTTTCGGGGTTCTCCGGACGCCCGCCGCCGACACCGCTTCGACTGCAGGCCCCACGGGAAACGGTCGCGACCTGGCCCGGACGGGCTGTGTCGTGCTCGCCCTGCTGCTCCTGGGAGCGTGCTCGGCCGAGCCGGTCGCCCGACGGGTTCCCGCCGCCCCGTACGTCTACGTTGGAAAAGACCTTCCACCGCTGACGGACATCGCCGTCTCCACGGGGGTCGACCGGTTCGTGCTGTCGTTCCTCCTCGCGGAGGACGGACGTTGCGCGCCCGCGTGGAACGGTCGACGCCCGGTGGCCGACCCCGCCATCACCGCGGAGGTGGATCGGCTGCGCGACAGAGGTGGTGCGGTGACGGTCGCTTCGGGAGGCGCCCGCGGGCACTACCTCGAGAACGAGTGCGCCACGCCCGAACAGCTCGCCACCGCCTACGGCACCGCTCTGACGAAACTGGGGGCCGACACCCTCGACGTCGATGTCGAACAGGACGTACCGGTCGTTCGGGTCGCGGAGGCGCTCGCACTCGTGCGGCAACGGCACGCCGTCGCGCTCGTCGTCACCGTCCCGGTCGAGGACGCGGCGACGGGCCTCACCCCCTCGGGACTAGCCCTGCTGCGGGCACTGCGGGAGCGGGGGCTGGACGTGACGGTGAACGCGATGGTGATGAACCTGCCCGCACGCGGTGACTGGCTCACCACCCTGACCACCTCGGCCGAGCGGGTCACCGACCAGATCCAGCGGCTCTGGGGACACGACGACCGGGCCGACGCGTACGCGCGTCTCGGCATCACGTACATGGCCGGGCGCAACGACACCGGACCCGTCACGACGGTCGCGAACGCGCGAGCGTTGCGTGAGTTCGCCACCGACCGTTCCGTGGGGTTCCTCGGCTTCTGGTCGCTCAACCGTGACAACGGCGACTGTCCCGGACTCAGCACCGCGTCCAGCCGGTGCAGCGGCCTTCGGCAACGTCCACACGCCTTCACCCGGTCGCTGGCGCAGGAGCCGCGATCGACTCACCAGCAAGCAGGAGGGAACCAACCGTGACCCAGCCCAGAGGGGCCGAGGACCACTCGGTCGCCCCGGACCAGCCCATCTTCCTGGACACCCGTGGACGCCGGCGGATGTGGTTGCGGATGACGGCCGGGGTGACCGCGGGCAGCAGTGTCATGGCCCTGGCCGCCTGCGGCGTGCTCTTCGCCGACAGCCCGTCCGCGACCGCGTCGTTCGCGCTACCGATCCGGCAGGCGATGTCCCCTGACCCCCTCGGCGACACGATGACCTCACGCGCCGGTGGAGACCGCGTGGCACCCACCGAACCCGAGGCGAGTCCGGCGGAGAACGCGACCGAGGACGCTACCCGGAACGGAGCCGAGGCTCCGACGCGAAACCTGGTCGGGGACGAGTTCGAGGAAGCGGAACCTGTGGGGGACGAGCTGACGCCGCGGCCCCAGTCGTCGTACCTCGGCCAGGTCCGGGTGACCTCGCCGTTCACCGAGGACCCCGATGGTGAGCCCGAGGTGGACGAGGCCGTTCTCGAGGACGCCGAGCCGGACGAGACCGCCGACTCCGACGAGGAGCCGACCGCAGAGGCGGAGCCGGAGGACGAGCAGGGGGAAACCGAGGAGGACACGGGGGAGGAAACCGAGGAGGGCACCGGCAGTGACGAAGGCGCCGACGGTGGGGAGTCCGACCGGGAGCACGATCAGCACTCCGGTGCGGACAACGTCGAGGACACCGAGGACACCGAGGACACCGAAGACACTGGAAGCACCGAGGACGCCGAAGACTTCGGAAGTCCTGAGTACCCCGGTGGTGTGGAGGGGGGCGAGGACGGAACGGACGGTGCGACCCCGTACGACTCCGAAGGCGCCGAGGAACCCGAAGACGTCGCGGGCACCGAGGGTACCGAGAACGCCGAAGGCTCCGAAGGCTCCGAAGGCGCTGAGGAAGCTGAGGAAGCTGAGGAAGCTGGGGGGACAGGGGGTGCTGAAGATACCGAAGGCACCGAAGGCACCGAGTCGGTGAAGCCTTCGGTGTTCAGCTTCTCCGCGGAAGAGTGGTTCTCGTCCGTCGGCGATCGGCCGACCACCCGGCCGCACGTGTTCGAGTTGTAAGGAGTGCTCGTGCGCGTACGGGGATCGTGGATCGTGGCCGGTGTGCTCGGTCTGCTTTTCGCGCTGCTGCTGCTCGTGGCCGGCTGGGCCACGTCCGAGATAGGCAACGACGCGAAGCCCGGGCGGAGCTTCCAGAGTCGGTCGGAGGTACCGAACTCGGTGAACGAGGGTGGAGCCCTCGTTCACGCCGACGGTGACTCGGTGGTGTCCACGGCGATGCCACCGCGCACCCTCGCGTTGACCTTCGACGACGGACCCGACCCGACGTGGACACCGAAGGTGTTGGAGGTGCTCGAACGCCATGACGTGCCCGCGACGTTCTTCGTGGTCGGGTCCATGGCCGCCCGGCACCCCGAGCTCGTGCGGCGGATCCACGAATCCGGCTCCGAGCTCGGCGTACACACGTTCACCCACCCTGATCTCGCGCTGGTCTCGCCCTGGCGGGTGGAACGTGAACTGCACCAGACCCAGCTCGTGATCGCGGGAGCGGCCGGTGTGACGACCCGGTTGTTCCGCCCGCCGTACTCGTCCGGTGTGGAGGCCATCGACAACCCCGCGTACGACGTGGTGCGCACAGCGGGGGAGCTCGGCTACGTCAGCGTGTTCAGCGACATCGACAGTGCCGACTGGAAGCGCCCCGGGGTGGAGGCCATCGTGCGCAACTCCACACCACCCGACGGGCGCGGCGCCACGGTGTTACTACACGACGCCGGGGGCGACCGGTCGCAGACCGTCGCCGCGCTGGACGTGCTCATTCCCCGGCTCAAGGAGCAGGGGTACCGGTTCACCACGATCACGGACGTACTGGGGACCAACCGTGCCGATCCGGCCTCCACCGTGGACCAGGCGTCGGGTACCGCACTGGCCGTCTTCGTCAACGTCGCCCTGGCCGTGGTGGAGGGTCTGAAGTGGCTCCTCTTCGCGGTGGGCGCCCTGACGGTGTTGCGGTTGCTGTTGCTCGTATTCGTGGCACGCAGGCACGCCGCGCGGCGCCACCGGCCCCGACCACAGTGGGGGCCGCCTGTCCACGACCCGGTTTCGGTGATCGTTCCCGCCTACAACGAAGCCGCCGGCATCGAGGCCACGGTGCGGTCGGCGGTCGCCAGCAACCACCACGTCGAGGTGATCGTGGTCGACGACGGGTCGACCGACGGCACAGCCGACCTCGTGGAGAGCCTCGGGTTGTCGGAGGTTCGGGTGCTGCGCAGGCCCAACGGCGGCAAGGCCGCCGCTCTCAACGCGGGCATCGCCGCCGCGAAGTACGAGCTCATCGTCATGGTGGACGGCGACACCGTGTTCGAACCGACCACCGTGCACGAACTCGTGCAGCCGTTCGCCGATCCACAGGTCGGAGCTGTCTCCGCCAACGTCAAGGTCGCCAACCGGGAGACGCTGCTGGCTCGCCTCCAGCACATCGAGTACGTCATCGGTTTCAACGTCGACCGCCGTGTCCACGACGTGTTGCGCTCGATGCCGACCGTGCCGGGTGCGGGTGGTGCCTTCCGGCGTTCGGCACTGCTGCAGGTGGGGGGACTGAGTTCCCAGACGCTCGCGGAGGACACCGACCTCACCATCAGCATCGGCCGGGCGGGTTGGCGCACGGTGTTCCAGGAGAATGCGGTGACGTGGACCGAGGCGCCGACCACCGTCCGACAGCTCTGGCAACAGCGCTACCGGTGGACCTTCGGCACCATGCAGGCGTTGTGGAAGCACCGCCGCGCCGTCGTGCAGCGCGGGGCGGCGGGACGTGTCGGCCGCTTCGGGCTGTTGCACGTGGTGCTCTTCCAGATCGTGCTGCCCGTCATCGCGCCGGTGATCGACATCTTTCTTCTCTACGGTCTGCTGTTCCTCGATTCGCAGACCACCGTGTTGCTGTGGCTGGGCATGCTCGCCGTGCAGACGGGAGTGGCCGCGTACGCGTTCCACCTCGACGGCGAACGCCGGACGGTGCTGTGGTTGCTGCCCGCTCAGCAGCTCCTCTACCGCCAGCTCATGTACGTGGTGCTCGTGCAGTCGCTCACCGCGGCGGCCTCGGGGGTGCGGGTGCGATGGCAGCACATGCGCAGGGCAGGTAGCGCCGCACTGCCGTCCAGGGTGCGACCCGCCCCGCCACCGCACGAGGCTCAACCCACCGCGCCACAGCGCGCGGCGCGACCCGCCGTCCCCGCGCCGAGGACTCCGGACGACAGCGGCGCGCGGAAGGAACCGGCACCTGTGGCGGAACGTCCCCGCCGCGAACGCTGGCTGGACGTGCTCAGGGCCGCGGCGCTGGGCCGGGTGATGCTCTACCACACCGTCGGCTGGCCTTGGCTGAGCATGGTGTTTCCCGCGATGGGCGTCATGTTCGCCGTCGGCGGGTCGCTGATGGCCCGCTCGATGGAGCGGCAACCGCCCGTGGACGTCGTCGGCAGGCGCATCGTGCGGTTGCTGCCGCCGCTGTGGGTGCTGGCCGTGGTGATGGTGCCGCTGATGCTGGTGTTCGGCTGGAGCGCGGCCACCGGGGAGAGCTGGGCGAGCGACACGCTGCGCTGGTCCGAACTCATACTGTGGATCTTCCCGATCCTCGATCCGCCACACAGCGACTGGGGGTTGGGCCGCGACGCGGCGATCGTCCTCTGGTACGTCCGCGCGTACCTGTGGTTCGTGCTGCTGACGCCGTTGCTCCTGCGCCTGTACCGCCGTCGGCCACTGCTGACGATCCTGACACCGCTGGCGCTCGTCGCCGCGGACGCGCTGACGGGATCCCCGCTGTCGGGGATGGCGGACTTCGGTCAGGGCTTGCTGGACTTCTGCACGTTCGGTGCCTGCTGGGTGCTCGGCTTCGCCCACCGTGACGGGTCGCTGGCCCGCGTTCGCTTCGCCGTGCTCGGCGCCGTGGCGGCGGTGTCGATGTCGGCGGGACTGTGGTGGGCGGCGACCCATCCGTCGTGGGGTTCCTACGACCTCAACGAGATCCCGCTGGCACAGGCGCTGGTCAGTGCGGGCTTCGTTCTCGTGGCGCTGCGGGTGTCGCCGTCGATGGCGTGGCTCGATCGCGTTCCCGTACTGGGGCGGCTCGTCACCGTGCTCAACGCCAGGGCGGTCACCGTGTACCTGTGGCACAACGTGGCTATCTACCTGGCGGCGCCGATCGTCGTGTGGTGGGGCGATTACTCGCGAACGGAGCACTTCGCTCTCGCCGTGGCGCTGACGGCGGCGGCGGTGCTCGCGTTCGGCTGGGCCGAGGACCTCGCCGCACGGCGCCGGGTCCGGCTGCTGCCGGGGGCACCGCCGAAACCCCGACACGCCCGGCCACTGCTCCGCCGGTGACCCGACATCGTGTCCGCAGTCTGTGTCCGGGTGTCCGCGCCGTGTGACGTGAACACCCGTACGAGAGATGCGGACACGATGTCGTGGGTCAGCCCCAGATCTCGGCCGCCCACTCCGGGTGGTCGATGAACGGGTTGCGGTTGTGCTGGAACCGCTCGTAGACGACTTCGTTGCGGTTGCGCTCGAAGTCGTCCACCGGGTCGGCCTCGTGCCACTCCAGCAGCACGGACAGCCTGCCGTGGTACGGCGCTGATCCGTTGTTGACCTGGTCGTTGAGTTCCAGGTCGGGGTAGCTGTCGGTGCCCTCGTACCGGACCGCCATGTAGAAGACCATCCGGGCGACGTCGCCCTTGACCTCGTCCCGCGGCTCGAAGGAGTCGTCGTCGGTGTAGTTGTCCGGGGCACCGTCGACGGCGCCACCGCCGTTGTCGAAGTCCTTGTTGCCCCGGACGCTGTTCACCTGCACGTCGGTGGGACGCAGGTGGTGCAGGTCGGCGCCGGGCCCGGACGTACCGAAGTCTCCGTGGGACTTCGCCCACACGTGTTCCCGGTTCCAGTCACCGACGTTGCCGCCGTTGTCGTTCTTCGACCGGGACTCGCCGCTGTAGAGCAGGATCACGTTGTTCGGGTTCGCGGGGTCCTCGTCCGTGGCCTTGATCCCGTCCCAGATCTCGCTGTAGGACAGTTGTTCGGCGTCGCTGATGATGTCGTGCAGGGCGTCCTTCAGGGCCTCACCGCTGAGCCCCTCGGTTCCGGAGTAGTAGTCGTCGGACGGTGCCTCGGCCGACGCGGGCACTCCCACGCCGACGACGAGAGCCGCGAGCGAGCCCGCGATCAGACGTCCGGTCCGATTACGCATGTCCCCGACCTCGTTTCTGTGCGCAGCATCGAACTGGGTCATGTGGACGGTGGCATGGATTCACTCTTTGGCGACACCGACGATCGTTGTGACTACTGAAGGTAGTCGTGTTGCTTGGAGGCACGTGAAGGTTTCCGCAACATGGCGGCTGCCGGAACGACCGCTGACAGTACGGCGACGAGTCCGCACGCACCCGTCACGGCTGCGAGGACGGGCCACGGCAGGGAGACGGCCACGGGCGCGCCGAGCCGCGTCAGGGCAGCACCGAGTCCGGTGAGGACGGTCGCCGTCGTGACCGCGGCCAGACCGGTCCCGAGCGCGACCACCGACAGCGCGTCGGTCGCCACCACGCGCAGGAGCTGCCCGTTCGTCGCGCCGGACAGCCGCAGTGTCCGGAACTCCTCACCACGAAGCCGTGTCGAGCTGATCAACGTGCTGCTGACCGACAGTCCCGTGTAGACCAGGGCGAGTCCCAGGACGGCCCACATTCCGAGCTCGCGCACGTCCGATCCGCCTTCCGCCGAAGACGCCGACCACTCCGCCACAGGTGACACGCTGACCCCGAGCCCGGACAACACCCCGGTGAGATCGTCGCGGGTGCGTTCCGTCCGCACGAGCAACCGGTGCGCTTCCCCGCCGCGCACGTGGGCGCGGGTGACGAACGCCCCGTTGCCCCCGGCGCCGGTGCTGATCACCGCCACCACCCGCAGCCGGGCCGAGGTGCCGTCGGCGCGCCACACGTCGACCTCGTCGCCGACGGCCCGCCGCCATTCGGTGTCCACCACGACGGTGTCGTCGGTGAGGTCGGCGAGTGATCCCTCCTCGACCGGCAGGTGGAGGAGCCCCTGTCGCAACGCCGACGGATCGACGGCTGTCGCCGTCCGCTTCAGCAGCGCCGTGCCGTCCTCCACGTCGTACAGCGTCGTGTCCGCCATCGCCGCGACCTCGACGCTCGCCGTGTCCCGAAGCCGCTGCAGTGCGCCGTCCGGTACGTCCCGCCCACCGTCGGACGTCACCACGTAGTCGGCGCCCAGCCGGTCGCGCACCTCGTCGGCTCTCGCGTGTTCCACGCTCGTCGCGCTGCCCAGCAGTCCGGCCGCGAGCCCGACGGTGAGCAACACGGGAGTGGCCGTGGTCGCCGTCCTCCGGGCGAAGCCGGCGGCGCTGGCTCCGGCCACGAGGCCCACCGCACCGCGCGACCGGGACAGCGGAGCGACGAGCAACCGGGCCAGCGGCGACACCAGTGCCGGCGCGAGTACCGCCACCGCCATGAGAAGCACCATGACCATCGGCACGTAGTGTTTGCTCTTCAACGCCGAGCCGGGATCGGACACCAGCGGAGCCACGCCCATCGCCACACCCGTCGCGAGCAGGCCTGCGCCCAGCAGCCACCGTGACAACGGCATGGCGCGCCGCTCGGTGGCGGACTCGCGCAACGCCTCTGCCGGGTGCACGGAGGCCGCTCGCCGGGAGGCGGCCCATGCGCCGAGTTGAGCCATCACCAGTCCCGTG
This sequence comes from Saccharomonospora cyanea NA-134, assembly GCF_000244975.1. NCBI lineage: Bacteria > Bacillati > Actinomycetota > Actinomycetes > Pseudonocardiales > Pseudonocardiaceae > Saccharomonospora > Saccharomonospora cyanea. The sequence goes on along the minus strand of NZ_CM001440.1, from coordinate 3,739,200 downwards.
CCACCGGCGAGAACGAGCGGCCAGTCAGCCAGCCCGCTACCACCCAGCTGGAACCAGTGGGGGGCGAGACCTCGGTCGACCAGCCAGGACGTGAGCGCGGGGCTGACGGCCCGGCCCGCGAGACACCCCAGCACCGAGCCGAGGCAGCCGACGACGAGGGCCTCGGCGAGGACGACTGTCCGGACCTGCCGCGGAGTGGCCCCGGCGACGCGCAGGAGCGCGAACTCCCGACGGCGCTGCGACACCGTGTAGGCGAAGGAGGACGCGACCAGGAACGCGGCGACGAAGACCGCGATGCCGCTCGCCGTGCCGACGAGTGCGTTGGCGCTGATCAGTGCCTCGGCGTCCCGGTCGACGTCGGGATCGAGCGATCGGCGTTCGGGTCCGGCGACCACTGTCGCGGCGTCACCCACCTCGCGGGTCACCACCGTGGGGTCCGCGTGGACCACCAGAGCGTCGAGCCGGGGCGAGAGCCTGCGGGCTTCGGCGTCGGTGAAGAAGGCCGCCCGCTCGAACGACCTCGCCGGTACGACACCGGTGACGGTGTACTCCGCGGCGCCGACTCTCAGCGTGCCGCCGAGTTCGGCGATCCCTTGCGTCACCACGACGTCGGAGTCCGTACGCGGGGCGTTCCCGGCGGTGAGGCGATACGGCGTGAACGCCGCGGCCGACCACGGATGTCCCACCACTCCGTCACCGACGTCGAAGGTCCGGTCCTCCACCACGGCACCGACCTCGGCGAGCAGGTCGCGCAGCCCGGTGCCGAGGCCGGGCGGGTCGGTCAGCGTCGCCACGCGTTCGCCGTGCGGGGTGGTGACGCGCAACTCGTCGTGGGGTACGACCACGACGGGGGCGGCGGCGTAACGCTGTGGTTCCCGGGCCGGAGTGTCGAGTGTCGCGGCCAGAACCAGGCCCGTCGCGGTGACCAGGGCGACGCCCAACGCCAGTGCGGGGATGGTCGCGAGCAGTCCGGCCGCGCGGGAACGAACGAGCCTGAGCAACAGTCTCAGCACGGCGCCGCCTCCAGCCTCGACATGCGCGCGGCCACGGCGTCGGGCGTCGGGTGGTCGAGCACACCGGTGGGTCTGCCGTCGGCGAAGAACAGCACCCGGTCGGCGAAGGACGCCGCCACGGGGTCGTGGGTCACCATGATGATGGTCTGGCCGTGCGCGGCGACCAATCCGCGCAGCAGCGACAGGACCTGCCTGCTCGTCGTGGAGTCGAGCGCGCCCGTCGGTTCGTCGGCGAACAGCACGGAGGGCCGGGTCACGAGAGCCCGCGCGATGGCGACCCGTTGCTGTTGACCGCCGGAGAGCTGGCCGGGCAGGTGACGTTCCCGGCCTTCGAGGCCGACGTCGAGCAGTGCCCGCCGGATCTCCCGCCGGTCCGGACGGCGGCCCGCGAGCCGGAACGGCAGCTCCACGTTCTGCTCGGCGGTGAGCGCGGGCAGCAGGTTGAACGACTGGAACACGAAGCCGACGGTGTTCCGGCGAAGCAGCGTGAGTTCCCGCTCGCTCATCGTGCCGAGGTCCGCCCCGTCCAACGTCACCGTGCCGCTGTTAGGGCGGTCGAGGCCGGCCGCGCAGTGGAGCAGTGTGGACTTGCCCGAGCCTGACGGGCCCATGACCGCGGTGAAGCTCCCCGTCTCGAACCCCACCGTGACGTCGTCGAGTGCGGTCACCGAACCGTAGGTCTTCGTCACCGACCGCAGGTCGACCGCGTGGTTGTGTTTCATGGCCGGAAGTCAAGCCGCCGACTCGGGTCGCGCACACGGTGCCGAGGGGGAGTTCGGTGGTGGGGTTTTCTACACCCCACGAGTCGTACCGACCACCTGGGTCGACCGCTGCCCGGCGCCCTAGGGTCCCAGCTGTGATCGCGGAGATCGTGCGGAAAGCGATGCGGCGGCGCGGGTTCGTCGTGTCGGCGTGGCCCTGGCGTGCGTGCGTTTATCTCGCCTCGGGCGTCGTGGTGGGTGTCGCCACGCTCGTCGTCGTGGTGTCGTTGCTGGCCGTGGGCGCGGTGTTCGCGGTGCTTCTGGTGGGACTTCCGCTGCTGGTGGCCTTCGGTCTGCTCGGGTTGCCCGTGGCCGCGGTGGAACGCGTCCGGGCGCGGCTGTTGGGCGACGATCCCGTGCCGAACCCTCACAGCGTGCCCGACCGACCCGGGCTGGTGCCGTGGCTGCGGACCAGGTGGTCGGAACCGGCCACCTGGAGGGAACTGGCCTACGCCGTGCTGCTGGCTGTGGTGCTGTGGCCGATCGATGCCGTGGCGGTGGCGCTGCTCGTCGTCGTGCCCGGGGCGTTGCTCGCCACCCCGCTGTTGCTCGCGGTGGACGGCGAAGAGGTCAAGGTGCTCAAGGCCGTGCTGGTCACAAGCGGGTGGCAGGCGGTGCTCGCGGTGCTGGTGGGATTCGTAGTGTTCGCGCTCGCCGCGTACACCACCACGTTCTGGGCGGTGGTCCGGCTCGCTCTGACCCGCTCACTCCTGGGTGGACGCGACTCGGAGCTGCAGGGCCGGGTCGTGGAACTAGTGCGGTCCCGCGCCCGGTTGTCGGAGGTGTTCGAGGCCGAACGGCGGCGCATCGAACGCGATCTGCACGACGGAGCCCAGCAGCGCCTCGTCGCCCTCGGCATGACGCTCGGACTGGCCCGGGTGGCCACCGAGGCGGAGATCCCAGCCCTGGTCGTCACCGCGCACGAGCAGGCGAAGGCAGCGCTTGCCGACCTCAGAGAACTGGTCCGCGGCATCCATCCCCGGGTGCTGTCGGACCGGGGACTTCCCGCCGCGGTGGAGGAGCTGTCCGACCGCTCGGTCGTCCCGGTGGACGTGGACGTGGATCTGCCCCGCAGGCTGCCGACGCCGGTGGAGTCGGCGGCGTACTTCGTGGTCGCCGAAGCGGTGGCCAACATCGCCAAACACAGCGAAGCACGCCGAGCGGTGGTCACCGGGCGGCTGGTGGACGACCGGCTCGTGCTGACCGTGCGCGACGACGGCGTGGGAGGGGCCGACCCGGCGCGCGGAAGCGGGTTGACCGGGCTGGCGGACCGCGTGGCGGTGGTGGACGGCAGACTGTCGTTGTCCAGTCCGCCGGGTGGTCCCACGCTGTTGCGTCTGGAGGTACCGTGCGTCCCGACCGTCCCCTCCGCGTCGTCCTCGCCGAGGACGGCCTGCTGATCCGCGAGGGCATCGCGGGGCTGCTCGCTCGGTTCGGTCACGACGTCGTGGCTCAGGTCGGCGACGCGGACACGTTGGTGTCGGCCGTGTCGGCCTACCGGCCGGACCTCGTGCTCACCGATGTGCGCATGCCGCCCGGTTTCGTCGACGAGGGTCTGCGTGCCGCCATCGAACTGCGCCGTCGTGATCCGGCACCGGCCGTTCTGGTGCTGAGCCAGTACATCGAGCAGACCTACGCCGCGGAGCTGCTGGAGGCCCCGGGCGGTTCGGGGGTCGGCTACCTGCTCAAGGACCGCATCACCGACGTCACCGAGTTCGCCGACGCCGTCGAGCGCGTCGCCTCCGGCAACACGGTGGTGGATCCCGAGGTGGTGCGCCAACTGCTGCGGCGCCGACGTGACCCGCTCGCCCCGCTCAGCCCGAGGGAACGCGAGGTGTTGGCGCTGATGGCCGAAGGCCGCTCGAACGCCGGCATCGCGCGCGCACTCGTGGTGAGTGACGCGGCGGTGGGCAAGCACATCGGCAACATCTTCGCGAAGCTGAACCTGCCCCCCACCGACGACGCGAACCGCAGAGTGCTCGCCGTGCTCCACTTCCTCAGGACGGGAGCGCAGGCCGGGTGATCCCGTCCTCGGGGCCGTCGTCGCGGTTCCCGGGTTCCGCCTCCACGACGTCGTCCGGGCGGGACAGCGTGTCCGCCGCCGCGGTGAGCCCGTGGACACGCAGGAGCTCAGCCAGCCGACGGTGCAGCGTGGCCCGCAACGCGGGTTCGTGGCCTTCGGCGAGTTCGTCCACAGCGGCCGTGAGACGTCGGACCGGATCGTCGTTTCCGTTCGGCGTGACGGGAGGCGATGGCTGGGCCGGGAACACGGTGAGCGGTCCTCCACTGCCGGAATCCCAGGTGGGGACGTGTGTCGCGTGCGCGGCCGAGGTCAGCCTGCGCAGGTTGTCGATGTCGCGCACCGTGGTGGCGATCGCATCGGGTTTGTCGAGATTGCGGGCGAACCACCAGGTGACCGCCGAGCCGGGATCACGCAGCACCTCTTTGCCGAGATAGTCCCGGACACCGAGTTCGTGAGCGCGTTCGAGTTCCCACAGCGCCCGCTGCTTGCGGAGTTCGGCGATCCTTTCCAGGCGCCGGGCGTCGGCGTCGGACAACGTGAGCGTCACGTCGGTGGCCCACACGTAGTGACCGTTGGCGACCGTGATCCGTTCCGACAGGATCGCGCCCAGATCGACCGTCGCGACGGCGTGTTCGTCGGGCCCGTACTGCCGTGCCCGGTCGACGGCCCTCGCGATGACGTTCTGTTTCGCCATCGCGGCCAGATCGGCGGTCATCGCGGGAACATGGGGGTCGTGCAGCCACGACACGGTGGCGGAGAACAGGAAACGGTAGTCGCGATCCTTGGTGGGTAGCGGCAGACCGGAGACGGCCTCGCGCCGAGGAGCGGGAGGCGGTGGTGGCTGGGGAGCCGCCGGAGTGGCCCGTTGCGGGTGGGGCGCCGGTTCGTCGTCGCGGTCCAGCAGGACCGACCGCAGCACGATCGCCGTGGCCGGACCGAGGACCGCGGCCAGCGGAAGCCACACCCACGTCGCCCAGTCGAAGACGAGGGCGAGGACGACGACGAGCACGGAGACGGCCGTGCCCACACCCACGGCGATGCGGTTCGGAATGGCGGTCATTGCTGGGGTCCTTTCAGAAGGAATGACGGACCGCGGTCCTGGGCGCCGCCGTCGTACCGTCCGTCACGGTGAGCCTTCGGTCCCGGCGTACCGGTACGACGGGTCCCCACGCGACCACTTCGCGTGAATTCCGCTCTTTCAGAGCAGTCTTTCGGCCCGCGGCGGAAACGGGGTTGGCCGTGGGTGCGCGGGTCGGGACACTTCGGGGGTGACCGACACCGAGGACGGTGGAAGACGCTGACGATCGCGAACGACTGGGTCAAGGTCGCCGCCACCAAGACCGGAGCGTGACCCCCGGCGATCTGGTGTCTCGTGGCGGGACTGCTCGTGGCCGTCGTAGCCGGTGCCGTGCGCGCGTGAACGGTCCCCGGATCGGGTCCGATCCACTACGGTGATCGACAACGCGACGAGAAGGGGTCCGTGGTGTCCAGCGTCGGTGATCTCGTCATCAACCTGCTCGCCAGTGTCATCGCCGGTACCGCGGTGTGGTCGTTCCAACGCTTCCGGCGCAGGCGGCGCGACGAACGGCGCAGGCGTTTCTTCGGGCTCTCCACCCGCGCCGAGTGCGTGATCGTGGCGCCGAGGCACGCGTCGTCGCCCTCGCCGCACAGCGTGAACCAGCTCGACGTCGCCGCGATCGTCGAGCTCGCCACCGTGGCCAGGGAGTGCGGTGCGGACGTCGCGTTGAAGGTGCAGGGGCACAGCGTCCTGTTCGACAGCGCGTTCGACTCCGCGACGGAGTTCTGCGTCGGGGGGCCCGAAGGGAACAGGCGAACGGGGGCGCACCTCGCGACGTTCGTGCCCGGTGCGTCGATGGACCCCTACGAGGAGGTGGGCGACCTGCTCACCCTGAGGGTCGGGGACGAGGAGTTCCCCCGCAAGCCGGGGGAGGCGGAGTTCGTCCTGCTCGCCAAGGTCGACACCGGGAAGGAGGGGCGGCCGCTGTTCCTCGTGTGCGGGCAGACGGCCGTCACCAACCGGGCAGCCGCTCGCTACCTCACGAGGAACTACCGGACGCTGGCGTCACGGCACGGGTTGGACGGTCGGTTCTGCCTCATCCTGGAGGTCGTCCGGCCCTCCACCTACGGTGATCGCGTCGTGCGGGAACGGGGCGACTTCACCTCGGTGGCGTTCACCTCACCGGCCTGAGCCTTCGCCCGAACGCGACATCCCGCCCTGTTACGTTGACGTGCGTGGCGAGGGAGAACACGGGCGCCGAACCGGTCTGGCAGCGATGGCGGCGCCCACCGCCCACGCCGAGGCAGCAACGCAACGACGTCCTGTTGGCGCTGGTCGTGCTCGCCGGTGCGGCGTTCACGGTCGTCGTCGTCAACAGCATGGGGGTGCTGGCCTTCGGCAAGGCCCCGTCGTTGGGCGAACAGCTCCTGCTGGGCGCCGCCGTCACCGCGCCGCTGGCCGTGCGGCGACGGTACCCGCTGGTCACCCTGATCGCGGTCGGCGTGCTGTTCATCGTCGTGCAGGCACGCCAGATCGGTGACAACTTCGTACCGTCCATCGCCCTGTTCCTCGCGATCTACAGCACAGGCGCGTGGGAACGCAATCGCACCGTGGCCCGGTGGGCGAGAGTCGGTGTCATCGCGGCGATGTTCGTCTGGCTCGGGGTGGGGCTCGTCGAACTGCTGCTGAACCCCGCCCCCGACTTTCCCGGCGCGAGCGGCCCGCTCAATCCGGTACTGGCCACGGTGCTGTACGGCCTCGGATTCAACGTGATGTTCTTCCTGGCGGCCTACTTCTTCGGCGAGATGGCGTGGCTGTCGGCGCGCAGGCAGGCGGAGCTGAAGTACCGGGCGGAGCAACTGAGGCGTTCCCAGGAGGAGAACACGCGGGGCGCGATCGTGGCCGAACGACTCCGGATCGCGCGTGAACTGCACGACGTCGTGGCCCACCACGTGTCGGTGATGGGAATCCAGGCGGGTGCCGCACGCCGGGTGCTCGACTCCGACCGCGAACTCGCGCGCACCGCGCTGGACACGGTGGAGGAGACCGCGCGCACAGCGATCACGGAGTTGCGGGGACTGCTCGGGGTGTTGCGTGCGGAGCCGACCGGCACGCGGGCGGAGCCGGAGGAACCCGCGACCTCGCACGCGGCGTCCCCGGGGCTGGACGACCTGCCCGACCTGGTGGAGCGCACGCGCTCAGCCTCCCTCGACGCGGCGTTCGCCGTCTACGGCGAGGCCTACCCCGTGTCGGAGGGTGTCGCGCTCTCGGTCTACCGCGTGGTGCAGGAGGCGTTGACCAACGTCGTCAAACACGCCGCGGCCCGCTCCGTGGAGGTGAGGTTGCGTTACCTCGGCACGGGGGTGGAGGTGGAGATCACCGACGACGGCCGAGGCCCGTCGGGGCCCGGACGCAGGCAGGGGAGTGGACTCGGCCTGGTGGGCATGCGCGAACGGGTCGCCGTCCACGGCGGGGAGCTGGAGACAGGGGCGAGGCGCTCCGGCGGGTACCGTGTTCGGGCCACCTTTCCCGAACCCACCCGCCGCCAGCAGGTGAGTGGGGACGACGTCCCGTGAGGAGGACAGTGAACTCGTGACCGACGCCGGCACCGAAGCCCAGGACCACGACGACGGATCGTTGCGGGTCCTCCTCGCGGACGACCAGGCTCTCGTGCGTGCCGGGTTCCGGGTGATCCTGTCCTCCGGCGAGGGCATCGAGGTGGTCGGCGAGGCCGGTGACGGCGCGGAGGCCGTCGAACTCGCGAGGCGGCTGCGCGCCGACGTGGTGCTCATGGACGTCCAGATGCCGAAGCTCGACGGGTTGGAAGCCACGCGCCGCCTGCTCGGCTCCGCCGGAAGCGACCATCCCACGAAGGTCATCATCCTCACGACGTTCGACCGCGAGGACTACCTCTTCGAGGCCCTGCGGGCGGGTGCGAGCGGGTTCCTGTTGAAGAACGCCTCGCCCGAGGACCTGATCGAGTCGGTGCGCGTGGTCGCCCGAGGGGACGCGTTGCTGTCCCCCGAGGTGACGCGCAGAGTGATCGCGCGGTTCTCCACGCCGGTGGCGGCCACACCTCCTCGTCGCCCACCGGAACTCACCGACCGCGAGTTCGAGGTGTTGTCCCTGCTGGCCAAGGGCGCGAGCAACGCCGAGATCGCCGAACAGCTCTTCCTCGGCGAGACCACCGTCAAGACCCACGTGTCGCGCATTCTCTCCAAACTGGACCTGCGCGACCGCACTCATGCCGTCGTCTTCGCCTACGAGAACGGCATCGTCACCCCTGGCGGAGCGTGACCGGTCGGCATCCTCCTCGCGGAGGACGCCGATGATCGTTCCGGTGCCTGACGACGCGGGGGCCCGTTCCTGCTTGACTGACCGGCATGTTGACAGTGACCAGCATCAGCCGCCGCTTCGGCGAACACAGGGTGCTCGACGACGTGTCGTTCGAGGTGCGCCCCGGCCGGATGACGGGTTTCCTCGGTGCCAACGGCGCGGGCAAGACCACCACGATGCGCATCATCCTGGGGGTGCTCGCCGCGCACGGTGGCTCGGTGACGTGGAACGGCGAGCCGGTCACGGGGTCACTGCGGCAACGTTTCGGCTACATGCCGGAGGAACGCGGGCTGTATCCGAAGATGAAGATCGCCGAGCAGGTCGCGTGGCTCGGCCAGCTGCACGGTCTGGACCGCGCCACCGCCCGGCGTAACACCGAGGAGCTGCTCGACCAGCTCGACCTCACCTCCCGGGCGAACGACAAGCTGGAGGATCTGTCGCTGGGCAACCAGCAGCGGGTCCAGGTGGCGGCCGCGCTGGTGCACGACCCCGTGCTGCTGATCCTCGACGAGCCGTTCTCCGGGCTCGACCCCATCGCTGTCGGGGTGGTGCTCGGTGTGCTGCGAGAGCGGGCCGCGCGGGGCGTGCCCGTGCTGTTCTCCAGCCACCAGCTCGCCATCGTGGAACAGCTCTGCGACGATCTCGTGATCCTCTCCGGCGGCACGATCGCCGCGAGCGGTGACCGGGAGGAACTGCGCCGCGACTACGGCACGGCGCGTTGGGAAATCGTGGTGGACTCCGACGCCGGGTGGCTGCGCGACCTCGCGGGGGTGCGCGTGGTCGACCTGGACGGGCCTCGCGCGGTGTTCGAGCTCACCGACGGCACCAGCGACCAGGACGTGCTGCACGCCGCGCTCGGCAAGGGTGCCGTACGCAGCTTCGCCCCGATGCTGCCCTCGCTGGAAGAGATCTTCAAGGAGGCCATCTGATGACCACCACGACTGTGCGGCAGTCCCCGGAGAGCGGTTCGGAACACGGCAAGGCGGGCGGCACCTCGTTCTGGTCGGCGACCTGGCTCGTCGCGGAACGCGAGGCCAAGTCGTTCCTGCAGCTCAAGAGTTTCTGGATCGGACTCGCGGTCGTCGTCGTCGGCCTGTTCGCGATGTCCGTGCTGCCGTCCGTGTTCGGCGGGGGGCAGACGAGCGTCGCCGTCGTGGGCAGCGCCGAGGTCCGGCCCGTACTGGAGCGACTCGACACCGAGATCGTCGAGGCGGAGGACGTCGCCACCGCGAGGGAACTCGTCCGCGCGGAGGAGGTGGACGCGGCTGTCGTGCCCGACACGACGGGCGAGTCGGTGACGGGCGTGCGCGTCGTCGCCTTGTCCGACCCACCCGCCGAGATCGTCGCGGGGCTGGGCGCGGTTCCACCGGTGGACCTGTTGGAGACGTCCGAGGTGTCCAACGGTGAGAACGCCGTCGTGGTGATGGTCCTGGCGGTGTTGTTCCTGATGTTCGGCATGGGCGGGGTCGCCATCGCCCAGAGCACGGTGACGGAGAAACAGACCCGGGTCGTGGAGATCCTCGTGTCGACCGTACCGGTGAAGGCGCTGCTCGCGGGCAAGATCGTGGGCCACACGCTGCTGACGCTCGGTCAGGTCGTGGTGGTGGCGATCGCCGCGCCTCTCGCACTGCGGGCAGGCGGCCACGGCGACCTGCTGACGGTGGTCCTGCCCGCGCTCGGCTGGTTCGTGCCGTTCATGATCCTCGGGTTCCTGCTGCTCGCCGCGATGTGGGCGGTGACGGGGTCGCTGGTGAGCCGTCAGGAGGATCTCGGTGCCACCATGGGACTGGCCATGATGCTGGTGATGGGGCCGTACTTCGCGGTGATGTTCTTCTCCGACAACGAGACCGTGATGACCGTGCTGTCGTACGTGCCGTTCTCCGCCGCCGTGGCGATGCCGGTGCGGATGTTCAACGGTGAGGCCGTGGTGTGGGAGGCCGTGGCCTCGCTCGGACTGCTGGCGGTGTTCGCGGCGCTCGTGACCCTGTTCGGGGCGAGGCTGTACTCGGGTGCACTGCTCCAGACGCGCGGCAAGGTCGCGCTGTCGAAGGCATGGGCGCACGCGGACTGACCGGGGGAAGGAGAAGGCGGGGTGGGTCGTTCGCGCCCACCCCGCCTTCTCGCGTCTTCGTCGGAGTCGTCAGAGTTCGGGGTCGAGCAGGTCCTCCAGTTCGTAGACCGCCGTGGTGAGGTGGTCGGCGAACGCGGCCATCTCGTCGGCGACCGCCGCCGGTGTGCTCAGGTAGATGTTGACGCGGTCGGGCAGCAGCACGTACGCCACGCCGATGCAGTGGCTGCTCGTGGAGCCGAAGCCGAAGTACCGGATGTGCTCCGACGGCGCCGAGCTGGTGCTGAGATAGTCGTCGCGCATGACCGTCCAGCCCGGCGTGGAGTACAGCGGTAGGTCCGGGCTCACGCCGAGCTCCGGGCGCCGGGCCGCGATGAGCTGGAGTTCCCACAGGTGCTGTTCGGGTGCCATCCCGGCCTGGCACTCCCTGGCCCTGGCGACGTGCTTGTCGGCGGCGCTCTTCAACGCGGCCACACGCTCGTCGACGTCGGCGTCCGGGTTCTCCATGACCTCGACGAACCGCACCACCTCGGGCGTGACCACCCGCATGGCCTCGGTTCGCCCGGCCCGGTACTGGCGGGTGGCGATGGACTCGTAGGTCGCGCCGACGAACCCCTTCGCGCGCTGGTGCGCCAACTGGTAGGCCAGTTGCATGAACGCGTCGGGGGAGATACCCAGCCGCTTGATACGGGCCGAGCCGATGTCGTCGAACGACACCAGGGTCGAGGCCGTGGCGGCGGCGTAGTCGGCGAACGCGGTCGCGGCGGACCGCACGTCGTGCCGCAGCGTCTCGTCGAGGGTGAACTCGACGAGATCGACGGGGGGCGTGCCCTTCGGCTCACGGGCGGCGGGCTCCGTCGTGAGCACCGTGTCGACGAACGACAGCACCGTGGTGCCGTCGAGCTCACAGTGCTCGATGTTGATGCCCGCCGTCCCGTCCGCGAACACGACGAACGACACCGACTTGTCGAACCAACGGTTGCCGCTGTCGCCGTGCAACAGGTGGTCGCACGCGTCCTTCGTGTCGGTCGGGGTGTGGTCGTCGAGGCAGACGCAGAACAGTGCGGTCTCCACCGCGTCGAGCGCGTCGGCGTTGCCGTCGAGAAGCAGTAGGGCGTTCCTGCTCTCGGCCCACTCGGCGCGGGCCTTGGTGGTGAGGTGACCGACCGGGAACTCGGCGGGCGTGGCACTCGCGTCGACGATCGCCCGCAGCCCGTTCTCCAGATCGGTCACCGACAGCGGCTCACCGTGCGGGTCGATGACGTCCATGCGGAAGAGGTTGCCCCGGTGGAACACGGCGACGTGCCGAGCGCGGGAAGGGCCGGGCTCGGAGTCGCTGTACGGGGCGCGGACGGTGTCCTGCCGGGCGCCGGGGATGCGCGTGGTGGAGAACAGGTACCTGACCTGGTCCATGGACAGTGGCCTGCCCCGCTGCACCACCGGCGGGATCTCCTCGGCGTCGAGGCGCAGTTTGTAGTCCACTGTGGACGCGATGAGGCGGGCGGCCCTGGCGGTCCGGCCGTGTTCGGACTCCTGGAACAGGAAGAAGAAGTTGGCGTTGAGCGCGATGCGGTCGCGCCTGCCGAGGTAACGGGAGGGCCAGAAGAGGTCCAGCCAGCTACGCACGCCGTCGGAGGCGTCGAACTCCTCCAGCGCGGCGTGCAGCGTGCGCGCGGGGCTGTCCTCGCGCAGGAACTCGGCCACCGCCTTCTCCGTGCTCGCCCGCTGCTCGTCGGTCAGCAGCGGAGCGCACCACTCGACGAAGCGTGAGCAGGTGTCCTCCAGCGTCGGCAGGGGCACACGGGGCAGCCGGTCCTCGTGTGCGAACGTGGACGTCGGTTCGGTGTGGGTCACGGTGGTCCTCGAAAAGGTCGGTGGTCTCGGTCAGTCGAGCAGCGAGTCGCCCCGCACGGCCCGCCCCTCGGCGGCGAGGTGGGCTTCGGTGACACGGCCGAACAGCTGTCGCGTGCGGGCGACGCTGCCCACCACGCCGGGCCTCGCGCTGTAGGCGAAGATCGCGGTGTGTCGTTCGGTTCCTCCTTCCACGGGAGTCACCCGGTGCAGGGCGAAACGGCCACGGAACAGTTGCAGGTCACCGGTGCGCAGGGTCAACCGTCGCACCAGGTGCCGCGCTTCGCCGGTCAACACCGCTCGGACGTCGGCGAAGTTCTCGTCGGTTTTCGACCGGATGCCCGGGCAGTACTCGAACACACCCCCGGCCTCCGGCGCCTGGGTCAGCAGTGAGACGGCGAACTCGTTAGTGTCGAAGTGCCACGGGTGATCCATGCCGGGGCGTACGACGTTGAGCACCAGCGCGGCGAGCGGGTCGGCGAGCTCGTGGATCTCAGGCAACCCGAAGCACGCGGCGAGGAAGCGTTTGAGGTGCGCGTCGCCGTAGAGGCGATGGATGAGCGCGTCGGCAGGGATGTGGTCGCGGGCCACGAACGCGTTGCGCCTGCGCAGCGGAACGCGTGCCGGGTGGTCGTCGGGCAGGTCCGCGCCGGGGCCGTCCAGAGGGACGTTGTAGGCGTTGACGACCTCGACGTCGTAGTGTGCGCGTGGCGCCATGCCCGCGCCTTCGTGCCGCAGGAGGTCGTGGTGGGCCGGGCGGACGAAGTCGCTCAACACGCTGCAGCCGTCACGGTCGAGGTCTGCCCGCACCTTCTCCACCGCGGCGAGCCACGCGTCGCCGCCCGGCCGGAACAACGGGTACCGCTCAGTGTCGACCACCTGCTCGACCAGCGGGGCGACAGATGTGTTCATGGGGTCCTCCACACGCCGATGCCGTCGGCAGCTCAACGAACTGTAGACCAATCGGTTACCGCGTGTGACAAAGGCAACCCGGTCAGAGGGCGAGGACGAAGACCCCTCCACCCACGACGATGCCGAGCACCGTCCCGACCGTGACCTGTGCGACCGTGTGGTCCCCGAGCCGTACCCGTGACCAGCACACCGAGGCCACCACGAGCAGCAGTGGCAACACCCACGCCGTGTACGCGGCGGCCAGGATCACCACCGCCCCCGCGGCGACCGCCGCGTGCATCGACACCTTCCACCAGGCGGTGATGACGCCGCTGACGAGGAGGGCCGCGAGCATGGCGACGTCCAGCGCCACCAGCATGCGCGGCGCTTCCCACGCCAGGAGCAGGCCCAGGCACAGGGCACTCAGCACGATGAGTGTCACGAACGGGACGAGGCGACCCCTGCGGTCGCGCACGTGGTGCCCGTCCCAGCGGCCCCGGCGAGCCCCCCACACGATGACGCCCATCGGCAGGACGCTGCTGGTCAGGGCGATCAGCAGTCCCCACAGGACCGTCGGTAGCGCCTCCTGGGTGGCTCGCCACGCCACCGCGCCCGACAGCGCGATGACGATCACCCAGGGGGCGAAGACCTCACTCAGTACTCTCGCCCATACCGGTCCGGTGACAGGCGGGGTGTCCGTCCGAACGGTCACGGGTTCCTCTCAGCTCGTGGTGGTACTGCTCGTCGTGGCGCCGGGCGAGTTCGGTGCGGGCAGTCGGCGCAGCGCCTCCGCGACCCGACACAGCCATGCGGCCTCGCCGTCGAGATCATCCATGGTCGTCGCGGAGGCGGGTGAGGCCCCCTCGGTGGGTTCGGCGAGGTGCTCACCGTTCACCGGGGCCTTCCCGGCCGACCACCTCGCGAGCGCCACCACGAGAGCCTCGGCCTCGCGTCTCGCGTTCTCGGGCGTGCGCGACGTGGCAGCGGCCCGGTCACGGTACGGCGACAGCACCAGCAGCGCGTCGAGGATGTCGACGACGCGGGTGCTCAGGCGCTCGTGTGCGGTCGAACCCGGCGGCGGTTCCGCTGCGCGGGTCCTCGCGAGGACCGGGGACACGGTCTCCCACAGGCCGCGAAGCCTCCGGTGCCGCCATCGTCGCCTGGCTTCCACCACCCGCAGGGCGACGGGTGGTGCGCACACCGGGAGGAACACGCCGACGGTGACCAGCGTGACGCACGCGGCGGGCAGCGCCGAGGCGAGGAAGTCCGCGCCGGGATAGGGCGAACCGGTGGTGAACACGGCGGTGGCGGCCACGACCTTGTGCATCGACCAGGCGAGACCGAAAGCCGCTCCGGCCTGCATGGCACGTAGCCCGCGCTGGAGCCATCGCCGGTCGGTGAGCTCCACGTACCGGCCCATGAGCAGCACGAAACGGGCGAGGCTCCAGGCGACGTAGCCGCTGAACAGCAGCAGGTACCCGAAGATCCCGGGAAGCCGCGAGAACTCCGCCAGGAAGTCCGGCCGGTACGTCGTGCCGGCCGACAGGAACAGCGCGGCCATGGTGGCGAGTGTGGTCAGCAGGATCACGGCCTGGATCCGGACCGCCGACCGCGCCCGCGCGCCGTCGTCGGTCACCAGGTGGATGAGCAGGCTGTGAACGCACCAGGCGGCGATCATGCCCGCGCCGTTGACGAGCAGGCGGCTCAGGTTCGGCACCGGCTCGACGCGTGCCGCGACCGCGAGCACGGCCGGTGCCGACAGTGCCGAGGAGAGGCCCACGGCGATGACCCCGGCGCACAGGTACAGAGTCGCCGGGGTCAGGTGCCTGCGCGCCAGTACGAGCCGTGCCACTCCACCGGCGATGGCCGCGGACCCGGCGACCGCCATCACGAGGGTTTCCATCACAGCCGGTCGAACGTGGCGACGATCCGGGCGACCGTGGCCATATCCGATACGGTGGCGCGGTTCCGGGGCGTGCGGTGACGGCGAGGCCGGGGCACCGCGCTCGCGGCCACGCGCGCGTGCATGAGGTGGGCGAACTGTTCGGCCTCGTACTCCTCCTCGGCGGCGGTGGCGCGGCCGAAGAGGTGAGCGAACGCGCTGGGACGCAGGCTCGGGGCGAGGCGGTGCGCCTCCTCGTCGGACAGCGCACACCGCCCGGTGTGCTCGAACAGCATGTGCCCGATCTCGTGCAGGATGATGTGGTCCTGGTGGAACCCGGCGGTGTTGCCGGGATAGGCGATGAGGTCGTGGTCGCGGCGGCTCTGCCACGCGCCCGTGGGATCTCCGGGAGACCACGTGACAGCGCACAGGTCGATGTCGCGCCCACGGACGCGCTCCAGCCGGTCCAACCAGTCGTTGATGCTCCACGGCTGTGGAACCCCGGTCGCCTCCAGGACCTCGTCCACCAGTGCCTCGCAGCGGCGTCGAACGTCGGAGCGTGTCACCGTGTCGCCCTTCCGAAAGAACCGGTCGATCAGCCTGGCGACGTGCGGCGCGGTCCGCACGCACCAGGGCGAGACGTCCCCGAGGGACGCTCGACGATCATTCTCTCGCATGGTCGCCGTCAACCCTGGTCGGTGGGGACGGCTTGCGGCGGGGGCGCCGGCCGCGCGGGCCGGCCTCGTACGCGCTCAGTTTGTCCACCATGTTCGACAGGATCTCGCGTTCGTCGGTGGAAAGACTCAGGATGCGCAGGGCCAGCCTGCGAAGCTCCACGTCCTCGCCGGGGTCGCTCTCGCCCGTGAAGCCGTCGCGCCGGTGGATGAGGTCCTGGATCTGCCGCATCACGGCGACGGTGACGTCGTCGTCGACGAAGTAGTCCTCGGGCACGCCGAAGAACCGGACGATCTTCATCGCGACGCTGTGTCTCGGTTCCGCGCGCCTGCCGGTACGCAGTTGCCACACGTACTGCCGTGAAACACCCCAGACCTGAGCGAGTTCCTCGTCGTCGTAGGGACCCCGGGACGCGGGATGCATCGTCTCGATGAGGAAGGCCAGCTTCTCGGCGAAGGTCGTGGGGCTCGTACTCATCGGGACTCCGAGGGTCAGCGGCGGGCTGCTGGGACCTTACTGGCCGGGCCGTCCTGCAACAAGTGTTGACGGCTGTTGGCAACAACTGTTAACAGTAGTGCTCATGTGGGAGGTCGTGTCGAAGGGGGAACATGACCGTGCCGTGCGCTCCGGTCATGTGGCGCGACCTTCCGCAACCACGGTGACGGTCGTCGGCCGAACCTTTCGCGACCGCTTTCGGTCACCGTCCGTCGAGGCCCTGACCGGGTTTGCCGGGTCGCGTGCGGAGACGAATCCCCAGGCCCGAGGCGAATCGTGTCGGCTTCCCGCCGACGTCGTTCGGCGTGCTCGCAGCGCAGGCGCTTCTTCCGGCCGTGGATAGGCTGGCAGAAGTACCGATGCCGAGGAGTGGCGGTCGGTGCGTGGTCACTCCTGCCAGCCGGCCGGTCCGACGGAGGTCGGAGGCGGTTCCGCCGAACCGGATGCGAACGACGTTAGAACGCCCGGCCTTCCGGCAGAAGGAGTTGTGCCAGTGAGGCACAAGCTGTGCCATTTAGGCAAAACGCCTTCCCCGCGCGTCGGAGAAACTACCCTGATGCCACCAACCGTGCATGGAGTATCGGGGGTGCGCTGTGCCGAACTGGGCGTCGCCCGCGCTGTGGGACGCCGCGAGTCGTGGTGACTACGCGGCGGTGTTACGCCGTGCCCGCGAGGAACTGGGCTGGTCACAGGGCCGTCTGGGTGAGAAGTTCGGTTGTTCGGCTTCCACCATTTCGCGTTTCGAGAACGGCCGCCGGGGATTGCGTGACGTGGCCGTACTGCGCAGGTTCGCCAATGTTCTGGGACTTCCCGCCGAAGCGTTCGGGCTGACCGCGGCGAAACACGAACGGCCTGTCTCCTCCGGAAGTGAAACGCACGTCTCTAGGGTTAAGATCAACTCCGGTCACAAAGGGGACGGTCAGGTGCGACGACGTGCATTCCTGTTCGCAGCGGGTCTCGCGGGCACTGCGGTCGCCGCGCCGAGTGCCTTCGCCGCAACGGAAGTCGAGGTCGATCCCGCGGCGTTTTTGGCCGCCCGCCTGGAAGGCGCACTGCTCGGTCCCGCCGCCATGGAGGCCGAACCGGTGTCCCGCGCCAAGCTCCACGCGACGTTGGCCTCCGCGCGCGCCGACTTCCATGCCTGCCGGTACCTCGAACTCGCCGCACGACTACCCGAGTTGATCACTGCTGCGGAGTCGGCGCAGCGGCAGCACGGGGACGCCCAGGCGGCCCGGCTGGTGGCCGACGCCTACAACCTGGCCACCCGTGCGTTGATAAAGCTCGAGGCCAGCGGGCTGGAGTGGGTTTCCGCGGACCGGGCGCTGCGGGCGGCCGCCACCGCCGAAGACCCGCTCGTCCTCGCGGAGGCGACGCGCCTGCTCGGCTCGGTGTGCCGCAGGGCGGGACACCACGACCGCGCCCAGGCGCTGACGCTGAGCGCGGCGGGACAACTCGAACTCGGCGGCAGGGATCCGGATCCCAGACACCTCGCACTACACGGGGTGCTGTTGTGCTCGGCCGGATACGCGGCAGCGCGCGGCGGTGACCAGGAGCGGGCCGTCGAACTCCTGGACGAGGCCGACGCCACCGCCGCGCGCCTTGCCGGCCACCCGGCGCAGCAGGCGGCGCTGGCGGCCAACGTGGTGAGTCACCGCGTGTCCGCGCACTACGTGCTCGGCAACGCGGGTGCCGCCCTCCACGACTCTCAGGCCGCGCAGCTCGGTCAGTTCCCCGACACGGAGCGCCGTGCGCGGTTCCTCGTCGACGTGGCGTTGTGCCTCGCGCAGTGGGACAAGCCGGAACGCGCGTTCCAGACGTTGCTCGCCGCGGAGCGGGCGGCTCCCGGGGAGGTCCGAACCCGCGCGACGGTGCGTCGTCTGGTCTCCGAACTGCTCCATCATCCGAGGCAGGCCTCGTTGCCCGGAATCAGGCAGCTCGCCGCTCGTACCCATGTACTCGAGGTGGGTCGGCGGGCGGCGCCGTGATCACTCCAGTGACTCCAGCGGCAGACGGTAGTGCTGAGTGGTGAGTTGCGCGCCCGACGGGGTGGTGCTCTGCCGCGGCGCTCCGTCCGGGAGAAAACCGGCGGTGTCCAGTGTGCGGCGGGACGCGGTGTTCGCCGGCTCGGTGCGGGCTGTGAGCGCGCGGAGTCCGAGCTTCCGGGCGAGGTGCGCTGACGCGGTCAGCGCGCGCGTTGCCACGCCGCGGCCTCGCGCGTGCGGGGAGAGCCAGAAACCGACTTCCGCCTCGTGGGCCGTGATGTCGAAGAGCACGAGGCTTCCGAGGAACGCCTCGTCCTTCTCGTCGACGATGCTCAGCACCGCGAGGTTCCCGCTCATCAGTCCTTTTCGGACGTCCGAACGTGCGAGTTCGCGCACGGTGTCGGGCGTGTACTCGGGAAGGGGGAGATGGGCGTAGCGCCGCACGGCGGCGTCCTCCGTTCCGGCCGCGTACGCCTCGGCGTCGACTTCGGCCAGAGGGCGCAACAGCACCCCGTCACAGGCGACTGGCAGGAGGTCGGTTATCCCCACGACAGTACTCCTAAGCGAACGATGTTCGGATAGCTACGATGGTGCCATGTCCTACTGGCTGACAGAACCACGGGGCCGGGTGCGCAGGCGTGTGCTCTCGAGCGAGGCGCTCGCGGACGCGGCCGTAGCTGTCCTCGACCGGGAGGGGCCGCAGGCGTTGTCCATGCGCCGCGTCGCCGACGTGCTCGGTGTCGCGCAGTCCAGCCTCTACGGTCACGTGAGGGGGCGCGACGACCTCCGCGACCTCGCGCTCGACCATGCTCTCGGCCGGGAACTGGAGCGCCTGCTTCACGATGCCGGTGGCGATGTCGTGGCCTTGGCGGTCGGCTGGTTCGGTCACCTCACGCGGCATCCGTGGGCGGCGCCGCTCGTGCTGGAGCGCACGCCTCTGGGGCCTTCGTATCTGGCACTGGCCGACGAACTGTGCCGCCTTCTGGGTGTGGCAGGTGTCCCCGCCCACGACGTGCTCGGGCGTTCTTACACGATCACCGCGCTGGTGGCCGGGCACGCGATCGCCTACGAGAACGCCCGCGACTCACGCCGTGCCGATCTCGGCTACGAGGCGGTGGAGTTGGCCTCGTCGCCCCACCTCGCCTCGGCCGTGAGCGGGTTCGCGGGAGACTGGCCGGACGTGGTGCGTCGCGGCGTGGCGTCCTTGGCTGGCGTGCCGGCGGTTTAGCGGTCGTTTCCCATGGTGTCGTTGGGGCGCACCCGCCGCGACAGCTGTGGCGCAGGCGTGGGGTCCACTTGGACGTACCGAGGTGACGATCACTCCGCCGATCCGGAGTTCCTGCGCTGCTTGGCATTGAAGCGCGCTTTCTTCTGGCGATTCCCGCACGTGTTCATGTCACACCATTTGCGGGTGCGACTTCGGCTGGTGTCGAAGAAGGCGGCTTGGCAGGTTGGTGATGCGCACAGGGCCAGTTTTCCGTCTCGTTCGCCCGAGATGACGCTGATCGCGTCGGCGGCGATCACGCCGAGGGCGTCTTCCACGCGGGAGGCCGAGCTGAGCCGCCATCGCCGCTTGCCCTCGGGCGTCAGGATGGCCGCGGCCCGGCCCTGGGCGCTGCGGTCGTTGATGACTTGGACGGCGGACGCGGGAAGAGCGTCCTGTAACGCGGCCGCTGTGGCGGCGGCGTGAATCGACTCCCTCAGTTCCCGCGCGAGTTCGAGTTGGGCGGTGGTGCAGGAGTCCACGGCGAGGCCGTTCACCGCCAGCCAGTCGACGAGTCGGTGCGGCGTGGGAATGCGCTCCACGGCATCGCCATGACGCTCAGTCAGGGTTGCCGTGAAGCTGGTCGCCAGCACGTTACCGAGGCGAAAGCCAGGGAACTCGGCACGCATGGAACCACCTTAGCAGGTTGCACGCAGGCATAGAGGCTGCTAGAACCGTCATAGATGGTTCGCGACAGGTCGTAGCCGGTTCCGCGATGACCAGGAGGTCTCATGCCCCGTCCAGCCAGCGACGTGCAAGCGTTCGAAGTCCACGCAACCGAGGCCGACCTCGACGATCTTCGCGCGCGACTGGCCGCGGCGCGGCTGCCGGAGGCCGAAACGGTCTACCGAGCCGCACCCGGCCCTCGCCGATGGGATCAGGGTGTTCCCCTCGCCGACCTCGTCGATGTCGTGGACTACTGGCGCACCGGGTACGACTGGCGGTCGTTCGAAGAGCGTCTCGACCGTATCGGCCAGTTCCGCACGACCATCGACGATCTGGGAATCCACTTCCTGCACCGCCGATCCGCGCGCACAGATGCCACTCCTCTGATCTTGACGCACGGCTGGCCGGGCAGTATCGCCGAGTTCGTCGACGTAGTGGACGAACTGGCGGATCCGAAAGACGCGGACGCGCTGGCGTTCCACGTCGTGGTCCCATCGCTACCGGGTTTCGGCTACAGCGACAAGCCGGCCACCACCGGTTGGGGAACCGAGAGGATCGCGGCCGCCTGGGTGGAACTGATGGGAAGACTCGGCTACAACAAGTTCGTCGCCCACGGCGGCGACTGGGGAGGCAACATCACCACGGTCCTCGGCGGCAGGTTCCCGGCGAACGTTCTCGGCATCCACACAACGTTCGCGGAGGCGCCACCCGGGCTGACGACGGACGGGCTGACGGCGGCCGAGCGCAGATGGACCGAGGAAACCCGGGATTTCTGGCGCCACCGCGCGGCGTACGCGAAGCAGCAGGCCACCCGGCCGCAGACCATCGGCTACTCGCTCGTCGACTCACCGGTCGGGCTTCTCGCCTGGATCCTCGACAAGTTCTACGAGTGGACAGACACCGACGACAGCCCGTTCGAGACGGTTTCCAGAGACAGAGTTCTCGACGACGTCACCCTGTACTGGCTGACGCGAACCGGTGCATCGTCGGCCCGCATCTACTACGAAAGCCACAACTCGCTGGACCCCGAACTTCGGGTCGACGTCCCGACGGCAGTCACGATGTATCCCCGCGACATCGAGAAGTGTCCGCGCCCCTGGGCGCAGGAGCGGTACCGACAGATCGTCCGATGGAGGTCGCCCGAAACCGGGGGACATTTCCCGTCGCTGGAGGTTCCCGAGTACTTCGTCAAAGATCTACAAGAGGGCCTCGCGGCGGTGCTGGCCGCCAATCGATGAACACGGCTCGGCGTCGGCGTCTACACCTGTCCGCGCGTCGTCACGCGTCGTTCGCCCGTTGCCGCACCGTCGTGTCGCGGAACAGCGGCCCGGCGTAGTGGCGCAGTGCTTCGGCCAACCGCTCCACGGGTTCGGTGAGATCGCCGACCTGTACCAGCGCGAAGCCCACGGTGCCGCCCCGCCGGATCGCCCTCTCCGCTGGAAGCCCCGGAACCGGCCCCTTGGGCCAGACGACGAGATAGGGATCCTTGTCCTGCTCATCCGGTTTGTGTTCGATGGTGACGGCGTCGAACACCTGCCACGGCACCGGGTCCGGCAGGTTCACGCGTTCGCGCCTGTTGCGGACGCGCACGCCGTACTCGTCGATGCGTAGTTTCAGCGGCGTGAGCGTGGCCACCAATCCCAGCAGGCCGATGAGCAGGATGAACGGGCAGACGATGAGGATCAGGCTCGTCCGCCGCCCACCCTCGCCCAGCAGCCAGCCCACGAACAACACCGTTCCGACGGCGCCGACCACGACCATGGCCAGCGAGAACCAGGTCAGTGTCCGCGACTTGTGGAAATCCACGTCCCTCCCCAGGGTTCAGTGCGCACCTTCTCGGGCACGTCACCGGCATTCTAGGAAGCGACCGGAGCTTCGGGGCGTCCTTCGTGGAAATAGGTTCAGCAGGTGGCCAGCATGTCCTCCAGGGCGGTCACCTCGGCGCCGGACACCGTGAGGTCGTAGGTGTACTTGACGTTGACCCACGACCGCGCGTACATGCACCAGTAGCCGCTGTTCCCCGGTCGCCACTCCTCGGGTGCTCTGTCTCCCTTGGACATGTTGCTGGAGCCCGAGACCGCGATCAGCTGCTGGGAGGCGAGGTCGTTGGCGAACGCCTCCCGTCTGCTCTCGCTCCAGTCGCGGGCGCCCGTGCGCCACGCCTCGGCCAGCGGGACGACGTGGTCGATGTGCACGTCGGAGTCGTCGGAGACCCACACCCCGTCGTAGACGCTGTACCAGCTTCCGGACGTCGGTTCGCAGGCGTCGTCGACGGTGACGCCGGCACCGTCGCGGCGCAGCACGGTCTCCCGCGTGTCGCAGGTCCCGCTCTGGGACGACCAGTGGGGGAACAGTTCCCGGTCGTAGCCGTCCATGGACCCGTCGGGTGCGACCGTGAGCTGGGCTAGGTGGTCGCGGGTGACGGACTCGCCCGGCGGGGTGGGCGGGTAGGCGGCGGCGGGTTGGGCGAGCAGTCCGGTGGCGAGGACGGTCGCGCTGACGACCGCCACGGCGAGACGACGCACGGGCGTACTCCTCTCGGATTCAGGGCCCGGGCGTTTCGATCATGAGGGGCGGGAAGGTGCCTGCGGAACCGACGGGAGTAGGGAATCGATCTCCGGCGGCCGCGCCGGTCACCGCTGGGCGAGGGGGCCGAGGGCCGCGCAGGCCGCGTCGAGGGCGGCGGACCTGAGCTTCTCCACCGGCGTGTCGCCGAGCAGCACCAGGCAGTCGCCGAGACCGCCGAGTGCCACGATGGCGCGTGCGCGGTCGGCGACGTCGGCGTCGGGCCCCACGAGCAGCGTCATGAGGCGGTGGCGCCACGACACGACACGTTCCACGAAACCGAGTTCGCTCAGCGCGCCGAGTTCCCGCACCAGCAGGGCCGTCACCGCACGGTGCCGGTAGGAGATGTCGAAGTACCGGCCCAGAAGGTCACGAGGTTCGGAACGTCCGGTTTCCTCGTCCTCGGCCAAAAGCGCCTCGACGTCGTCCACGAGTGGCTGCACGAGGCTGGCCACCAGCTCGTCGCGGGACGAGAAGTGGTAGTAGAGCGCGGGTTTGGTGAGGCCGAGATGCTCGGCGATCTGCCGGAGGCTGGTCTGTCGAACACCGTGGGCTGTGAACAGCTCCAGAGCCGCGGCCTGGATGCGCTCGCGGGTCTCACTGGTCCTCGGTCTGGGCACGACCACACCCTAGCGTCTCGACCGACCGGTAGGTAAACTCATTTACCTTCCGGTAAGTAAACGAAGGGTGGGGGCGTGAGAATCCTGATCTCCGGTGCGGGTGTCGCGGGGCCGGTGCTGGCGTACTGGTCGAACCGGCGTGGTCTGTCCCCGGTGGTGGTGGAGCGGACGTCCGCGCCCCGCGTCGGTCTGGGCGGGCATGCCGTGGACCTGTTCGCCCCGGCCGTGGAGGTCACCGCCCGGATGGGACTCGACAGGGCGTTGCGGGAAGCCCGGACCGAACTCGACACCATGGCCCTCGTGCGACCGGGGAAACCGATGGTCGAGATCGCGTTCGACGCCTTGGCTCCGGCCTTCGCCGACGATCGACACGTCGAGATCATGCGCGGGGAACTGACGACGATGTTGCATGCGGCCACGCGCGACGACGTCGAGTACCGCTTCGGGGACTCGGTCCGCTCCCTGCACGAGGACGTCGACGGAGTGGAGGTCACCTTCGAGAGTGGGAGCACCCGGCGGTTCGATCTCGTGGTGGGTGCCGACGGGTTGCACTCGGCGGTGCGGCGGCTGACCTTCGGGGAGGAGGGCAGGACGCTGCACCATCTCGGGGGTTACCTGGCCGTGTTCTCCGTGCCGAGCCACCTCGCTCTTGCGGGTCGCACCGTCCTCTACAACGGGGTGAACCGCATCGCGGCGGTGTATCCGGTGAAACAGACGGGGCGGGCGCGGGCGGTGCTGGTGTTCCGTAGGACCGGGCCGGGGCCGCGCGACCACCGGGACGTCGCCGCGCAGCGACAGTTCGTCCGGGACACCTACGCCGGTGAGGGATGGGAGGTCCCCGCGCTGCTCGACGCGATGGAGCACGCCGACGACTTCTACTTCGACTCCATCAGCCAGGTGCGGCTGGGCTCGTGGTCACGAGGCCGCGTCACGCTCGTGGGAGACGCGGGGTTCGCGCCCGGACCGGCGGTGGGAGGCGGGACGACACTGGCCGTCGTGTCGGCCTACGTGCTGGCGCACGCCCTCGCCGAGGCGCGTGGCGACCACGTGGCCGCGCTCGCCGCCTACGAGTCCCGGGTTCGCGACTACGTGCGCACGTGCCGCGACGCGGCGCCGCGGGCGATGCGGGACGGCATCCCGTCGTCGCGAGCCCACCGGGCGGCCAACACCGCGGCCCTGCGGCTGCTGCCTCGCCTCCCGGGATGGGCGCACCGCCGGTTGCTCGCCCGGGGGGTGAGCAGCGCGCTGTCGTCGTTCACGCTGCCCGACTGAGGCCCATCCCGAAAACCGTGTCCGCAGCCCACGTACGCGTGTCCGCAGCCCATGCGCGGGCGGGGGCACCGCGGATCGCGGAGACTCCCGCCGCCGGGCAGCCGGTGGTGAGCGCGGGATGGCTCAGTGCCGGTGCGTTCCCACCCGGCACCGGCCTTCGTCGGCGCGGACGAACGGCCGGCTCAGGTGTGCGGTGGCGAGCCAGGTGGGCCGCGGCCGGGCGTCGTCGAGCAGCGCCCGTCTCGTCCGGCGTGCCGTGTCCTGATCGGCCTCGAACCGGTAGGAGACGTCCGGGTCCACCAGCTGAACGGCGTGGACCAGGACGTCTCCGGTGATCACGACGCGGCTGTCGGTTCCGTGCACCAGCACCGACTGGTGGCCGGGCGTGTGGCCCGGCGTCGGCATCGTCGAGAGGCGGCCGCCACGACCACGGCCGAGACACACCTCGCCGTCCACCGGGTCGAGTTGTCCGGTCCGCCGCAGCGGTTCCACCACATAGGACAGCACCACCTCGTCGCCCGCCCGCTCCAACGCGCTGATCTCGGTGCGCTGGACGACGTACCGTGCGCTGGGGAAGTACGGCACGCCCTCGGGCGACACCGACCAGCCGAAGTGGTCCTCGTGCAGGTGGGTCAGCACCACGAGGCGCACGTCGTCGCGCGCGATACCCGCCGCGGCGAGGCGGTCGAGGAGGACGCCGGGCACGGGAGCCCACGACTTCGCCGGACTCTCGGCGGGGCCCACTCCCGCGTCGACGAGCGCGACACCGCCGGAGGGAAGGCGCACCGCGAAGCAGCGGAAGTCCAGGTTCCACGTCCCGTCCGGGCCGAACGCCCCGGGATCGAGTCGCTCGGCCCTGGCCCAGACCTCCTCGGTCGCTCCCGTGAACGCGTCGCGCCGGGGGAGGAAGAACGGACCACTGGCGTCGAGCAGCGCGACGATCTCGAACGGCCCGACCCGCCGGACGGCCGCTCCCGTCCAGCGCGACAGGGGAGCCTGAGCCGCGGCGGTGGGCGTGGTCGTTCCGGCGACCGTGCTCAGCCCGGCCGCCACACCGCCGAGAAGGAACACGCGCCTGCGTACGGATTTCGTCATGAGAGCCTCCGGAGTCCACTGGTCTGGGATGCTGCGAGGCGGAAAGTCGATCAGACAGTGATCACGGACGCGACGGATTCGACGGCCCTCGAATCCGGGGGAGGCCTTTTCCATGCTGACCTTGCACGTGGGGCCGGAGTCACTCGCGCGGTCCCGGTTCGCCGTGTCGCGGCTCGCGGAGCTGTCGTGTGCGCTGGAGGTGCTGACGCATCCGGACCGGGCGCCGTTCGCTCTCGGCTGGGTGAAGCTCGTGCGGCCCCGCCTGGACCGTGACTCCGTGGCGCTGGTGTACGCGCTGGTCGAGCCCGACTCCTCCTACGTGCCGGACTTCCTCGTCCCGCTGCCCACCGAGTACGAGCCGACGCTGGACGCTGAGCTGGCGGCCGTGGCGGCGACCCCGGCGGAGATCGTCCGGCGGCAGTTGGCGCGCGCGTTCGGCACGCGACTGCCCCGCGCGGTCGTCGACGTGCTCGACGATGGCGGCGAACGCGCGGTGGCCGAAGCGGCGGCCGATCAGTTGCGGCACTGCTGGGACGTCGTCCTCGCCGACGCGTGGCCCGCCCTGCGCCGAGTGCTCGACGAGGACGTCCGGCAGCGCGCGGCCGACGCCGCGAGGGAGGGCTTCGGCGGCATCCTCACCGGTCTGCACCCCACACTGCACTGGGACGGGACGACGTTGACGAGAGCCACCTCGTACGAGCTGACGGTCGACGCGCGGCCGGGGCTGGTGTTGCTGCCGTCGGTCTTCCTGCCGTGGCCCGCCCTGTGGAACGGGACGCAGGACCAGATCCTGGTGGGCTACCCGGCGCGCGGCCGGGGCACCGTCTGGTCGTCGCCCCGGCCGGTGCTGGGCGCACCGGTTCTGGGCCCGCGGCGACTGACCCTGCTGGCGGACCTGCGCACCGCTCGCTCGACGTCGGAACTCTCGTCCCGCCACGGGCTCAGTCCCGCCACGGTGTCCTACCACCTGGCGCGGTTGCGCGCGGACGACCTGGTGGCGCGACGGCGGGAGGGCCACAGCGTGCTGTACGGGGCGACGGAGCGGGCCCTCGCTCTGCTGGCCGTGCTGGACGAGGACCAGGGGTGAGTCAGCGGGGGGCGCGCACCCGCAGCCCGTCGAACGCCACGGTGGCGACGATGTCGGCCATCGCGTCGGCGCCGACCCCGCCGCGTGGGCGGTACCACTCGACCAGCGAGTTCACCATGCCGAACAGCAGGCGGGCCGAGGTCGCGGGGTCGACGTCGGGACGCAGGTCGCCGTCGGCGGCGGCCTTGCTCACCAGATCGGCGACGATCTGGTCGAACTCCCGCCGCCGGGCGAGCGCGTCGCGCTCCACCTGGCTGTTGCCGCGCACCCGAAGCAGCAGGGTCACGAACGGCAACTGCTCGACCAGTACCCGCACGCTGGCCCGCACCAGGTGTTCCAGCTTGTCGATGGCCCGGCCCTCGACGTCGTCGAGCTTGCCCGCCTCGGCGAACAACGCGTCCAGACCACGGTTCACGGCGAGGCTGAGGAGTTCGTCCTTGCTGCGCACGTGGTGGTAGATGGCCGACTTGGTGATGCCGAGCTTGCGGGAGAGGTCCTCCATGCTCGTGCCGTCGTAGCCGCGCTCGTTGAACAGCTCGACCGCCACCGCGAGCAGCGACTCCAGGTCGTAGCCGGGCCTGCCCCGCCGGGCGGCCCTTCTCGGCGGTGTGTCGGTCATGGCTCCATTATCCCCGGCTCGTTCCGGCGGTCGGTCGTTGGTCGACGACTCGCTTGAGTTTGCCCACGGAGCGTTCGAGCGTTTCCGGGTCGACGATCTCCACGCCGACGCTGACCCCGACGCCGTCCTTCACGCGAGCGGTGATCTCGGCCGCGGCGGCGGCGCGCCGGTCGGCGGAGGCGCCGGAGTCGGCCTCCACCACCACGGTCAGGTGGTCCATGCGGTCCTTGTGGCTCAGCCGGATCTGGAAGTGCGGGGCGAGGCCGTCCGTGCCGAGCACGATCTCCTCGATCTGGGTGGGGAAGACGTTGACGCCCCGCAGGATGATCATGTCGTCGCTGCGTCCGGTGACCTTGTCCATCCGCCGGAAGGCCGGGCGTGCGGTGCCGGGTCGCAGTGCGGTGAGGTCGCGGGTGCGGTACCGGATGACCGGCATGGCCTGTTTGGTGAGCGAGGTGAACACGAGCTCGCCGGTCTCGCCGTCGGCGAGCACGTTCTCGTCGAGGGGGTCGACGATCTCGGGGTAGAAGTGGTCCTCCCAGACGTGCAGGCCGTCCTTGGTCTCGACGCACTCCTGCGCGACCCCGGGCCCCATCACCTCGGACAGCCCGTAGATGTCCACCGCGTCGAGGTTCGTCCGTTGCTCGATCTCGTGGCGCATCCGCTCGGTCCACGGCTCGGCGCCGAAGATGCCGACCCTCAGGGAGGTGGTGCGCGGGTCGATGCCCTGACGTTCGAACTCGTCGAGCAACGTGAGCATGTACGACGGGGTGACCATGATGACCTCGGGCCGCAGGTCGGTGATCAGCCGCACCTGGCGTGCGGTCATGCCGCCGGAGGCGGGGACCACCGTGCAGCCGAGTTTCTCGGCGCCGTAGTGGGCGCCGAGTCCGCCGGTGAACAGGCCGTAACCGTAGG
This sequence comes from Saccharomonospora cyanea NA-134, assembly GCF_000244975.1. Classification (NCBI taxonomy): domain Bacteria; kingdom Bacillati; phylum Actinomycetota; class Actinomycetes; order Pseudonocardiales; family Pseudonocardiaceae; genus Saccharomonospora; species Saccharomonospora cyanea. The sequence goes on along the minus strand of NZ_CM001440.1, from coordinate 3,711,099 downwards.
CGACGTGCACCGTGTCTCCCGGGCGCCCGCCCGCGGCGTGGATCGATCGGGCGACCACGGTCGCCCACGTGTCGAGGTCCGCCTCCGTGTAGCCGACGACGGTGGGGATGCCGGTGGTGCCGCTCGAGGCGTGGATCCGCCTCACCCGGTCCCTGGGGACGGCGAACATGCCGTACGGATAGTTGTCGCGCAGGTCCTGCTTGGTGGTGAACGGGAACTTCGCGAGGTCGTCGAGCTGCCTGCAGTCGTCGGGATGGACTCCGGCCTCGTCGAACTTCCTGCGGTAGAACGGCACGTTGGTGTAGGCGTGCCGAAGAGTCCACTGGAGACGTTCGAGTTGCAGAGCGCGCAGTTCGTCCGTTCCGAGCCGCTCGGCGGGGGACAGTTCGTCCGGGGCCGGTGCGCGGCCGAGACGCCGGAGGTGGGGCACGTCGCTGTGCGTGGTGGTCATGCCGGAACTCCTCGGAGGTTTTCAGATCTTCCCGACCGTGCGGCTGCGGCCCCGGAACTCGGCGATCACCTCGCGCCCCTGGGGCGTCTCGCGGTGCACGGTGACGTCGTAGATCCCGTTGCGGCCGTAGCGGGTGCGTTCCTCGGCGGTGGCGACCAGCTCGTCGCCGAGCCGGGCACTGGCGACGAAGGAGATGTCGGCGCCCGCCGCGACCGTCACCGGGCCGTGGCTGTTGCAGGCACACGCGAACGTGGTGTCGGCCAGGAGGAACACGTATCCGCCGTGAGCGATGCCGTGGCCGTTGACCATCTGCTCGGTCACCCGCATGCGTGCGACGGCGTGTCCGTCCCACGCCTTCAGGACGGTGATCCCCAGCGTGGCCGACGCGACGTCGGCGTCGAGCATGGCCTTGGCCGCGTCCGTGATCTCGGGTTCCGGTTCCACCACGGCTTGCCCCACCGCCTTGCTGACTGACCGAATGGACGGTAAATAAGGTGGCCTCAGTAAAGCCAGCGGGTGTTCGGGTGTCAAGAGGCGGGAGGACGTTGTGGACGGCGAGATGGCGGTGACGATGCCCGGTGTGGTCGGGGTGATCGGTGGTGGCCGGATGGGCGCGGGTATCGCGCAGGTGTTCGCCGCCGGAGGGGCGACGGTGTCCGTCGTGGAAAGTGACGACTCCGCGGTCGCCGCCGCCAGGCAACGGATCGCCGACGGCCTGGCCAAGGCCGCCGAGCGTGGGAAGCTGGCCGAGGAACCGGAGGTGGTGCTCGGCCGCGTGACCGTGTTCGCGGACCTCGCGCGGTTGTCCCCGAACGCGGACCTCGTCGTCGAGGCGGTACCCGAGCGGGCCGAGGCCAAGGTGGACGTGTTGACCCGGGCCGAGTCCGTGGTCTCCGAGAACACCGTCCTGGCCAGCAACACGAGTTCGCTGTCCATCGCGGAACTGGGCGCGGCACTACGTGGGCCTGGGCGCTTCCTCGGTATGCACTTCTTCAATCCGGTCCCGGCCTCCAAGCTCGTCGAGGTGGTGACCGCGCCCGCCACGCGCGAGTCCGTGACCGGCCTGGTGCGGGGATGGGTACGGGCCCTGGGCAAGACGGACGTCGTCGTGCGCGATTCGCCGGGATTCGCGACGAGCAGGCTCGGCGTGCTGCTGGGACTGGAGGCCATCCGAATGCTGGAGGAGGGCGTCGCCGACGCCAAAGCCATCGACGACGCCATGGAGCTCGGCTACCGCCATCCGATGGGGCCGCTGCGTTCCACCGACCTCGTGGGGCTCGACGTGCGGCTCGCGATCGCCGAACACCTGCACTCCACGCTGGGTGAGCGGTTCGCGCCGCCGAAGCTGCTGCGCGACAAGGTCGCCGCGGGCGAACTCGGGCGCAAGAGCGGGCGCGGCTTCTACGACTGGAGCTGAGTGGACGTCGCTGTTCCTTCCCAGAACGGCGGCTCCGCGCTACCATGACTTCCTGAACGGTCGGTTGGTAATTCGAGGAGGCTCGATGGGTACGCAGGCGACGCCACCGATGTCGTCGACGCGACTGCTGCGCAGCTACGTCAGCGGAGGCTGGCACACCGCCGCCGACGAGGGTGCGCCCCTGCGCGACGCCGTGACGGGCGAGGAAGTCGCGCGCATCTCCTCGGCGGGCATCGACATGGGCGCCGCGCTGGAACACGGCAGGCGCGTGGGCGGCCCCGCGTTGCGTGAGCTGACCTTCCACCAACGTGCCGCGCTGCTGAAGGCGCTGGCCTCGTACCTGCGGGAACACCGCGACGAGCTGTACGCGTTGTCGGCGAGGACCGGCGCCACCCGGGGCGACTCGAAGTTCGACGTCGACGGCGGCATCGGCGTGCTGTTCTCCTACGCGAGCAAGGGCAGGCGCGAACTGCCGAACGACACCGTGTACCTCGACGGGCCGGTAGAGCCGCTGGGCAAGGGCGGCACGTTCGTCGGGCGCCACGTCTGCACGCCGCTGCGCGGGGTCGCCGTGCAGATCAACGCGTTCAACTTCCCCGTGTGGGGGCCGCTGGAGAAGTTCGCGCCCGCGTTCCTCGCCGGAGTGCCGAGCCTGGTCAAGCCGGCCAGCCAGACGGCCTACCTCACCGAGAAGCTCGTGGAGCTGATGCTCGGCTCGGAACTGCTGCCCGAAGGCACCCTCCAACTCGTGTGCGGCAGCGCGGGTGACCTGCTGGACCACGTCACCGGCCAGGATCTCGTGTCCTTCACCGGTTCGGCGGCCACGGCCCAGCGGTTGCGGGCGCACCCGGCGATCGTGCGCGGTGCCGTGCGGTTCAACGCCGAGGCCGACTCGCTCAACTGCTCGATCCTCGGCCCCGACGCCACGCCCGGCACGGCCGAGTTCGACCTCTACGTGAAGCAACTGGTCACCGAGATGACCGTCAAGGCGGGGCAGAAGTGCACCGCCATCCGCCGCGCTTTCGTGCCCGCCGAGCTGCTCGACGACGTGCAACAGGCGGTCTGCGAGCGGCTGGAGCGGGTCAGCGTGGGCGACCCGTCGAACCCCGAGGTGCGCATGGGTGCGCTGGCCAGTCTCGAACAGCGCGAGGAGGTCCGCCGGTCGCTGAAGGCACTGCGCGACGCCGGCCGCATCGTCTTCGGAGACCCCGAGCACGTCGACGTCGTGGGCGCCGATCCGGAGCGCGGGGCGTTCCTGTCGCCGGTGCTGCTGCGAGCCGACGACCCCGACCGTGCCGAGCCCCACGAGGTGGAGGCGTTCGGCCCGGTGTCGACCCTGCTGCCCTACACCTCCGTCGAGCAGGTGGTGGAGCTGGCGGCTCGCGGCCAGGGCAGCCTGGTCGGGTCAGTCGTCACCGGTGACACGGAGTTCGCGCGGGACGTCGTGCTCGGGGCCGCGCCCTGGCACGGGAGGCTGCTCGTGCTCGACGCCGACGACGCGCAGGAGTCCACAGGACACGGCTCGCCGCTGCCGATGCTCGTGCACGGCGGTCCGGGACGCGCGGGTGGTGGCGAGGAGATGGGTGGCATCCGCGGGGTACTGCACCACATGCAGCGCACGGCCGTTCAGGGCAGCCCGGAGGTGCTCACCGCGGTGGGCAACGCCTGGGTGCCGGGCGCACCGAGGTCGGAGGGAGTCCACCCGTTCCGCAAGTCCCTGGCCGAACTCCGGATCGGCGACTCGGTGGTGGCCGGCCCGCGCACCGTGACCGACGCCGACGTCGCGCACTTCGCGGAGTTCACCGGCGACACCTTCTACGCCCACACCGACGAGGCCGCCGCCGAGGCGAACCCGCTGTTCGGCGGCATCGTCGCCCACGGCTATCTCGTCGTGTCGTTCGCGGCGGGCCTGTTCGTGTCACCCGAGCCGGGCCCGGTGCTCGCGAACTACGGCCTGGAGAACCTCCGCTTCCTCACCCCGGTCAAGCCGGGTGACGCGTTGACGGTGACGTTGACCTGCAAACAGATCACGCCACGGGAGAACGCCGACTACGGCGAGGTGCGGTGGGACACCGACGTCACCAACGCCGACGGCGAGTCGGTGGCCAAGTACGACGTGCTCACGCTGGTCGCGAAGGAGAACGAGCGGTGAATCTGGAAGAGCACTTCGAGCGGACGGTCCGGAAGGACCAGCGCATCGAGCCGAGGGACTGGATGCCCGACGCCTATCGCGCCACGCTCGTCCGCATGATCGCGCAGCACGCGCACTCCGAGATCATCGGTATGCAGCCGGAGGGCAACTGGATCACGCGCGCACCGTCGTTGCGCCGCAAGGCGATCCTGCTCGCTAAGGTGCAGGACGAGGCCGGGCACGGGCTCTACCTCTACTCCGCCGCCGAGACGCTGGGTGTCGACCGGGGCGAGCTGACCGAGAAGCTCGTCTCGGGCAGACAGAAGTACTCCTCGATCTTCAACTACCCCACGTTGACGTTCGCCGACGTCGGCGTGATCGGGTGGCTGGTGGACGGCGCCGCGATCTGCAACCAGGTGCCGCTGTGTCGCAGCAGCTACGGGCCATACGCACGCGCGATGATCCGCATCTGCAAGGAGGAGTCGTTCCACCAGCGGCAGGGCTACGAGCTGCTGATGACGATGATGAAGGGCACCGAGGCGCAGCGCCGCATGGTCCAGGACGCCACCGACCGCTGGTGGTGGCCTTCGCTGATGATGTTCGGCCCGCCCGACGCCGACTCGTCCCACACCGAGCGGTCGATGGCGTGGAAGATCAAGCGCCACACCAACGACGAGCTGCGGCAGAAGTTCGTCGACATGACCGTGCCGCAGGCCGAGGCGTTGGGCGTCACCCTGCCGGATCCCGACCTGCGGTGGAACGCGCAGCGCGGGCACTACGACTTCGGCGAGATCGACTGGGCCGAGTTCAAACGCGTCCTCTCGGGCAACGGGCCGTGCAACGCCCAGCGCGCGGCGCGACGCCGTGCCGCGCACGAGAACGGTGCCTGGGTACGCGAAGCCGCCGCGGCACACGCGGCGAAGCGGACGGAGAGGAAGGTGGCGGCGGCATGAGCGGCGAGCGGCCGGACGAGCGGCCGGACCGGTGGCCACTGTACGAGGTCTTCGTGCGCGGCAAGCGGGGACTCAACCACGTGCACGTCGGCTCGCTGCACGCGGCGGACCCCGAGATGGCCCTGCGCAACGCCCGCGACCTCTACACGCGACGCAACGAGGGCGTCAGCATCTGGGTGGTCAGGGCCACGGACATCACCGCCTCCAGCCCCGACGAGAAGGACCCGTTCTTCGCGCCCTCGGCCGACAAGGTGTACCGGCACCCGACGTTCTACGACATCCCCGACGACGTTCCCCACATGTGAGCGGGTGAGCACATGTCCTTCGACAACGCCTACGAGGCGCTGACCGAGGCCGGCGATCCCCGCTGGGCCTTCGGCACCGGGTTCGCCGACCCCCTGTCCGGAGTGGACACCACGGTGCCCGCCGAGGTGAGCCCGGCGGACCTCGCCGAGTACTGCCTCATGCTCGGAGACGACGCGCTGATCCTCTCCCACCGGTTGCAGGAGTGGTGCACCAACGCGCCCGAGCTGGAGGACGAGGTCGCCATCGCCAACATCGCGCTGGACCTGCTCGGCCAGGCGCGCCTCCTGCTCACGCGAGCCGGTGCGGCGGAGGAGGCCGCGACGGGCAGCGGGCGCGGCGAGGACGAACTCGCGTTCTTCCGCGCCGAGCACGAGTTCCGCAACGTGCGGCTGGCCGAACTGCCGCGCGGCGACTTCGGCGAGTTCGTCGCCCGGCTGCTGGTGTTCTCCACGTGGCGGCTCGCGGTGTTCCAGCGGTTGTGCGCGTCCCGGGACCCGGTGCTCGCGGCCGTCGCCGCCAAGTCGGTCAAGGAACTGACCTACCACCGCGACTACGCGGCCCAGTGGGCCGTCCGTCTCGGCGACGGCACGGAGTTCTCCCACGAGCGGATGCGTGCGGGACTGGAGAGTGTCTGGCCGTACGTCGACGAGCTGTTCACCGCCCACGAGGTCGAAAGCCGCCTGGCGGAGGCGGGAGTCGGCGTCGACCCGGCCCGGGCGCGGGATGAGTTCGACGACGTCCTGACGCAGGTGTTCCGCGCCGCCACTCTCGACGCGCCCGACGTCCCCGGCGTGCCCGGCGTGTCGGGTCGGACCGGGCGGCACGGCGTCCACACCGAGGCCCTCGGCTACCTGCTCGCCGAGCTGCAGAGCATCGCCCGCGCCCATCCGGACGCGACATGGTGACCGCGACGCGCACCGCCCGAGAGGTGGCGGAGACGGTGACCGATCCCGAGCTGCCGATGCTCACGCTCGCCGATCTCGGCGTGCTCCGGGAGGTGCGTGAGGAGGACGGCCGGGTCGTCGTGTCGATCACGCCGACCTACACCGGCTGCCCCGCCATGGACACCATGCGCGACGACCTCGTGCACGCCCTGCGGGAAGCCGGGTTCGCCGACGTGGAGGTGCGTACCGTCCTGCACCCGGCGTGGTCCTCGGACTGGATCACCGAGGAGGGGCGCCGCAAGCTCGCGGAGGCGGGGATCGCCCCGCCGGGGAACGCGTCCCGAAGGTCGGGGCCCGTCCCGCTGACGCTCACCCCGCCCGCATCGAGGGTGTGCTGCCCGCAGTGCGGTTCTCCCGACACCGAGGAGATGTCGCGCTTCGGCGCCACCGCGTGCAAGGCGCTGCGCCGATGCCGCACCTGCCACGAGCCGTTCGAGCACGTCAAGGAGATCTGAGTTGACGTCGACCGCAAGCCCGAAGCCCCGGCTGCGCGGGGAGTTCCACACCCTCACCGTCGCCGACGTCACCAGGCTGTGCGACGACGCGGTGGCCATCACCTTCGACGTTCCCGAGGACCTGGCCGCCTCGTACGCCTTCCGGGCCGGGCAGTCCCTGACCCTGCGGCGCACGATCGACGGACGCGACGAGCGACGGTCGTACTCCATTTGCGCTCCGGAGGGAGAGGCACCGCGCATCGGGGTGCGGGAGGTGCCCGACGGGGTGTTCTCCACGTGGCTCGTGCGGCAGGTGCGTCCGGGTGACGAGATCGAGGTCGGCACGCCCACGGGCACGTTCAGCCCCGACCTCGCGGCATCCGGCCACCACGTGCTGATCGCCGCGGGCTCGGGGATCACGCCGATGCTGTCCATCGCGGCGACCGTGCTGCGTGACCCGGCGTCCACGGTGACCCTGCTGTACGGCAACCGGCGCACCGACACGGTGATGTTCGCCGACGAGCTCGCCGACCTGAAGGACCGCTACCTCGACCGGCTCGAACTCGTGCACGTGCTCTCGCGGGAGCCGCGCGAGGCGGAGCTGTTCACCGGACGGCTGGACCCGGCGAAGCTGGACGCGTTGCGGCCGGTGCTCGGCGACTTCTCACGCGTGGACCACTGGTGGCTGTGCGGGCCGTTCGAGCTGGTCGCCACGGCGAAGGAGCGGCTGCGCGAGGCCGGTGTGCCCGCCGACCGCATTCACCAGGAACTGTTCTTCGTCGACGACGTCCCCCCCGCGCCCGTGCGGCACCGGGACGCGGCGGTCGAAGGCCTCACCAGCGAGGTCACCGTGGTGCTCGACGGACGATCGACGACGGTGACGCTGTCCCGGGAGACCTCGCTCCTCGAAGGTGCCCAGCGGGTCCGGCCCGACCTGCCGTTCGCGTGCAAGGGCGGGGTCTGTGGCACCTGCCGGGCCCGGGTCACCGACGGGAAGGTGGACATGCGCCGCAACTTCGCGCTGGAGGCTGCCGAGGTCGAGCGGGGATTCGTGCTGACCTGCCAGTCGCTACCGGTGTCGGAATCCCTGGTCGTGGACTACGACGCCTGAGCGGAACGCGCGCGAGGGAGGGCCTCGTGTCGACCAGTCGGCGTGCGTGACGGCCGTCGAGTACCGACGATGGCTGTGGATGGCTGTGGATGCGGGTGCCGCTGAGAGGATACGAAGGTGCTGGAAACGGAACACCGGCCCTCGGACTCGCCCTACATCGCGCGGGTGTGGCGCGGCCGCGGCGCGGGAGTCGAGCGCATGACGTCGGTGGCGACGTCGCACTGGGAGTTCGTCGTGTGGACCCACCGCGGCCGGGTCCACGCCGCCGTCCGCGGCCCGGAGACCGTCGCCACCGTGGCCGACGTGCCCGACGGGTCGGAGTCGTTCGGCATCAGCTTCACCCACGGCACGTCGCTGCCGCACGTGGCGATGGCGCGCCTCGTCGACGCCCAACTCGACTCCCCGCACGTGACGTCGCGCGCCGTCGTGTTCGGCGACGAGGAGCGGCCGCTGCCCACGTTCGACACCGCCGAGCAGTTCGTGCGGCGGCTCGCGGCTGACGGTGCGCTCGTGCGCGACCCCGTCGTGGCCGACGCCGTGGCGGGCGGAACACCACGACTCGGCTCGCGGTCGGTGCAGCGTCGGGTGGCGGCGGCCACCGGCCTCACCCTCGGTGCGATCCGGCAGATCGACCGGGCCCGGCAGGCCGCGATCCTCCTTCAGGAGGGCGCCGCACCCCTCGACGTCGTGCACCGGCTCGGCTACTACGACCAGCCACACCTCGCCCGAGCCCTGAAACGTTTCGTCGGCCGGACGGCCACGCAGCTGAGGCGGGGGACGATCGCCGAACCACTGTCGCTTCTGTACAAGACGGAAAGCTGAGGGCGCCCTAGCCTGTCCGCGACACAATCGAGGGAACGAGGAACATGGGCAGGATCATCGCGAACTTCTTCATCTCGCTCGACGGGGTGGTCGAGGCACCGGACGAGTGGCACTTCCCGTACTTCGACGACGAGATGGGTGCCGTGGTGGGCGCGGGCATGGACACGAACAAGGCGTTCCTGATGGGCCGCACGCTCTACGAGGAGTGGGCCGCGTACTGGCCGAACAGCACCGACGAGCCGTTCGCGACTTTCTTCAACACCATGCCGAAGTACGTGGTCTCGGGCTCGCTGACGAACCCGTCGTGGGCCAACACGACGGTGCTCCCGGGGGACGTCGACGCCGTGCGGCGGCTGAAGGAGGAGATCGCGGGCGACATCGGTATGTCGGGCAGCGCCACCACCGTGCGGTGGCTTCTCGCCAACGGGCTGCTCGACGAACTGCGACTCCTCGTGCACCCGATCGTCGTGGGGCACGGCGCACGCCTGTTCGAGAACACCGACACCCACAAGCTCGCCCTCGCTGACAGCGGCACTCTCTCGTCCGGTGTGCTCAACCTGACGTACGTACCGGCTGACTGAAAGCCAGCTCCGTTCCGCCGGGCAGGTGGGATTGGGCTGTTCAGGTGGGCCTGCGCTCGATGCGTCCAGCCCCTCCGGTGGCCTGCCGATGTCTGAGGTGCGCCAGATGAACAACGGCACTTCGGACACCGGAAATCCGAGGGGTGGTACGCATGCCGCACGTCGTCTTCCACGTCAGCGGGCACCCGGACGACGTGTTGCTGTTCAAGGGGGAGATGCTCCACAACGACCTGCAATGGCCGGACGTGAAGGTGGTCAGCGTCGTGACCACCGCCGGGGACGCGGGCCGTGTCGACGACTGGTGGTGGGCACGCGAACACGGCCTCGTGGACTCCCTGCGCGTGGGGAAACGGGAGGACTTCACACCGATCCCGATCACGGTCGGTGGGCACACCGTGATGTGTTACCGCGCCGGTAGCTGGCGCGCCTGGTTCCTCCGTCTCCCCGACGGCAACGTCGACGGCAGCGGGTTCGCCTCGACCGGCTTCCAGAGCCTGCCGAAACTGCGAGACGGGCAGCTTTCGGGCATGGACAGTCTCCCCACCGCGGCGATTCCCGCGCAGCACTACTCCTCGTGGGCCGACGTGGTGCGGACGCTACGGGCCATCGTCTCGCTGGAGCGGCGAGGCGCGACCAACCCGCACCCCTGGGTGAACGCCTCCGACTACAACCGTGCCCGAAACCCCGAGGACCATCCCGACCACTACGCGACCGCCGACGCTCTGCGGAGTTTCCTCGGGCAGGACGGCTGCAACCGCGCCTGGTGGGTCTCCTACGACACGGCCGACCGTCCGGCGAACCTGTCGGGGACGACGCTGGCGAACAAGCGAAGGCTCTACTACGACGGCTACGTCGACCTCACCACGAGGATCATGGGTCGCAAGCCGCCGGAGTGCGATGCCGAATGGAACCGCTGGGGCGCCAGGGACTACTGGCGTGAGGAGACGGTGTAGCGCGCAGGCGTCGACACCGGGCCGGTGAGTGGGCTCAGCCGTTCCGGTATTCCTGTTCCCCGGCGTAGAGCAGGCCGGTGCGCCGCAGTACGACCCACTGCTCGCCGGGCCGGTCCAGCACCACCGGGTACCACCTCGGTTCCAGCGCACCGACCAGTTCGGCTCCCCGCTCGATCAACGAACTCACGGCGGGTTCGCCCACGACGATCAGAGCCGACCAGTCGACGTGCGCCATGAGGTAGTCCTCCGTGACGCCGAACTGGTCGTTCAACAGCGTGACGACGTCGTGCCCGGTGTCCGGGCCCGACCGAACATCGCTGACGTCCGGCACCTCGTCCGTCTCCGGGAGTCCCTCGACCCGGTCGGGAGTGCTGTTCCCTGCCTCGTCGAATTCGTCGCCCTCGTTCTCGTCCTCGTCGTCCTCGTCGTCCTCGTCGTAGTCACCCCGTTGCTCGCTCCACACGTGCTTGTCGAGTCTGCCGATCTGCCAGGAGAGCTCCCATGCCTGGTCGTCGGAGAGAATCAACGTGACCGTACGTCCGTCGACGAGCGTGAATGTCAGCTCGGCCTCGGGAGAGTCGTTGGTGCCGGGTTCGGCCTGGACTTCGCCCGCGACCTCCCCGACGAGCATGGAGTCGGCGGGACTCTCGCGGCCCGTCCCGAACGACGGAAGGTTCGCGGCCATGTCCACCACGCACCGTGCGGCGGTCCAGAAGCTGGTCCTGTCGTGGAAGTCCGTGCGGCTGCTCGTGAGAGTCCTCCCGATTCCCAGTGGCTCGGTCCGGGCTTTGATGTCGCCGGAGCCTGACTCGTTGTCCCAGGTCGCGAAGACGGTGACGTTGTTGGCGAGGCGCTTGCGGTAGTTCTCGACGTGGCCGTGCCGGGCGAGTTCCCAGCCGTTCACGTTCTCGGGCCAGTCGTCGTCGTTCACTGGGAGTGTCCTTTCCAGCCGCGACGGACAGGGCTCGCGGCGGCCGCATGCATCGGAAAACACCTATGGGACGTGCGCTTCCGAAACCCCGTTCCCACGGTGAGGAAAACGGTCTTAGGACTGTGGTGTCCGCCGGACCTGTCCGGTCACTCCGGAAGCAAGAAGGTTGTGGGAAGCACAACGGAACCGGTGGTGCGTCAAGGGCTACCGGCGCGAGGTAGTGGCCAGCCGTTTCGACTCTCGGCACCCGGGTAGGCCTTCGTGCACGGTGCATCCGCCGTATCGGCGTAGACCCGCCTGGAGAGTGTCCCGATGGTCGATCGAGGTTCGCCACGGTTCCCGGTTCCCGGTTCCGTGGCGCGGGAGGTGGGTGGGGTACCGGTGCGCGGTGACGAGACCACCCCGACCGATGCGCGCGCACGCGACCTGACACGCACAGCGGCATTGCTGGCCGCGGTGATCCTGCAGACAGTGGCCGGGTCGATCGGCGGCAGCGGAGCGTGGGGGGAACCGGTGGGATCGGTGGCGAGGTCGTACCCCACCGTGCTGTTGCCTGGCGGAGGTGCCTTCTCGATCTGGAGCCTCGTCTACGCCCTCGGTATCGCGTTGGCGGTACGTGCCGCGCTCCCTCGGCAGCGGCAGCGGGACGTGCACCGCAGCGTCGGCTGGTGGCTCGTCGCGGCCGGTGGGCTGAACGCGGCCTGGGTCGTCGCGTTCACGCAGCGGTGGTTCGTGCTCGCTCAAGCGATCATCATCGCGCTGCTCGTCGTGCTCTGCCTCGCGTTGGTGCGCCTGACGAGCCGGCCGGCCACGGGGTGGGCCGATCGGCTTCTCCTGCACACGCCGGTCGGTGTCTACGCGGGTTGGGTCACGGTGGCGACCGTGACCGGCGCGGCGACCACCGGTGCGGCGCTCGGTGCCAGGTTCTCCTCGACCGTGGCCGTGGCCCTCGCGGTGCCGGTCGTGCTCGGTGCGGCGGGGATCGCCGCGCTCGCCGCGGTCCGCCTCCGTCCGGCGGCAGGCTTCGTCGCCGCTGTGGTGTGGGGCTTCGCGTGGATCGCGGTCGCAACCCCGGCGTGGGCGGTGGCCGCGGCGGCGGCCGCGGGGGCGCTGTCCGTTCTCGTCGCGGCGGGCTGGTCGTTCCGGCACGACGTCGACGGGGCGAGGGCGGCGTGGGGATAGAGCCCTGGCCCGGCCCGCACGCCACATGGCGGATTCGTTCCTGGGAACGCCTGGGCGGGATCGTGCCCCGTCCGACGTCGCGACTGCGGTACACGACGTAGGGCCGGGTGAGGTGACCCAGCGGCATCCAGAAGACGTACGGGCTCGGGCGTGGGGGGTGCCCAGGGAAAACGGGGTTGTCAGCGGGGCGCTACACTGAGTGCGTGAGCACCGGCTTCCTGCTCCTTACCAAGCCGTGCTGAGACGACCTTCTCAGCACGGCGACCCCTCGCGCGCGAGGGGTTTTTTCGTTTCCGGAGCAGCAGGCACGAACCGATTGCACGAACCGACCGAGGTGGGGCGAGCATGGTGAGCGACGGGGACGACTTCGACCCGAAGACCATCGACGAGCGGTGGCAGAGGGTCTGGCGCGAGGAGCGGTCGTGGGAGGTGTCCAACACCGCCCCCGCCGAGCGGACCGCCTACCTGCTCGAGATGCTGCCCTACACCAGCGGTGAACCGCACGTCGGTCACCTGAAGAACTACGCGGTGGGAGACGCGGTCGCCCACTTCCTGCGCCGCCGTGGCTACTACGTGCTGCACCCGATGGGCTACGACGCCTTCGGTCTGCCCGCGGAGAACCACGCCATCCGCACGGGCAAGCACCCGCGGCTGTCCACCGACGAGTCGATCGCCGCCTTCCGGGAGCAGTTCGAGCGGTGGGGCATCTCGATCGACTGGACCCGGGAGATCGCCACCCACCAGCCGGAGTACTACCGCTGGACACAGTGGATCTTCCTCCAGCTGTTCCGCGCGGGGCTCGCCTACCGTCGTGAGGCCGCGGTGAACTGGTGTCCGAAGGACGCCACGGTGCTGGCGAACGAACAGGTCGTCGGCGGGCAGTGCGAGCGGTGCGGCACCCTGGTGGAGCAGCGGCAGCTGGAACAGTGGTTCTTCGGCATCACGGCCTACGCCGACCGCCTGCTCGACGACCTGGACGGGCTGGACTGGCCCGCGCACGTGAAGATGATGCAGCGCAACTGGATCGGCCGGTCCGAAGGGGCCACCGTCCGGTTCGCCACCGACGCCGAGCCGATCGAGGTCTTCACCACGCGGCCGGACACGCTGTTCGGCGCCACGTACCTGGTGCTCGCGCCCGAACATCCGCTGGTCGACGCGCTCGTCGCCGACAGCTGGCCCGCCGACGTCGACAGCCGCTGGACCCAGGGAGCGTCGACTCCCGCCGAAGCCGTCGCCGCCTACCGTGCCGCCGCGGCCCTGAAGACGGAGCTGGACCGCCAGGAGAGCAAGGAGAAGACCGGGGTCTTCACCGGCGCCTACGCCACCAACCCGGTCAACGGCGCCAAGATCCCGGTGTTCGTCGCCGACTACGTGCTGATGGGCTACGGCACGGGCGCGATCATGGCCGTGCCAGGGCAGGACCAGCGCGACTGGGACTTCGCCGCCGAGTTCGGCCTGCCGGTGATCCGCACCGTGCAGCCGGCCGAGGGCTTCGACGGTGAGGCGTACACGGGCGACGGCCCCGCCGTCAACTCGGGCTTCCTCGACGGCCTCGGGGTCGACGAGGCGAAGCGGACGATCATCTCGTGGCTGGAGGAGAACGGTCACGGTGCCCCGACGGTGACCTACAAGCTGCGTGACTGGCTGCTGTCGCGCCAGCGCTACTGGGGTTGCCCGATCCCGATCGTCTACTGTGACTCCTGCGGCGTGGTGCCCGTGCCGGAGGAGTCGCTGCCGGTGGAGCTGCCCGACGTGCGCGACTACGCCCCGAAGGGCTCCTCGCCGTTGGCCACCGCCGAGGAGTGGGTCGCCACCACGTGCCCGGAGTGCTCCGGGCCCGCGCGGCGCGAGACCGACACGATGGACACGTTCGTCGACTCGTCCTGGTACTACCTGCGGTACTGCGACCCGAGGAACACCGAGGCGGCGTGGGACGCGCAGGCGGTCGGCCGTTGGATGCCGATCAACCAGTACATCGGCGGCGTCGAGCACGCGATCCTGCACCTGCTGTACTCGCGTTTCCTGGTGAAGGCCCTGGCCGACCTCGGTCACCTGCCGGTGCAGGAACCGTTCGGTGCCCTGTTCACCCAGGGCATGATCACCCGCAACGGCGCGAAGATGTCGAAGTCCAAGGGGAACACGGTGTCCCCTCGGGAGATCATCGACAGGTACGGCGCCGACACCGCCCGCTGCTACGTGCTGTTCATGGGTCCGCCCGACCAGGGCGCGGACTGGTCGGACACCGGCGTGGAGGGCGTGTACCGGTTCCTGCGGCGGCTGTTCCGCTTCACCACGCAGGTCGCAGGCACCGACGCGGCGGTCATCGGAGCCTCCCCGGACCCGGACCGCGACCTGGCTTTGCGGCGCAAGATCGCGTGGGCGATCCGGAAGGTCACCGACGACATGTCGGGCAAGTTCGCCTTCAACACCGCGATCGCCGCCCTGATGGAGCTCACCAACGACGTCAGCAAGGCGTTGCAGGACGGCATCGACCGTGAGACGGCGGCGTTCGCGCTGAGCACCACCGCGTCGCTGCTGCTGCCGTTCGCGCCCCACACGGCGAGCGAGTGCTACCACCGACTCACCGGCGAACACGTCTGGAAGCAGCCGTGGCCGGAGCCGGACGAGGAGCTGCTGCGCACTGAGACCGTGGAGCTGGCCTGCCAGGTCAACGGCAAGGTCCGGGCCCGGATCACCGTCCCGCAGGACGCCTCCGATGAGGTCGTCCGCGAGACGGCGCTGGGCCTGGACGAGATCCGGGCGGCGGTGGGCGACCGGTCGGTCAAGCGTGTCGTGGTGGTGCCGGGCCGCCTGGTCAACATCGTCGTCGGCTGATCCTCGCTAGGACGAGCCTCCCAGCTCGGCGAGCATCCGTTCGACCTCCTCGTCGGACAGGCCCGCGACCAGCCGGTGCTGTTCGGCCACCGCGGCGAGGTGGCCCGGCACCGGTTCGCGGGCGCGGACCTCGTCGGCGAGTGCGGAGATCGTCGGCGCGCGCAGCGTGACCTGTGTCGGCAGCTCCACGCCGAACAGGTCCCGCAACCGCGCGGTGAGCTGGGCGGCCAGCAGCGAGTGTCCCCCGAGCGCGAAGAAGTTGTCGTGCACGCTGGGCTGTCGATCGGGCAGCCCGAGCACGTCGTACCAGGCGTCGGCGATCAGTTCCTCGACCACGTCCCGGGGTGCGACGACCTCCACCGGCGCGGGCAGCGCGGGCGCGGGCAGCGACTTGCGGTCGACCTTGCCGTTCCGCGTCAGGGGCAACTCATCCAGGACCACGACCGCCGACGGCACCATGTGGTCGGGCAGCCGCTCGCGCAGGTACCCGTCGAGACTCGCGAGGCCCGCCTCGATGTCCCGGGAACTCGCCGGGTCGTTGACCTGCCGTGATTCGGGAAGCAGCGTCGCGGGCACGTACGAGTCCGGGAAGGACCGTCCGTGGTGAGCGGCCTGGCAGAGTACGTCGCCCGAGACCGCTTCGGCGACCCTCACGTGCCGTGCGGGCACGACGTAGGCGACGAGCCGGCGATCACCGGGGCGGTCCTCCCTCACGACGACGGCCGCGCGCGCGACGGCGGGATGGCCTGCCACCGCCGCCTCGACCTCACCGAGTTCGATCCGGAACCCGCGGAGCTTGATCTGGTCGTCGGCGCGTCCGCGGAACTCCAGTTCACCGTCGTCGCGCCGGCTCACCAGATCGCCCGTGCGGTACATGCGGCTGCCCGGCGGGCCGTGGGGGTCGGGGACGAACCGCTCGGCGGTCAGGCCGGGCCGGTTCAGGTAGCCGCGCGCCACGCCCGCACCGCCGACGCACAGTTCCCCGGGCTCCCCGTCGGGTACCGGGCGCAGGTCGTCGTCGAGCACGTGCACGCGGAAACCGGTGATCGGCGTGCCGATCGAGGGAGGACCGGACGTGCCCGGCGGGACGACACCGGCCGTGGTGACCACACTCGCCTCGGTGGGGCCGTAGTGGTTGACCAGCTCGAAGGGCGTGCCCGGCGGCGGGGAGGTGGTCAGTGCGTCGCCGCCCGTCAGGAGGGTGCGTAGTGCGCCGCGGCGCGGCGGTAGCGCGAGTACCTCCTCGGCCAGTGGGGTGGGCAGGAAGGTGACGGTGACGCTCTCGTCCACCAGCCAGTCGCGCAGCCGCTCCGGCTGAGTGCGGTCGGAGTCGCCGGGAAGGAGCAGCGTCGCACCGGAGGCCAGGGTGGGCCACACCTCCCACACCGAGGCGTCGAACCCGAGCGCGGCCACGTGTGCGGTGCGCTCGCCCGGCCCGAGACCGTAGCGCCGGACGTGCCAGTCGACGAGATTCGTCAGGCCGGCGTGAGGTATCTGCACCCCCTTGGGCGTTCCCGTGGAGCCGGACGTGTAGATCACGTAGGCCAGGTCGGCGGGGTCCACGGCGACGTCGGGGGCGTGGGCCGGTCGAGCCGCGAGGGCGGCGGAGTCCCGGTCGAGGCGCACCACGTGCTCGACGCGGGCTCCGTCGAGCGGAACGCCGGAGGTCGTCACGAGCACGGCGGGACGTGCGTCGGTGAGCATGTGGCCGAGACGCTCGGACGGATACTCGGGGTCGAGTGGGACGTACGCGCCGCCGGCCTTGAGGACGGCCAGCGGCGCGACGACCGACTCCACCGAGCGCGGCAGGCACACCGCCACGAGCGCGCCCGGTCGTACACCCGACTCCACCAGGTGGTGGGCCAGCCGGTTCGACCGCTGGTCGAGCTCCCGGTAGGTCACCCGATCCCGGGCACCGGTCACGGCGGGCGCGTCCGGGCGCAGTGCGGCCTGCTCGCCGACGAGCCGGTGCACGGGAGCCGGGTGCACGTCCGCGCTCACGGCTTCGGGCTCGCGCTGCCGCGATGCAGCAGCGGCCGGTCACGGTGGAGGAACCCGAGCATCGCCGGAACCGGGCTCACGATCCTCGGCTGGGCGTCCAGCCAGTCCCGCCGCCGCTCCCGCACTGTCGGAAGCTGCGTCCAGTGCGTGGCAGGGCTGAGGTGATGCTCCTGGTGGTAGCCGTCGTTGAAGGCCAGGAGGTTGTAGAACCGCCCGTAGTGGCTGACCGAGTCCGCCGCGCGGTTGCTCGGATCGGCACCGTAGTGCCGGTAGTAGTTCTGCACGTTCACGAGTACGAGCGCGAAGAAGAACGCCGGGACGTACACGAACAGCGCCCACTGCCAGGAGATCAGGGCGAAACCGACCAGGGACAGGCTGTGTGCGGCTCGGTCGGCCGCGATCTGGCGCAGCTCCCGGGTGCGTTTGGGCTCACGTTTGTGTGCCAGGGAAAGCAGTTTCGTCTCCTTCGGACCCACCTTCCAGAGCCGGTAGCACAGTGCCAGCTCACGTGCTCGGTCCGCGATGGACTGCAGGGCGCCGCTGAAGATGTAGCGCAGCAGCGGAGCGTGCTCGCCGTCGTGCCCGTCCCGGTAGGTGGAGGAGAGGTCCCGGGTGGTCCCGTCTTCGCCGATGGGGTCGTTGTTGAACCGGTGGTGGTTGCGCACGTGCGTGAGGTGGTACGCCTGCACGGACTGTCCGATGTTGACGGAGTTCAACAGCGACGCGGCCGCGTTGAGCCGCGCCGAGGTGAACCACGGAACGTGGGTGAACAGGTGTGACACCACGATGATGCTGTAGGCGGTCATGAGTGTGACCAGCACGAAACCGCCCGCCCGTGCCCAGCCGGGCTGGTCGTCCCACTGGGTGGCGAACCAGACCATCACCGCGAACTGCGCCACGCTGAACCCGAGCAGCAGAGCGTCCTTGGGGGTGTGCTTCCAGATCCGCACCATGCCTCCTAGAAGTACGACTGCAGGCTTCCGCGGCGCCGGACGTCCAGCGTCGCGCAGTGGAAGGAGCCGCCGAAGCTGTTGAAGTTCCGGAAGTTGCACAGGATGGGGGTGAAGCCGAAGTTCTTCATCGCCTGGATCATGGGCTCGTCCTGCCGCTCGACGATGACCCGGTCCTCGTCGAGCATGAGGATGTTCATGTTGATCCACTTGCTCGTCATGTAGAGCGGGTGGGAGTCCGGGATCACCGGCTTGGGCGCCGCCATCACGTCCCAGCCCTTGAACAGCGACGGCACCTTCGACACCCGCTCCGGGTTGATCAGCAGTTTGCCGGGGGCCATCGGCACGAGCGTGGCGTCGATGTGCATCGGGTGCGTGTCCTGGAACTCGAACACGTGGATGCGGTAGTCGTCACCGAGGTGGCGTTGCAGCCACTCGATGCCGAACTGGTTGGTGACGTTGCTCTTCTGCGCGATGATGTCCCGCCCGCAGCGCGTGAAGTCGGCGGCGTCGAAGGTCGGCTCGAACTCGGTGACCACCAGACGCGCCGATCCGTCCTCGTGCTCGGCGTCGATCCAGTCCTGGTCGAACTGCTCGTCGGTGAGTTCGGGTTTGGGCCCCGCGCTCCACTTCGCCCCGCCCCGGAAGTACTCCTTCAGCAGGGGACGGTATGCCAGTGACTCGTAGTACCGCGAGCGCCACGCCATGGGGCACTCGATGATCTCGTCGCCCACCACGAGCAGCGCGTCCCGGGGCATGGCCGCGTACATGCCGGTGCTCGACCAGTGCAGGGTGCTGTAGGTGGTGCTCTGGGGGATCGGTTCGGGCCTGCGGACGGTGACGCCCTCGGACTCCAGGATGTGGGCGAACTCGTCCAGTTCCCGGCGTGCCGCCTCGATCCGCTCGGGCGGGAACGGCTTGCCCGCCTGCGTGCGGAAGGTCTCGTGCATGTCCCGCGGCAGGACCGGCGGTAGTGCGACGTGCCATGGCGGGAAGCAGGCCTCGTCGACGATACCGACGACGACCTCCTCCAACGGGTCCCATTCGGTGTACGAGCACACCGGACCGGTCCGGACGTCCTCATTCACGGCTGTCATCTGTTCTGCCTTTCCTGAGTGTGCAGGCCGATGGCGAACTCTCGTTGGAGCGCCTCCGGTGCGCGGAGGAACTCGTGGTGCGTGCCCGGCAGGACGGTGTGGTGGTACCGGCCGGGTTCGGCGTAGGCCGGCCACCCGGCCATCTGTTCCGGGCGGATCTCCCGATCGTCGTGCCAGCCGATCGCCCGCACGTCGCTGGGCAGCACGATCGGTTCGTCGAGGCGGTAGCGCTGGTTGGCGGTCACGTCGGCGCGGAGCACGCGCAGGCTCAACGCGAGGATGTCGGGGTGCGGTTCACCGCCCATGGCGCGCGTGAGGTCGGCGAGCTCGACGCTCAACTCCTCGTCGGTCATCGACAGGAACCGGCCGTAGGGGCCCTCGTGCGGTGCCACCTGCGACGAGACGAACACGCACGTCGCGTCGGGCAGGTCCGTCTCCGCGAGGCGCAGGGCCGTGGCGAAGGCGGCGAGCGCGCCTCCGCAGTGGCCGAAGAGCGCGAACGGGCGGTCGAGGTAGGGCGCGAGGCTGGTCACCACCAGCTCGGCCAGCGCCTCGTAGGTGCCGTAGTGCGGTTCGCGCAGCCGGTTCTCCCGGCCCGGCGGCTGGAGCAGGCAGACCTCGATGTCACCCGACTCCGTGGGGATGCGGCGTGGCCAGCGGTTGTACATCGAGGCACCGAGCCCCGAGTAGGGGAAGCAGAACAACCGGCCGGCACAGTCGTCCTTCAGCGGCCGCAGGAACATCTTGTCGCGCTGCGAGGGGCTCACACCGCCACCGGCCCTTCCTCGGTGACGGCCGTGTCGATGACGCGCGCGGCGTCGGGGCGCAGCCGGGCGGTGAGCGGCATGCTCTTGATCCCGGCGACGAAGTTGGAGGTGAGGTGCTCGACAGGGCCCGCGAGGGCGAACTCCTCGACCGACGTGACGATCTCGTCGAACAGCATCCGCAGCGCGATCCGCGCGAGTGGCGCACCGATGCAGTAGTGCGGGCCGAACCCGAAGGCCACGTGCCGGTTGGGCCTGCGGGTGACGTCGAACCGGAACGGGTCGGCGAAGACCTCCTCGTCCCGGTTGGCGGAACCCAGCCAGGCCACCACCGCGTCACCCTCGCGGAGGTGACGGTCGTGCAGGGTCAGATCGCGCGTGACGTAGCGCATGAAGTGGTTGGCGGGGGAGGCCCAGCGCAGCCCCTCCTCGAGTGCGACGGGGGTCAGTGAAGGGTCGGCGGTCCACCGCGCCCACTCGGCCGGGTGCTCGATGAGCGCGAGGACGGTCGCGGCGATGGCGTGCGGGGTGGTGACGTTCGCTCCGAGGAGGAGGCTGTAGCAGTTGTAGACGATCTCGTCGTGGCGCAGCCTGCGCCCGCCCGCCTCCATCCCGACGAGGAAACCGACCAGGTCGTCGGTCGGCGTGCGCTTTCGTCTGGTCACCTGTCCGGAGAAGTACGCGAACAACTCGTGGTGGGCGGCGGCGAGCGTGCCGTCGCCTTCGGACTGGCGGTAGTCGTCGTCCTGCGGGGCGATGGCCATCGTGGTGAGGTGCGCGAGGTGCGGCCAGTCCTCCTCGGGCAGGCCCATCAGGGTTCCGGTGAAGGCCATGGGGAACCGGGCGCCCGCGTGTGCGATGTTCCACGTGCCGCCGTCGAGCAGCGGGGCGAGCATGCGGTGCACCACTCGGCGGATCCTCGGGTTGTGTGGTTGCAACGCCCGGTGGGAGAGCACCCTGGTCATCGGCTCACGCAGCGCCGTGTGCACCGGCGGGTCGCTCGCGGCCATCATCTTGCCCCCGGCGGGGTCGGTGTTGCCGAGGATGGACAGCAGCGTGCCCCGGCTGGACGTGAACCGGGTGTGGTCGCGCAGGACGTCGTTGACGTCGGCATAGCGGGTGACCGACCAGAACGACCGGCCGTCGGGAAGGGTGGTGCGGTGCACCGGGGCGTGGCGGCGCAGCTGCGCCCAGACGGTGTGCGGATCGCCGTGGGCGTAGAGCTCGGGGTCGAACAGGTTCACCGTGTCGAGGTCGAGTGGAGTGCCCGGGACGGGAACGGTGATCCTCATGCGTCGTCGCTCCCTTCGGCGAGCAGCCGTGCGAGTTCGGCGATGGTGGGGTTCTCGTAGAAGGCGACCGCGGGGATCGTCCGGCCGTAGCGCTCGGCGATCTCGACGGTGATCCGCGTCGCCATCAGCGAGTGACCGCCGAGCTCGAAGAAGTCGTCGTCCACGCCGACTTCGCGGACCTGCATCAGGTCGGCCCACAGCTCCGCGAGCCAGGTCTCGTCCTCCGTGGACGGTGCCCGATAGTCGGTGCTCAGGTCCGGACGGTCGGGCAGGGTGGTGGCCGACAACCGTTCGCGGTCCACCTTGCCGTTGGGGGTCAGCGGAAGCGCGTCGACGTGGCAGAACACCGACGGCATCATGTAGCGCGGCACGATCGGAGCCAGGTGCTCGCGGAGTTCGGCTCCGGTCATGGTCAGCTCGCTGACGTAGAAGGCGGCCAGCACCCGGTCGCCGTCCGGCTGCTGGGCCACCACGGCGACGTCGCGTACCTCGGGGTGGCGGCGCAGCGCGGCCTCGATCTCACCGATCTCGACGCGGAAACCGCGGATCTTGACCTGGTCGTCGACGCGGCCGTGGAACTCCAGCACGCCGTCGGGGCGGCGGCGGGCGAGGTCCCCGGTGCGGTACAGCCGGGCACCGGGCAGGTCGGAGAACGGGTCCGGCAGGAACTTCCGCGCCGTCAGCGCGGGGTCGTTGCGGTACCCGGTGGCGACACCGAGGCCCCCGGCGTACAGCTCACCGACCTGCCCGTCAGGGACCGGCCGGAGGGTGTCGTCCAGCAGATGGACGGTGGTGCCGTTGACCGGCAGCCCGATCGGTACCGACGCGTCGCCGACCGGTTCGGCGATCACGTGGCAGGCCGTGAAGGTGGTGTTCTCGGTCGGGCCGTAGCCGTTGACCAGCCGGGTGTCCGGCAACGCGCGCAACGCCCGGTCGACGTGCGCGGCGGAGAGCACGTCACCACCCGCGAGCAGACACCGCAGCCCGCGAAGAGCATCGGCTCCGGCCTCGACGACGGTGTGGAACAGGCCCGCCGTCAGCCACAGCACGGTGACACCCGAGTCGCGGACGAGAGCGGCGAGGTCGCGCGGCGACACGTCACCGGGCGGGGTGACGACGAGGCGGGCCCCGTTGAGCAGCGGCCCCCAGAGTTCCAGCGTGGAGGCGTCGAACGCGACCGGGGCGAGCTGGAGGAACACGTCGTCGGGCCGGATGTCGAGGAAGTCCTGGTCGAACACCAGACGCAGGACCGCCCGCTGCGGCACGCACACGCCCTTCGGGATCCCGGTCGAGCCGGAGGTGTAGGCGATGTAGGCGGTGCGCTCACCGCTGGCCGGCGGCTCGGGCGGGGCATGGCCGTGTTCCGGAACACCGGCCAGGAGTTCGGGGGTGATCACGACGTCGACGTCGGCGTCCTTGAGCACCAGCGTCCGCCGTTCCTCGGGCTGCTGGGGGTCCAGCGCGAGGTAGGCGGCGCCTGCCTTGAGCACCGCGAGCAGTGCCACGACGAGGTCGGCCGACCGTGGCAGGGCGACCCCGACGGCGTCCTCGGCGGACACCCCGAGGCCGTGCAGGTACCCGGCGAGCCGGTCGGACCGCACGTCCAGCTCGGCGTAGGTGAGCTCGGTGCCGTCCGCGCTGACCGCGACGGTGTCCGGTCGCGCCGCGACCTGACGCGCGAACGCTGCGGTGATCGTTTCCGCGGGATCCATCCGACTGCCTTCCTCCTACTCGCCCAAGTCGTCGTGCGCATCGGCCGGCAGCCCCTGCGGGACCGCCGTCCAGACCGCGGTGGCCGTGGCGACCGGACGCCGCGTGGCGGTGTACACGGTGCTGCCGACGGTGATCGTGCGACCGTGCGTGCCGAGCCGGGTGGCGACCACGGCGTGCGGTCCGCCCGGCTCGGGACGTCCGTGCGACGCCACCGAGAACCTGCTCAGCACCATCGGGTGCCGTTCCGGCTCGACCCAGCCGCCCGGGCAGTCGAGCACGCTCCACACCTCCTCCTCGGTGCCCTCACGGGGCGTCCAGGGGCAGGCGACGGTGTGGGGGAGGCCCGGCACCGGTCCGGGAGCCAGCCGCAGTCCCGAGCCGTCGGGCCGGTCGTGGCCGCACACGAAGCAGGTGGGGAACGGGTGGTCGGCGAAGCCCGGGAAGGTCCGGGCCGCGGCCTCGGCGGTGGACAGGTCGACCGGTGGTACGGGTTCGGGGCCACGGGCCACCGGGGCGACCGTGGCGACCAGCGTGCCGCCCGCCCTGACGGTGGCGCGGCGCGACCCGGCGTCGACGTCGAGCGGCACCTCCAGCGGCGGCGGGGCGAGGAGGGTCACCGCGACCGGCGACGGCAGGCCCGCGGCCCGCGCGAACACGGCGCAGGCGTAGCCGCCGTGCGCCGACTCGGCGGGACCGTTGTAGGTGCGAGGAATGGTTACGCTCGCGGTTACGCCTGCGCTTGCCACGAGAGTCGATGGTGGCGGGACACCGGGTCACCGAGATGGCAGCGGGTCCGCCGACGGGATCACCGATCGGCGCAGCTCACGGCCACCGGTGCCGGGGCGACCACGGGTTTCCCACGGCGGTCGCGGCGTCGGGACGGCCCCGCGCCGGACGGGGCCCGGTTCCCGTACCCAATCCGCCGCGCACGCCCGGTGGGGCGTACTGGTCTCGCCCTCCACGGCGCCCGGCCGGACCCGCGGGTGACCGGGACTCGCCAGCCCGGTCGGCGAGTATCGGAGTCACCTGTCCCACGCGTGGAGGGAGTCCTGGCGTGACCCTGCCGTCGTCCGCCGACGTCGTGATCATCGGCGGTGGTGTGATCGGGACGAGCATCGCCTTCCACCTCGCCGAGGCCGGAGTGCGGGACGTGGTCCTGCTCGAACGCGGCGAGCTCGGCTCGGGCTCGACGTGCCGGGCGGCGGGCGGGGTGCGGGCGCAGTTCTCCGACGCGCTCAACATCCAGCTCGGTGCGCGCAGCATGGCCGCGTACCACGAGTTCGGCACCCGCCCCGGCCAGGAGATCGACCTGCGCACCGCCGGCTACCTGTTCCTGCTGTCCACACCGGACCAGGTTGCCTCCTTCGAGGAGAGCGTGAAGCTGCAGAACGCGCACGGGGTGCCGAGCAGGCTGGTGGAACCGGCCGAGGCCAAGCGACTGTCACCGCTCGTCGAGACCGACGGTGTGCTCGCCGCGGCGTTCTCCCCGGACGACGGGTACTGCACGCCCGAGTCGGTGGTGCTCGGTTACGCCACCGGTGCCCGAAGGCACGGTGCCACGCTCGTGACGCACTGCGAGGTCATCGGTGTCAAGACGTCCGGCAACGACGTCCACGCCGTCGAGACGACGCGTGGGTCGATCGCCACGTCCACGGTGGTGTGCGCGGCCGGTGCCTGGTCCTCCGCCGTGGGCGAGCTGGTGGGCGTCCGGCTGCCGGTCACCCCCTACCGGCGCGAGCTCGCGTTCACGGAACCCATAGCCGCGGACGTGCCGATACCGATGACCATCGACTTCGCCTCGGCGTTCTACTTCCGGCGCGAGGGCCGAGGGGTGATGTTCGGCATGTCCGACCCCGACGAGCCGCCCGGATTCCGCACGCACCGCAGCGAGAGCTGGTTGGAGAAGCTCACCGAAGCCATAGCCTCACGTGTGCCGAGCCTGCTCGACGTCGGCCTCACCACCGGCTGGGCGGGACTCTACGAGGTCACCCCGGACCACAACGCGCTGATCGGGGAGGCACCGGAGATCAGCCGGTTCCTCTACGCCACGGGCTTCTCCGGGCACGGGTTCATGCAGGGGCCGGCCGTCGGCGAGGTCGTGCGGGATCTCGTCTTGGGCCGGGAGCCGTTCGTCGACGTGGGGCGACTCGACGCGCGGCGGTTCGACAACGCCGAACTGCGAACGGAGAGCAACTATGTCTGACCGGCCGGACCTCGCCGAGGTGATCGCCGCCTCGTGGCGGACGGTACTGGACGTGACCGAGGTACGGGAGGACGACGACTTCTTCGAACTGGGTGGCAACTCCATCATGGTGACCCGCATCGTGTCCTACCTGCGCCGCGAGCTCGGCGTCGAGGTGGACATGCTCCAGGTGTGGGACACGCCCACGTTCGGGGAGTTCCGCGCCGCGGTCGAGACGGCCGTCGGCGCGCAGGCACAGGTGACCGAGGGAGCAGGATGAGCGACGAGACCAACAACGCCACCGGGACGCGGTACCTCGCGGTGGTGAACGACGAGGAGCAGTACTCCATCTGGCCCGCCCACCGTGAGCTCCCGGCAGGGTGGCACGGGACGGGCGTGTCGGGCTCGAAGCAGGAGTGCCTCGACCACATCGAGAAGGTGTGGACGGACATGCGCCCGAAGAGCCTGCGCGAGCGTATGGCGGCGCAGCGGGTGTGACGGTGATGCCGGGTGGTTCGAGGGCCGCCCGGCATCACCGACCACGAAAGACGTGCCGCGAGGCCGGGCCGGTGCTCTCGGCGAGTGGCCTCGTCGGCGTTGTTTTCCGGGAGGCGGTCAGGTCCACCACAGGAACTCGTTGCCGACGGTCCCGGTGAAGCAGGTCAGCAGCAGCCTGCCACGGTCGGTGGCCGAGCCGCTGCCGAGCACGGCGTGCACCAGGTTTCCGTTGATGACGCACAAATCGCCCGTCGCCACCGGAACGATCATGCTCTCGTGCTCGGTGAGCAGTTCGGGCGGGTACGGAAACCCGCTGTGGGTCAGGCCGAGGCGGTCCCGGGTCTCGTCGTCCGGGCACACGTTCCACAGCTTCAGCTGTCCGGTCCCGCCCTCGGGCACGTACGGGTAGGCGTTGACCGCCATCACGCGTTCGATCCGCTGGATCTCGAAGCCGGCCTGCAACGGATCGCTGAGCTGCGCGAGATCGTCGTGCGGCAGCAACAGGTACTCGCCGCCGTCGTTGTTCCAGCACACCGCCTTCGAGTTGCCCGCGGTACGTCCCTCGTGTGCGGCGGCCCGGCCCGTGCCGACCGCTGCGCCGATCCGGGCGCACAGCGTCGACATCGGGTCGGTGGCGCCGTCGTAGAGTTCGGCGACGGCGTCGGCGCAGGCGGCCACCTCGTCGAGGTAGTCCGCTGTGGACTTCTCGATGTGCGAGGCGCCCAGGAGGTACGCCTCGACCCCGTCGGCTCCCTCGCCGTACCGCGGTGTGCGTCGCGGCGAGTCCCAGAAATTCCTCGTAATCGTCCGGCAGTCCGCCGCGGACAGGAAGTTCCGCACCCGGTAGGCGGCAAGGTCACCGTGCAGGACGTCGAGCACCCGGTCGATGTCGAGCGTGCCCACGGTCTCGTGGAGGCGGAACCGGTCGGCGGACAGTACCTCGCCGGTGATCCCTGATGTGGTGACTTCGGTCGTCATGGTCCTCCCGTCGTCTGCTCCACCATGGTGGTGGCGCGGCGCGGGGGAAGGTGGGCAGAGGCTGGACAGGGGGGCTCGATCGAGTCGCCAGGTCAGGGCGGGTCCTGCGGTCGGGCACCGGGGTACGCTACGGGTTCCCGGCGCACCCGCCGTCGGGCACGGTCGCGCTCCCGTAGCCGGTCCATGTGGCGGGCCGGGAGCGGGGCGGGGACCTGCGGTTTCACATGGGTCGCCGTGTCAGGCGCGTGCCCACCACCCGCCAGTCGGCTCCGCCACGATGGGCGCATGACAGCGGTAAACCAGGCGGCGGCACGCCGACGGGAGCTGCTCGGCCTGCTCCTGCGGCGCGAGGGTCGATCCTCCGGCACCATCGAACGGGCGGACCGGAGCGCACCGCTTCCGCTGTCGTTCGCGCAGCAGCGGCTGTGGGTGCTCGACCGGTTGATCACACGGAGCCAGGTCTACACCGCACCGCTGGCCTACCGGGTGCGCGGACACCTCGACGTGGCGGCGTTGCGCGCCGCGTTCACCGAGGTCGTGGCCCGCCACGAAAGTCTCCGCACCACCTTCGCCGTGCGCGATGGATCACCGGTGCAGGTGATCGGCGAGCCTCACGAGGTGCCGATCGAGGTGGTGGACCTGACCGAGTGCGCGGTCGGCGAGGCGGAGACGACGGCCCGGCGGGTCGCCCGCGAGGAGGCCGTCCGGCCGTTCGATCTGGAACGGGGCCCGCTGCTGCGGGTCACGTTGCTGGAGCTGGCCCCGGACGACCGGGTCCTGCTGCTCACCATGCACCACATCATCACCGACAGCTGGTCGGTCGGTGTGCTGTTCCGGGAGTTGCGCGCGAGCTACGAGGCCGCGTGGGCTCATCGCCCCTCCGGACTGCCGGACCTGCCCATCCAGTACGCCGACTTCGCCGCCTGGCAGCGTTCTCCGGAGAACCTGGAGCGGTTGAGGTCCGAACTCGACCACTGGGTCGAGACGATGCGGGGCGCACCGCAGATCGTCACGCTGCCGCCGGACCGGCCGCGCCCCGTGGTTCCGCGGTACAACGGCGCCGAGCACCTGTTCACCGTCCCGGCGAGGACCGCCGAGAGACTGCGCTCGCTCGCGCGGGACGAGAACGCGACCCTGTTCATGGTGTTGCTGACCGCGCTGAAGGCCCAGCTCGCCCGCTACACCGGGGAGACCGACATCGTGGTCGGCTCGCCGGTGGCCGCACGTGACCGGGTGGAACTGGAGCCGCTGATCGGGTTCTTCATCAACAGCGTGAACCTGCGCACCGACGTCGGCGGCGACCCCACGTTCCTCGACCTCCTGCGCCGGGTCCGGAGCACCGCACTGGACGCCTTCGACCACCAGGAACTGCCGTTCGACATGCTGGTCGACGAGCTGCAACCGGTGCGTCAGCTCAGCATCCACCCGCTGCACCAGATCAGCTTCCAGGTCACCGAGCAGCGCGACCGGTCGTCCGGGCTCCTGCTCACGCAGGTCGAGGGCGGGGTCGGGGAGGAGGCCCTGGTCCTGCCGGACGTCGAGGTCGAGGCGTTCCCGACCGGTACGGGCACCAACCACTTCGACCTCGCGATGGGTTTCGCGGAGAGCGACGACGGGCTGGTCGCGCGACTCGAGTACTCCACCGACCTCTACGACGCGGCCACCATCGAACGGTTCGGTGAGGGCTTCCGGGCCTTCCTGGACGCCGCCGCGGCCCGGCCGGAGACCCGGGTCGGCGAGCTGCCGATGCTGGGGGAGCGCGACCTGCACCGGATCCTGGAGGACTGGAACGACACCACTCGGTCCGATGTGGACGAAGCGTGCCTGCACGAGCTGATCGCCGCGCAGGCGCGTCGCATTCCCGGGGCCGTCGCCGTGCGTGGGGAGGGCCGCTCTCTCACCTACGCGGAGCTCGACGTCCGGGCCAACGCGCTGGCCCACCGGCTGCGCGAACTCGGTGCCGGACCCGAGCGCATCGTCGCCGTGTGCGCGGAACGGTCGGTGGAGACGGTGGTGGCGCTGGTCGGTGTGATGAAGGCGGGCGCCATCCTCGTGATCTTCGACCCCGAGCAGCCCGAGAGCAGGCTTCGCGACCTGCTCGCCGACACCGGCGCCCTCGCCGTGATCACCCGGCGCGGCGAGGTGACGAACCTGCCGGACGGTGCCGTGCCGGTCGTCGAGCTGGACCCCGAGCTGACCGTGCTGTCCGGGTACCCGACCACTCCGCCTCGGACGGGCGTGACACCGCACAACGCCGCCCACGCGGTCTACACCTCCGGATCGACCGGCAGGCCGAAGTGCGTCCTCACTCCCCACCGGGGTGCCGCGAACCTGATCGCCTGCGACACCGCCGAGTTCGGACTCGGGGAGGGCGACCGGCTCGTCCAGAAGGCGCCGTTCACGTTCGACGCGTCGATGTGGGAGGTCATCTGGCCGCTCACGGCGGGCGCGACCGTCGTCGTCGCCCGGCCGGGAGGCCAGCGGGACCCGAAGTACCTCGCGCGCCTGATCCAGGAGGAGAAGGCCACGCTCGTCCACTTCGTTCCCGTGATGCTGCGGGCGTTCCTCAACGAGCCGGAGGCCGCGCGGTGCTCCTCGCTGCGACAGGTGCACTGCGGTGGCGAGGCGATCACTCCCGACCTCGTCGAACGGTTCCACGAGGTGCTGCCGTGGGCCGAGTTGCACAACCAGTACGGCCCCGCCGAGGTGTCGGGACAGACCAACTTCTGGCGGCTGGAACCGGGGACGACCCGCATCCCGCTGGGCAAGCCCACCTGGAACACCCGGCAGTACGTGCTCGACGCGAACGGTGCCCCGGTGCCGCCGGGAGTGACCGGTGAGCTGTACCTGGCGGGCACGGGCGTCGCCCGCGGCTACCACAACCGACCCGGACTGACCGCCGAGCGTTTCCTGCCCGACCCGTTCGGCCCGCCCGGTACGCGCATGTACCGCACCGGCGACCTGGTGCGCTGGATCGGGGACGGGAACCTGGAGTTCGTCGGCAGGGCCGATCACCAGGTCAAGATCCGCGGCTTCCGGATCGAGCCCGGTGAGATCGAGGCGCACCTCAAGGCGCACCCCGCCGTGCGAGGGGCGGTCGTGGTCGCCAGGGAGGACGGCCGTGGGGAGAAGCGACTCGTCGCCTACGTGGTCGCCGACGACCAGGGCGCCGCGTCGGCCGCCGTCCTGCGCGCCCACCTGGTCGAGCGGGTACCGGAGTACATGGTGCCGAGTGCGGTCGTGCTGCTCGACGAGTTGCCGCTCAACGCCAACGGCAAGATCGACCAGAAGGCGCTGCCCGAACCCACCGTCGCCACGGCCGGTCGCACGGTGGCGCTGCCGAGGACACCCGCCGAGCGGGCGCTGGCCGCGGTGTGGGCGACTGTGCTCGGGCTCGACGCGGTCGGGGCCGACGACAACTTCTTCGGGCTCGGCGGTGACTCGCTGCAGGCGATCGAGGTGGCGTCGCGCGCCGAGGCGGCCGGCTACCGGATCACGCCGAACCAGCTGTTCCAACACCAGACCCTGGCCGAACTCGCGGCCGTGGCGACTCCGTGCGAGGCCGGGGCGACGACAGCCACCGCGGAACAGGAGGAGATCACCGGCCCGGTGCCGCTGACCCCGATCCAGCGCGTCTACTTCGCCGAGGGAGACCCCGAGCGCGACCACCTCACCCAGTACGTCGTCCTCGACCTCGCCCCGGACCTCGACGTGTCCGCCCTGGACGCGGCGCTGGACCGGCTCGTCGAGCACCACGACGCGCTGCGCGCCGCCTTCACGCGCACCACCGACGGCTGGACCCAGCGCATCCTGCCGCATCGGCGCGCCGCCCGGATCGACCGCCTCGACGGGAAGCCCGACGTCGACGCGCTTCTGCGGCACGCGGTGGACGGGTTCGATCTCGCCGCGGGGCGCCTGGCCCGCGCGGTGCTGGCCGGCCGCACGCTGGTGATCGCCATCCACCACCTGTGCGTCGACGCCGTGTCCTGGCGGGTGCTGCTGGAGGACCTGGCGCGCCTGTGCGCCGACGAGGACCTCCCCGCCAAGACCACGTCGCTGCGCACCTGGGCGGAGCGGTTGCACACCCACGCGGCCACGCCCGCGTTCGCCACCGAGATCGAGACCTGGCGGGCCCTCGTCCCGGCCGGGACCGACCCACTGCCCCGGGACCGGGGCGAGCCGGGACAGCCGGGGACACGCGCCACCATGGCGGTCGTCGAGACCGTGCTGCCGGTCGGGGACACCCGCGTGCTGCTGACCGACGTGCCGACGGCGTTCGGCGCCGAGGTCAAGGACGCGGTGCTGGCCGCGCTCGCGCTCGCCCTCCGCCGGTGGACCGGCTCGCCGCGCGTACTGGTGGACGTGGAGGGCCACGGCCGGGAACCGCTGTTCGAGGACGTGGACCTCACCCGCACGGTGGGCTGGTTCACGTCGGTGTATCCGTTCGCCGTCGAACTGCCCGACCCTGACGACGTCGAGTCCTGTCTGCGCACGGTCCGGGAGACCGCCGCGGCGATCCCGGCCCGAGGGATCGGCTACGGCATCGCGCGCCACCTCGGCGAGGACGATCCGCTCGCCGGGCTGCCCACGGCCGAGGTCCAGTTGAACTACCTGGGCCGGTCCGACGCGGCGGAGTCCGAGGGCGCCTTCTTCACCCCCGTGGGCGACCCACTGCGGGCGGTCGGGGCGGACACCCGGCCACGGCCCTATCTCGTCGAGGTCGTGGTCCGGGTGCAGGACGGCAGGCTGCGGATCAGCCTGTCCTACGACACCGCCGCGTTCGACGCCGCGACCATCGAGAAACTCGGCTGGCGCATGCTCACCGCACTCGCCGAGATCGCCGAGGCGGCGAGCGAACCCGACGCCGGTTTCCGGATCGGCGCGGACTTCCCGCTCGCCGGACTGTCCACGGCGCAGCTCACCCGCGTGTTCGGGTCCTGTCGGGGAATCGAGGACATCCACCCGCTTTCCCCCGCGCAGGAGGGAATCCTGTTCCACACCGTCCAGAGCGCCGACGCGCGCCTGTACACCACCCGGCTCTCCTGGGAGTTCGGCGACCTCGACCCCGACGCCTTCACCCAGGCCTGGCAGGAGGCCGCCACCCGGCACCCGGTACTGCGCAGCAGCATCGCCTGGCGGCTGGTGGACCGTCCGTTGCAGGTCGTGGCCGAGCGAGCCCGGTTCCCGGTGACCCGGCTCGACTGGTCCGGCCTGTCTCCACGGCAGCGTGCGCAGGCACTCGACGACCTCCTCGCCGACACCGCCGGGCGTGGGTTCGACCTGGAGGAGGGGCCGCTGCTGCGGGTCACGCTCATCCGCGAGACCGGCTGGCGAGTCCTGTTGGAGGCACACCACGTCGTCATCGACGGCTGGAGCAGCGCGGCGCTGATCGGTGACGTGCTCGCGCTCTACCGCGCCATCCGGGACGACGCTCCCCTGACGAGCCCGGTCCGGCGCCCGTTCCGGGACTACGTCGCCTGGCTGTCCGAACGCGACACCGCAGCCGACCGTGCCTTCTGGACGCCGTATCTCGCCGGGTTCCGGGAACCGACCCCGTTGCCGGTGGGCGACGCGCCCGGCGACACCGGCGCGCACCGGCACGTGCTGCGGCACCTGGATCTCCCCGCCGGGTTCGCCGACCGGCTCGGCGCCTTCGTCCGCGACGCCCGGCTCACCCGTAACACGGTGTTCCAGGCAGCGTGGGGCCTGGTCCTCGCGAGCCACGCGGGCACCGACGACGTCGTGTTCGGAGTGACCACCTCGGGGCGCTCCGGCCTGCCCGGTGTCGAGCACATGATCGGCATGTTCATCAACACCCTGCCGCTGCGGGTGAAGGTCACGGCCGGGCGCCGCCTCGGGGCGTGGCTTCGGGACCTGCAGGAGAGCCGGCGGCGGATGCCCTCCGAGCACGCCGCGCTTCCCGACGTGGCGCGGTGGAGCGAGGTGAGCGTGCGCAGGCCGCTGTTCACGAGCGTGATGGTGTTCGAGAACTATCCGGTCGACGACACCGTGCGTGACGCACTGCACGGCCTGTCACCGGACAAGCTGCGGGTGGACGACTCCAACAACTACCCGCTGACCCTCGTCGTGGAGGACGGCCCGGTGCTACGGGTGCAGCTGATGTACGACGCCGCCCGGGTCGACGAGGCGTCGGTGACCGTACTCCAGCGCAGCCTGACCGCCGCGTTGACGGCGATCACCGACACGGCGACCGCCTCGCCCGCCGACGTCATGGCCCACATCGACGCCGCCAGGGCGTCCTGACCCCACCACGGGAGAACGCATGTTCCACGACCTGGCCGACGCGATCGAGGAGACGTTGCCTCGCATCGTGGCCGCCACCGGCACCCCGGGCGTCGCCGTCGCGCTCGCGTCGAGCACCGAGCTGCGGGGCATGGGCGCCGGTTACGCCGACCTGGCCCGCCGGACGCCGATGACCGGAAACTCGGTCGGCACCGCGGGTTCGCTCAGCAAGCCCCTGGTCGGTCTCTCCCTGATGCGGCTCGCCGAGGCCGGGGACATCGACGTCGACGGACCTGTCGCGCCGTATCTGCCCGCCGGAGCGCGGCCCGCGAACCCGGACGCCACCGAACCGGTCACGGCGGGCATGCTCACCGCCCACATCGGTGGCTACCGCACCGACATCATCGACGCCGAGCTGACCTCTCCGCGCCCGATCGCCGAGTACGTCGCCTCGCGCCACGAGGTGGGCACCACACCCGAGTACGGCGGCGTGTGCCCCCTCTACGGGCCTCCGGGGACGTACGCCTACTCCAGTTTCGGCATGTCCGTGGTCGGGTGCGCGGTCGAGACCGTCAGCGGGCGGAACTACTCCTCCTTCGTGGACAGCGCCATCCTGGAGCCGCTCGGTATGCGCGGTTCCGCCCTGCCAACGGGGCTGCCCGGCCGGTCGCGCTGGGACGAGCTCGTCGCGTCGACCGACTACGCCACCGGGTACATGGGGTTCGGCCCGTGGTGCGTGCCCTCACCCGTGTTCCACTCCGCCACCTACCCGGGGGCGGGACTGATCACCTCCCCGGTGGACTACGCCCGGCTGCTGCAGTCGCTGCTGCGCACCGCGAACGGAGCCGACGGTGTGGTCAGCCCGGACGGCCTCGCCGCGATGCTGCGCCCCCGCGTGACCCGCTCCAGCCCGGTCACCCCCGACACGTTCGCGGGGATCGGACTGGAGATCAGCAACCCCGACCGGGACGGGCAGCTGTGGTGGTGGGGGCACTCGGCGGCCTACCCGTGGGGCTACTGGTGGGACGCGCGCGTGTACCCGCACCTCGATCTCGTGGTCGTCGCGATGGCCAACAAGTGGGACATGATGCGGCTGCACAACCCCGCCGACCGCAACGCGGCGGGCATCGTGGCCCAGTGGGCGGCGCGGTGGGCGGCGTCCGGACCGCCCACCCGGCGGGGTGCGGCGGCACCGCGCCGCGAGGCGCCCGCGCTGACCCCGGAGACGTCCGCGCTGATGGGCGCGGTGGCGGGCGAACGCTCGTACGCCGCGCTCGGCCTGACCGGACGGTTCGACCCCGGCACGGTCAAGGCCATGGCCGAGAACGCCCGCCCGTTCGACGGCTCCACCCCACCCGGCCCCGACGTCGACGCCTTCGCCGACGGGGTCGAACAGATGGCGGTGCTGGCACCGGATCCGGAGGCGATCCGGTCCTACGCCCGCCGTCAGGGCGCGGACGCGGCGCTGTGGGCGCTGGAGTGCGGCGCGACGGCCGCCGAGCTGCCCCTGCCCGCGCCCGTGTTCTCCGCGCCGCACAAGTAGCCGCACGAGTAGAGGGATCCGGATGTACCTGACCCAGCCGTTGCACCGCGCGCTGCAGCAGTTCCCGGACCGGATCGCCACGATCCACGGCGACCGGGCCCGCGACTTCACCACCCACGTCCAGCGGGTCGCCCGGCTGGCCGGTGGGCTCCGTTCACTGGGCGTCGAATCCGGCGACCGGGTCGCGATGTACGCCCTGAACTCCGACCGCTACCTGGAACACCTGATGGCGGTGCCCTGGGCGGACGCGGTGCTGGCACCCGTGAACACCCGCTGGGCCGAACCGGAGGTGGTGTACGGGCTCAACGACTGCGACGCCCGCGTGCTCCTCGTCGACGACACCTTCGCTCCGGCCGTGCCCGCGTTGCTGGCCGAATGCCCCGGCGTCAAGCACGTCGTGTACGCCGGTGAGGGACCGACGCCCGAGGGCTGGGTGTCCTACGAGGACCTCGTCGCGGCCTGCGACCCGGTGCCGGACGCGCGGCGCGGCGGAGACGCTCTCGCAGCGCTGTTCTACACCGGAGGCACCACGGGCGCGCCGAAGGGCGTGGCCCTGAGCCACGCCGGGATGCTGACGTCCGCGCTCGGATGTGTGGCCACCGGGTTCATGACCACCCCCGGTGGCCGGTTCCTGCACGCCGCTCCCATGTTCCATCTCGGGGACCTCGCGCACTGGGTGATGCAGTCGCTCACGGGCAACACCCAGGTCACCATCCCGGCCTTCGACCCGGCCGCGCTGCTCGCCGCGCTGCCCGAGCACGGGGTGACCGACCTGTTCCTGGTGCCGACCATGCTGCGGATCGTCCTCGACCACCCGGACTTCGACCCGGCGGCGTTCGCCGGGTTGCGGCGGCTGGTGTACGCGGCGGCGCCGATGCCCGCCGAACTGCTCGACCGGGCCTCGGAGCTGTTCCCGCACGTGGAACTGGTGCAGGCCTACGGGATGACCGAACTGTCGCCGGCGATCACGCTGCTCGGCCCTTCCGACCACGCGGGTCCGCACCGCTACTCGGCGGGCCGTGCCGCCCCGCACTCGGAGGTCCGGGTCGTCGCCCCCGACGGCGGTGAGGTGCCGCGAGGCACCGTGGGCGAGATCGTCACCCGGGGCGGGCACCTGATGCTCGGGTACTGGGGCAAGCCCGAGCTGACCGCCGAGGTGGTGCGCGACGGCTGGATGCACACCGGTGACGCGGGATACCTCGACGAGGCCGGCTACCTGTACGTGGTCGACCGGATCAAGGACATGATCATCACCGGTGGCGAGAACGTGTACTCCGCCGAGGTCGAGAACGTCCTGCACGAGCATCCGCTGGTCGCCACGTGCGCGGTCATCGGGCTGCCGGACGACCGCTACGGCGAGCGCGTGCACGCGGTCGTCGTGCCCGCCGGTGACCGCCACCCGGACCCGGCCGAGCTGGACGCCCACGTGCGGGCGCGGCTGGCCAACTACAAGGTTCCCCGCGGCTACGACTTCGTGGACGAACTGCCGCTCTCCGGCGCCGGGAAGGTACTCAAGCACGAGCTGCGCAGCCGGTTCCGGTCATGAGACCCGATGGCCTCGGGGTCCACCGACGGGAGAGGGAGTGGTGAGGGTGCCGAAGCGGACGGTGTTCATGTTCGCCGGACAGGGCTCGCAGTTCTACGGCATGGGGCGCCAGTTGCGGACCATCCACCCGGTGTTCGACCGCACACTGCGGGAGCTGGACACGATGTTCGCCGACGCCGGCCTGCCCGGGATGCTCGACGAGATGTACCGGAAGGACCGGGGCGTCACCGACCCGTTCGACCGGTTCGCCCACACCCACCCGGCGATTCTCATGATCGAGCTCGCGCTGCTGGACATGCTGCTGGCCGAGGGAGTCGGGCCGGACTACGTGTTGGGAACGAGCCTGGGGGAGTACGCCGCCGCCACCACGGCCGGGGTCCTCGACCGCGAGCACCTGACCCGCGCGATCGCCGCCCAGGTCCGGCTCACCGAACAGCTGTGCCCGCCGGGCGGGATGGCCGCCGTCCTCGACGACGTGTCCCGGTTCGACCCGGACAGTCCTCGGTGGAGTGGACTGGAGCTGGCCGCGGTGAACTACGACCGGCACTTCGTGGTGTCGGGTACCCCCGTGACGCTCGACCGGCTGCAGGAGCGCCTGCGGACCGAGGGGATCGCCTGTCAGCAGCTGCCCGTGCGGTTCGCCTTCCACTCGGCCCAGGTCGACGCGGTGGCGGAGCCGTACCAGCGGATGATGGCGACGATTCCCCTGCACGCGCCGAAGCTGTCACTGGTGTCGTGCGCCACCGCGACGTTCGTCGACGAGGTCACTCCCGCGCACATGTGGAACACCGTGCGCGGGCCGATCCGGTTCGCCGACGCCGTCCGGCTGCTCGAACGTGAGCACGACGACCTGTGCTACGTCGATCTTGGGCCGTCACCGACACTCGCGACCTTCGCCACCCACAACCTCCGGCCCGGGTCGGGAGCCACGGCGGTGGCGATGATCGACCCGTTCGCTCCGGCGGATTCGGGGTTGACGCGGCTGCGTGAGATCTTCCGGTCGCGTCCGGCGCCACCGCGCCGCGGCACCCGGACGGCGGTGCTGTTCCCCGGGCAGGGCTCGCAGTCGGTGGGCATGGCCGGGGACCTCTTCACGCGGTTTCCCGACCTCGTGGCCGAGGCCGACGAGATCCTCGGGTACTCGGTGGCGGAGTTGTGCACCGAGGACCCGCGGGGGGAACTGAACCGGACCGAGTTCACCCAGCCCGCCCTGTTCGTCGCCAACGCGCTGCACTACCGGGCCTGGGAGAGCGACCACGGCACGTCCCCCGGATTCTTCGCGGGTCACAGTCTCGGCGAGTTCAACGCCCTGTGGGCCGCGGGTGCGTTCGACTTCGGCACCGGGCTGCGGATGGTGCGCCGGCGCGGTGAACTCATGGCCGGGATGGTGGACGGAGCCATGGCCGCGGTGATCGGTCTCGGTGAGGAGGCGGTCCGGGCGGTGCTCTCCTCGGAGACGCTCGGAGACATCGACCTGGCCAACGTCAACTCCGGTGAGCAGGTGGTGGTCTCGGGGCCGAGGGAGGCCGTGCTGGGTGCGAAGCCGGCCTTCCTGGAGGCGGGAGCGCGGGCGTACGTGCCGCTGCGGGTGAGTGGCGCGTTCCACTCGCGACACATGGCCCCGGCCGCCGCCGAGTTCGGCCGGTTCCTCCGCGAGCTGGACCTGCGGTCCCCGACGGTGCCGGTGATCGCGAACGTGACCGGGCGGCCGTATCCGGACGGTGACATCCGGCCGATGCTCGTCGACCAGCTCGTGAGCCCCGTCCGCTGGGAGCACGGAGTGCGGCGGCTGCTGGCCGACGGCGTCACCGACCTCGTGGAGGTGGGGCCGGGCCGGGTACTGACCAAGCTGGTGACGGCGATCCGCGACGCACCGGAGCGGAAGGCGGCTCCCGAGACGCCCGTGTCCCCAGCGCCCACCGCCACGCCCACCGCCACGCCCACTGCCACGCCCACCGTCATGCCTTCCGTCGCCCCGGCCCGGAGTGCCGTCGCCCTCGGCAGTGCCGCGTTCCGCTCGGCTCACGGTGTCCGGCACGCCTACGTGTGCGGCTCGATGTACCGCGGGATCTCCTCCGACGAGCTGGTGGTGCGGGCGGGGCGCGCGGGACTGCTGGCGTTCTTCGGCGCCGGAGGGCTCGGTGCCGACCGCGTCGGCGCGGCCGTCGACCGTATCCGGGCCGCACTGGGCGAGCGTCCGTTCGGGGTGGGCGTGCCGCACGACCCCGGCGCCGAGGAGGCTCTGGTGGAGCTGTGCCTCGACCGTGGGGTGCGCGTGGTCGAGGCGTCGGAGTTCACCCGCGTCACCCGCGCACTCGCCCGGTACCGGGTCACCGGGCTCACCCGGGACGGCGGTGGTGCGGCGGTTCCGCGCAACCGGATTCTCGTCAAGGTGTCCAGGCCGGACGTCGCCGAGCGGTTCCTGCGCCCGGTGCCGGAACCGCTGCTGCGCGAGTTGCGGGCCGAGGGCGTGATCACCGCGGAGCAGGCCGAACTCGCCACCATCGTGCCCGCGGCCGACGACGTCTGCGTGGCGGCCGACTCCGGCGGCCACACCGAGCGGGGTAGCCATCCGGTGCTGCTTCCCGCCGTGCGGCGCCTGCGTGACCGGCTGGCACCCGGGGTGCGGGTCGGCGCGGCGGGGGGTCTCGGCACGCCCGAGGCCGTGGCCGCCGCCTTCCTCCTCGGCGCCGATTTCGTGCTCACCGGGTCGGTGAACCTGTGCACCGCCGAGGCGGGGATCAGCGACGTGGCCAAGGACCTGCTCGAACGCATCACGGTCGCCGACACCGACTACGTGCCGACCGCGGGCGGGTTCGAGACCGGTGAGCAGGCACAGGTGCTGCGGCGTGGGGTGTTCTTCCCCGCGCGAGCGCGCAGGCTACGGGAGCTGTACCTGCACCACTCGTCGCTCGACGACCTCGACGCCGAGACCGCGACCGTGATCCAGAAGAGGTGGTTCCGCCGCGACTTCGAGGCGGTGTGGCGGGAGACCGCCGCCTACTTCGCCGAGCGCGACCCCGCCCAGATCGAGCGGGCCGAGCGGGATCCTCGCCATCGGATGGCACTGGTGTTCCGCTGGTACCTCGCGGAGAGCCGCCGCCTGGCCGTCGAGGGCGACGAGGAACGCAGGACCGACTTCCAGATCCAGTGTGGACCGGCGCTGGGCGCGTTCAACCAGTGGGTCGAGGGGACCGAACTGGAGCGCTGGCGCGACCGACATGTCGACCAGATCGCGGAACGGCTGATGAGCGCCGCGGCCGATCACCTCGGCCGTGGCACCGTCGCGTTCCGCCCGGCAGGAGCGAGCGCATGAGCGAGCAGTCGACCAGAAGAAACACGGGCTCCGGGCCCCGGATCGCGGTCGTCGGCATCGGATGTCGGATGCCGGGCGCGCGTGACCACCGCGAGTTCTACGCGAACCTGCGTGACCGCGTCGACTCGGTCAGGGAGGTTCCCGCCGACCGGTGGGACCCGGCCGAGTTCTACGACCCCGACCGTGCCGTACCCAACAAGTCGATCAGCAAGTGGTGCGGGATCGTGGACGAGCCCTACGCGTTCGACCACGACTTCTTCGGCATCTCGCCACGCGAGGCGAAGCTGCTGGACCCGTTGCAGCGGCTGCTGATGGAGGTCACCCACTCCTGCATCGAGGACGCCGGCACCACCGCCGCCGCGCTGGGGGAACTCCGCACGGCCGTCTACGTGGGCAACATGGAACGCGACCACATGGCCGAGCTGACCAGCCCCGGCCACGACGTGGAGAGCCACTCGGTACTCGGTGTCTACGACTGCCTGCTCGCCAACCGGCTGTCCCAGGCCTTCGGGTTCAGCGGTGCGAGCACGTCGGTCGACGCGGCGTGCGCGTCCGCGCTCGTCGCCGTCCACCTCGGTGTGCAGGCGCTCGTCACCGGTGAGGCCGACGCCGTGCTCGCCGGCGGGGTGAACCTGAACCTGCATCCGTGGAAGTACGTCGGGTTCTCCAAGGCCCGCATGCTCAGCCCCACCGGCCGGTGCCAGACCTTCGACCGCGACGCCGACGGGTTCGTGCCCGGGGACGGGGTCGGGATGGTGCTGCTGCGGCGGCTGGACGACGCGCTGGCCGACGGCGACCACGTCTACGGGGTGATCCGCGGTACCGCAGTCAACCACGGGCGCAGGCGGAGCACGATCACGGCACCGACCGTCGCCTCCCAGCGGGAGGTGGTGTCGGCCGCGCTCGCGCAGGCCGGAGTGAGCCCGCGCGACGTCACGTTCGTGGAGACCCACGGCACGGGCACGGCACTCGGCGACCCGATCGAGGTCGAGGCGCTGCGTCAGGTCTTCGGCCCGGCGTCGACGGACAGCGGCTGGTGCGCGCTCGGGGCGGTCAAGACCAACATCGGGCATCTCGAGGGTGCCGCGGGCATCGCGGGGCTGATCAAGGTGCTGATGATGATGGCCGAACGCCGCATCGTGCCGAACCTCCACCTGCGCAACCTCAATCCGCTGATCGATCTGGACGGCGGGCCGTTCCGGTTGGCGTCGGACAACGCCGACTGGGACCCCGCCGCGCCCGGACGTCCGCTGCTGGCGGGGGTGAGTTCGTTCGGGTTCGGGGGCGTCAACGCGCATCTCGTCGTCGAGGAGTTCCGCGCCCCCGAGCGGGCGCCCGCCCCGGCGCGTCCCCGCCCGTTCCTGCTGTCGGCCGCGTCGGAGGAGGCTCTGCGCAGGCTCTCCGTCCGGTGGCGGGAGGGTGGCTGGCTCGACACCCCGCTCGCGGACGCCGCGACCACGCTCGCGGTCGGTCGTGCCCACCTGCCCCACCGGCTCGGCGGTGTGGTCACCGGTGCCGCCGACGTCGCGGCCCTGCTTGAGGCGGCGCAGGCCGAGGAGCCCGTCACCCGGCGTTGGGCGCTGCGGACGGGACTGCTGGACGTGCCCGGCCG
This sequence comes from Saccharomonospora cyanea NA-134, assembly GCF_000244975.1. Classification (NCBI taxonomy): domain Bacteria; kingdom Bacillati; phylum Actinomycetota; class Actinomycetes; order Pseudonocardiales; family Pseudonocardiaceae; genus Saccharomonospora; species Saccharomonospora cyanea. The sequence goes on along the minus strand of NZ_CM001440.1, from coordinate 3,670,313 downwards.
GGACGTGCTCGACACCCTGGCGACCTGGGAGGTGTTCCGCGAGCTGGCCGACGACCCGGCGGCGGCGTCGTTGCGCGAGGGCGGACGCGGCCCCGCGGAGCGGTGCGTGTACACGGCGCTGGTGGCTTCCGCGCTGCTGCGGCTCGGGTTGCGACCCGAACTGGTGGTCGGCCACGGTGCCGGGCTGTGGCCCGCGCTGGCCGTGGCCGGAGTGCTCGACCTCGCGACCGCGGCGGCGCTCGCCCGGGGGCAGCACCCGGCGGGTGCGCCGGGGACACCGGAGCTGCCGGTGGCCGTGCCGGGGTCTGATCGTGTCGTCACGCCGTTCGCGGTGGACCGGCACTATCTCGACGGGCTGCGTGCGGCCTCGGCACCGGGCGGGGACGAGCTGCGTCCGTTGCTCGACCTCGTCGGCAGGCTGGGCGGGCAGCGCACGTTCCAGGCCAACCTCCGTGACTGGCAGCTCGCCCTCGCCGACCGGGACGACGAGCTGGTGCTGGACCCCGGTGCGGTTCGCGCGCCCCTGGTGACCGCGCTCGCGGCGCAGAACGCGCTCGACCGCCTCAACCGCAAGTGGGATCTGCCGCTGAACCGCTTCGTGCGGGACGAGAGGACGGTCGAGCTGCTCGACCTCGTCCTCGACGGGGTGCTGGAGCCCCGTGAGGTGCTGGCACTGGTGCTCGACGACCCGGGGGCGAGCGAGCGGGTGGCCGCATCGGTGGCGGGCAGGCCGGACCGGCCCGACCTCACCGACCCGGCCCGCTACCCGGCGCTGCGCCGGAGCGGCGCACTGCCCGCCGACCTCGCGTCCTTCGAGGCCTGGGCCGCCGCAGCCCGGTCCACGGCGGACACACCGGTTGCGTCCGGTCTTTCGGTGGTCGCCGTGGGGGGACCCGCGGCGACCACCCAGGTGGCCGAGGTGACCGTCCCGGACGGGGCCGAGGAGTCCCTCACCGAGTCACTGGTGGAGTTGTGGAAACGGGGTGTGGACGTGCGCTGGGACCGGCACCCCGTCGGGTCCGAGGGCACGAAGGTGTCCCTGCCCACCACCGAGTTCGTCAGGACCGAGCACCGTGTTCCGCCGGTGGCCCCGGTCGCGCCACCGTCCTCGCCGGAGCCGGAGGACCCGCCGGGCGCCGGGATCGTCGAGCTGCGCGCCCGGTGGGAGCGGACCCGGCGCGCGCCCGCACCGGAGACGGGCGGACCGGTGCTGGTGGTGGTGCCCTCCGGCGCCACCGAGGTGGCGCGGGCCGCCCGGCGGCTGCCCGGATCGCCGAGGGTGGTCGAGCTGGGAGGCCGTACCCGCACGGACGGCGGCGACTCCTGGGTGGTGGAGCCGGACGACACCGAGGCGTGGCACCGGGTCCTCGACGCGGTGTCCCGGGACGACGGTGGGACTCGGTCGGTCGTGCTGGCCGTCGACGGTGACGTGTCCGTGCTGGCCGTCGTCGCCGTGCAGCTCGCGAAGGCGGCGTACGGGCGTCACGTCCGCATCCTCGCCGTCGGCGGGCAGGTCGGCGGTACCGCCGCGGCCGAGCTGGCGGCACTGACCGGGCTGGCGCGGACGCTGGCCCGCGAGACCGACACGGTCCGGCTGCGGGCCGTCGCGGTGCCCGGCAGCCTGACGGAGGCGTCCACATGGGACGTCGTGGCCGACGAACTCGGCAGGATCGACGGCACCGAGCTGGTGTGTCACCGCGACGGTGTCCGGACGGCGCGTCGCTGGGTCGCCGCGGAACCGGTGCCCGCCGAGCCGGGTCGGCAGGCGGTGCGTCCCGGTGGGACCTACCTCGTCACCGGTGGCACCGGTGGACTGGGACGGCTCGTCACGGCCCACCTGCTCGCGGTTCCCGGAGTGCGGGTCGCACTCGTGGGCCGCTCCCCGGACGGTGGCGGGCACCCGTCGGAGCGCGTCGCCTACTTCCGGGCCGACGTGGCCGACGCCGCGCAGGTCGTCGACGTCCTCGCCCGGGTGCGGGAGCGGTTCGGCCCGCTCACCGGTGTCCTGCACGCCGCGGGTGTGCTGCGCGACGGCCACCTCGTGCACAAGTCGGCGGACGACGTGCGTGCCGTGCTCGCCCCGAAGGTGCTCGGCGCGGTCAATCTCGACCGCGCCACCCGCGACGAACCGCTCGAGGTGTTCGCGTTGTTCTCCTCGATGGTCGGGGCCGTGGGAAACCCGGGCCAGGCCGACTACGCGATGGCCAACGCGTTCCTCGACCAGTTCGCCGAGATCCGCGAGACCCTGCGCGCGGCGGGCGAGCGGTCCGGGCGCAGCGTGTCGATCGGCTGGCCGGTGTGGCGCGACGGCGGGATGACCGTCACCGACCGAGGGGTGCTCGGCGAGCACACCGGGGTGCTGCCGATGCCCACGGCGACCGGGCTGGCCGCACTGGACCGCCTGCTGTCGACGGGCGGCGGGGCGCGTCCGTTCGTCTACGGCGTCCCGGACCGGGTGGCCGCGCTCCTGGACCCGGAGCCCGCCGCACCGGAGTCCCCGGTCGAGGTGGAAACACCCGACACCGCGCCCGTGTCCGCGCCCGGCGACGGTGCGCCGAGCGGTGAACGGGTGAGCGAGTGGGCCAGGGACTACGTGGCCACGCTGATCGGGGAGTTGCGCGGCGTGCCGGCCGAGGAGATCGACCTCGACCTCGGCCTGGACCGGATCGGCCTCGACTCGATCGTGATCAGTGAGTTCAACGCCAAGGTGGAGGCCCAGCTCGGCGCGGTCGGCGAGACACTGCTGTTCGAAAGCCGTACGCTCGCCGCCGCTGCCGAGCGGATTGCCGAGCGGCGCCCGGCCGAACTCGCGGCCCGCTACGGCACTCCGGCGCCGACCGGGGTGGAGCTTAGGACCGAGGCCGTGCCCACCCCGCCCCCGACCGCCCGGCACGAGGACGAGCCGGACGACGGCGACGTGGCGGTCATCGGTCTCGCCGGGCGCTACCCGATGGCACCCGATCTCGACACGTTCTGGAGGAACCTCGCCGCGGGCCGCGACTGCGTGACCACGGTTCCGCCCACCCGGTGGGACCCCGACACAGCCGACGCCTACTGCCGGTCGGGCGCGTTCCTCGACGGCGTCGACGAGTTCGACCCGTTGTTCTTCGGCATCTCCCCTCGGGAGGCCGAGGTGATGGACCCCCAGGAGCGGTTGTTCCTGCAGACGGCGTGGCACACGTTCGAGGACGCGGGCTACCCGCCACGACGGCTCGGTGACCCCGCCGTGCCGGGAGCCCGCTCGGTGGGGGTGTTCGTCGGCGTCACCACCCAGACCTACCTGCTGTGGGGGCCCGAGCAGCAGCGAGCGGGACATGCCGTCGTGCCGCCCTCGCCGCAGTGGTCGATCGCCAACCGCGTGTCGTACTGGCTCGACCTGCGCGGGCCGAGCATGCCCGTCGACACCGCGTGCGCCGCGTCACTGACCGCCGTGCATCTCGCCGCGCGCAGCATGGCCGCGGGCGAGTGCGCGATGGCACTCGTCGGCGGGGTGAACCTGTACCTGCATCCGGCGAAGTACGACTGGCTCTGCTCGCTGCAGATGCTGTCGCGCACCGGCCGTTGCCACACCTTCGGCGCCGACGCGGACGGCTTCGTGCCGGGTGAGGGCGTCGGTGCCGCGCTACTCAAACCGTTGCGTGCGGCGCTGGCAGACGGCGACCGCGTGCTCGGGGTGATCAAGGGAACCGCGGTGAACCACGGTGGCCGCACCACGGGGTTCACCGTACCGAGCCCGGTCGCTCAGGGACACCTCGTCGAGACCGCGCTCGCCGACGCCGGGGTGGACCCGGGCACGGTCGGCTACGTCGAGGCACACGGCACCGGCACCGCGCTGGGCGACCCCATCGAGATCACCGGCCTCGGCCGCGCCTACGCCGGGGTCGCCGAGGGCAGCTGCGCGATCGGCTCGGTGAAGACCAACATCGGGCACCTGGAGTCGGCGTCCGGCATGGCGGGGCTGACCAAGGTACTGCTCCAGTTCCGGCACGGGAAGCTCGTGCCGTCGCTGCACAGCGACGAACCGAACCCGCGCATCGACTTCGCCGCGACGCCGTTCACCGTGCAACGCACCCTCGCCGACTGGCCCCGGCGGCACCGCGACGGCGTGGAGCTGCCCCGGCGGGCGGGCATCAGCTCGTTCGGTGCAGGGGGAGCGAACGCGCACGTCGTGGTCGAGGAGGCGCCCCGGGTCCCGCGCGAGCGGGGCCCGGAGGGCGGCGAGCACCTCGTGGTGGTGTCCGCCAACGACACCGAGCGGTTGCGCGTCCACTGCGCGAACCTCGCCGCCGCGATCCGGGAGCGCGCCGGGGAGCTGCGGCTGTCCGAAGTGGCCTACCAGCTCCAGGTGCGGCGTGAACCGCTCGCCCAACGCCTCGCGCTGCTCGCCGACGACCCGGTGGTGCTCGCCGACCGGCTCGCCGCCTTCGCCGAGGAGCGACCGATCACCGGCCCGCACTGGACCACCACGCACGACCGCGACGCCAGGGACGCCGCCCGCGCGGCTCTGCCGCACGCCGTGGCCGTCCGCGACTGGGCCGCGATCGCCGCGGCGTGGGTGGCGGGTCTGGACGTGCCGTGGGAGTCGCTGCACGACGTGGTGCCCCCGCACGTGAGCCTGCCCACCTACCCGTTCGCCCGGGAGCGGTACTGGCTCCCCGAACTGCCCGGTGCCGCGAGTGGCGAGGGACGGCACCCCTTCGGTCTCCGGCGGTCACCCGGCGGCGCGCGGGTGGAGTTCACCGGGCGTGAACCGGTGCTCGCACAACACCGGGTGGACGGCGTCCCGATCTTCCCGGCCGCGGGCTGCCTCGAACTGATGCGTGAGGCGGCCGGGCACCGGATCGAGCCGGGCGGGATGGTGCGGCTGCGCAACACCGTCTGGTCCGCTCCGATCCTGGTGTCCGAGCCACGCACCCTGTGGGTGTCGCACACCGGCACCGACGTCGAGGTGCGCGGCACGGGTGCCGACGGTGAACTCCTCACACACGTCACGGGCCGGATCGAGACCGGCCCCGCGCCGGAGCTCGACCGGCTGGACGTCGACGCGCTCCGGAACCGCTGCACCGACACGGTCGAAGGGAGCGAGCTCTACCGCGAGGTGCGAGGGCGTGGCCTCGACCTCGGCACCCTGTACCAGGCGGTGGAGCGACTCCACTGGAACGCCGACGAGGCGGTGTCGGAGCTCCGGCTGCCCGTCGCCGACGACGCCGACCGGTACGTACTCCACCCCGGTGTCCTCGACGCGGCGTTCCAGGCGTCGCTGTGGCTGCTCGGCCGCCGGTCCGACCGGCTGCACCTGCCTTTCAGCATGGGTGGGGTCGAGATCCTCGGCCCCACTCCGTCCCGCGGGTTCGCCCACGTCGTGCTGCGCACGGTGACCGACACGGGCAGCAAGCTGGAGGTCCGCCTGGCCGACGAGAGCGGCAGGGTGGTGCTGCGGGTGGTCGACTTCTGGGTGCGGCCGTGGCAGGCACCCCGTGATCCGGCGACCGGAACCGAGACCGTGCGGACACCACCGGACGGGGGGAGTTTCTTCCGCCCGGAGTGGGTCGACGCCGAGCGCACCGAGCACCGTGCCCCCGGCTCCGTGCTCGTGCTCGCCTCCGCCGAGGAGGAGGGGGCAGCGCTTGCCGAAGGCTTCGCCGAGCACGCCGACCGGACCGTGGTGGCCGTCCCCGGGGCGGCGTTCGCAGAGCACACGCCCGACCACTACGTGATACGGCCCGAGATCGGCGCGGACGCCGGGCGCCTGCTCGCCCACGCGGGGCCGGTCGACACGGTCGTGTTCGCCTGGCCCCGGCAGCCTGGCCCCGACGTCGCGGCCAGGCTGGACGACGGACTCCTGCCCCTGTTCCACCTCGTCCACGCCCTGCTGACCGACTCGGACAAACGCCCGGTCCGGCTCGTCTGCGCGATCCCGGCCGGGGTGCCGGAATACCAGGCGCTCGGCGGGTTCCTGCGCACCGTGTCCCTGGAGAGCACCCGGATCTCCTTCGTGCTCGTCGAGGGAGCCACGCCCGCCCAGCTCACGGCCGAGACGCTCGGGGCGGCGGCCGGGTCGGAGGTGCGGCACACCGGGGGGCGTCGCACGGTGCGCCGCTGGCGCCGGTTCCGGCCCGCACCGGGTGACACTCCCGCGCTCCGCCGGGGTGGTGTGTACCTGGTGACCGGAGGCGCCGGTGGCCTCGGCGCCCTGGTGGCCGAGTGGCTCGCCCGCACCGCGGGCGCCAGGGTGGTGCTCGCCGGACGAAGCCCCGAGGACACGCGGGTGCGGGCGATCCTCGACCGGGTCCGCGCCGCCGGGGGCGAGGCGCGGTACGTGGTGGCCGACGTGTCCACACGGGACGGCGCCGTCGCGGCGGTAGGCGTCGCGGACGACGAGTTCGGCGCACTGCACGGGATCGTCCACTGCGCGGGCGTGTTGCGTGACGACTACCTGGTGCGGCAGAGCCCGGAGAAACTCCGCGAGGTGGTCGCGGGCAAGGTCCTCGGCGCGACGCACCTGGACGGCGCCACGGCAGGCCGGACCCTCGACTTCCTCTGTCTGTTCTCCTCCCTGGCCTCCGCGCTCGGCTCCGCCGGGCAGGCCGGCTACGCCTACGCCAACGCGGTCCTCGACGCCTACGCGGCCGTCCGCCCCGGCCGCACGGTGTCGGTCGACTGGCCGTTGTGGGCGGACGGCGGCATGGGAGTGGACGCCGAGGTCGCCGAGTGGTTACGGGTCAACCTGGGCCTGCGCCCGCTGGGAACCGAGACCGGTCTCGCCGCCCTCGGAGCGGTCCTCGGCGGGCCGGACCGCCAGGTCGTGTTCGTGCCCGGCGACGGCGACGCGGTGGCCCGGCAGCTCGGCGTGGACCCGCACGCCGATTCCGGTGTGGTCTCCGGTGCGGTGACGGCCGGGAGCGAGGTCTCGGAGGCCGCAGCGACCTCCGAGACCTCCGGCGGTGTCGCACCCGGCGTGCGGGACCTGCTGGTGGCCGAGATCGCCGGGATCGTCAAGCTGGACCCCGCCCGCGTCGAACCGCATCGTGCCCTCGGCGACTACGGCTTCGACTCGCTCGCCTTCGGCAGGCTGGCCAACCGGCTCGTCGAGCGGCTCGGGGTGGACATCACCCCGGCCCTGTTCTTCGAGTACACCACCGTCGAGGCGGTCGTGGAGCACCTGACGACCACCTACCCCACGGAACTCGCCGCGCACCACGCGCAGGCGGCGCCGGAGCCGGAACGGGTCGCGCGCCCGGTTCCGGCCGTGACCACGGTGCCCGTTTCCGCGCCTGTGCCCGTGCCGGACGCCCCGGCCCCCGCACGGCCGACCGGGCCGGAACCGATCGCCGTGATCGGCATGCACGGGATGCTGCCCGGCAGCTCCGACCTCGCCGAGTACTGGCGCAACCTGGACGCCGGGCGCGACCTGGTCACGGAGATCCCGCAGGACCGTTGGGACTGGCGCGAGTGGTACCACACGACGGCGGGCCCCGGCCGCACCAACAGCAAGTGGGGCGGGTTCCTGCCCGAGGTCGACAGGTTCGACGCCCGGTTCTTCGGCATCTCGCCCCGTGAGGCCGAGCTGATGGACCCGCAGCAGCGGTTGTTCCTGCAGACCGCCTACAAGGCGGTGGAGGAGGCGGGCTACCGGCCGTCCGACCTCGCCAGGGGAACGACGGGGTTGTTCGTCGGGGTGGGCAGCCACGACTACTACGACCTCCTGCGCGACGCCGGGGTGCCGGTGGAGGCGTTCACCACCACCGGCATGTTCCACGCCATCCTCGCCAACCGTGTGTCCTACCTGCTCAACCTCTCGGGCCCCAGCTTCCCCGTCGACACGGCGTGTTCGAGCTCGCTGGTGGCGCTGCGCTCGGCGGTGGAGTCGCTGCGGGCGGGCAGTTGCGACACCGCGATCGTCGGCGGTGTCAACCTGCTGCTCTCGCCCACGGTCTACATCTCCTTCTCACGGGCCGGAATGCTCAGCCCCACCGGCCGCTGCCGGACCTTCGACGCCTCGGCGGACGGCTACGTGCGGGCCGAGGGAGTGGGCGCGTTGCTGCTCAAACCGCTCTCCGCCGCCGAGCGCGACGGTGACCACGTGCACGCCGTCATCCGTGGCAGCGCCGTCAACCACGGCGGCAAGGTCAACACCCTCACCACGCCCAACCCGACAGCGCAGGCCGACGTGATCGTCCGGGCCTTCGAGGAGGGCGGCGTCGACCCGGAGACCGTGGGATACCTGGAGTTGCACGGGACGGGCACCGCACTGGGTGACCCGATCGAGATCAACGGCGTGAAACGCGCGTTCGGCGAGCTGCGCGACCGCGCGGGGCTGCCCCGCCTCACCGAACCGACCACCCTGATCGGATCGGTGAAGACGAACATCGGGCACGCCGAGTCGGCGGCCGGGCTCGCGGGCATCTTCAAGGTGATCCTGGCGATGAAGCACGGTCGCATCCCCGGCACCCTGCACCTCGATCAGCTCAACCCGCAGATCCGGCTCGCGGACAGTCCTCTGTCCATCGTGGACCAGGCGACGCGGTGGCCCCGGCGCAGGGCCGACGACGGCACCGAACTCCCGCGTCGGGCCGGGGTCAGCTCGTTCGGCTTCGGTGGGGTCAACGGTCACGTGGTGCTGGAGGAGTACCGTGCCGACCCGCCGAGCCCGGGCACCGGTGAGCAGGTGTTCGTGCTCTCCGCCAGGGACACCGACCGGTTGCGGGAGTACGCGGCCGCCCTCGCCGACGCCGTGCGCCCACGGCCGGAGGCGGGCGAGCGTGCGTCCGGCACCGCGTCCGCCTCCGGCCTGACCGAGGCGGTGGCGGACCTCCTCGGCGTGACACCCGCCGACGTCGCGGTCGACGAGCCGCTCACCGACCTCGGCGTCTCCGGCCCGTACGCCCGCCTGCTGTCCGACCGGCTGGCCGACGCCGGGTGGCCGGTCCTCGACCCGGCCGTGCTCGCGGCAGGCACGATCGCCAAGCTCGCCGCGACGAACGGCCCCGAGAGCGCCGCCGATGCGTCGCCCTCACCGGCAGGGGAACTCGCCGACATCGCCTACACCCTCCAGGTCGGCCGGGAGCCGATGAGCCACCGGCTCGCCGTGGTCACCGACTCGGCCGTGACCCTCGCCGACGAGTTGCGCGCGTTCGCCGACGGCGGCACGCCCGGACCCCGGACGTCGGTCGGGGTTTCCGGGGACGACCGCGGAGCCGAGACGGTGGCGGGTGGGCCACGCGAGCTGGCTCGCCGCTGGGTCTCCGGCGGGACCGTCGACTGGACCGCCCTGCACACCGGGCGGCGACCCCGCCGCGTGAGTCTGCCGACCTACCCGTTCGCCCGGGACCGGTACTGGGTGCCGCGCCCACCCTCGGGCGAGCGGCAACCCGGCCCGGCACCGGCGGTCGCGGACGTCGTCCGCACCGGAATGCCGGACGGCGACGGCGAGGTGGTGTTCCGCACCCGTCTCTCCGCCGGCGACCCGCTGGTCGACCAGCACCGCGTGCACGGGGAGCGGGTGCTGGCCGGAGTGGTGCAGCTCGACCTCGCCGCGGCGGCGCTGGCCCGTCACCGCACCGGAACGCACCGGCTCACCCGGTTGTCGTGGACCAGCCCTCTCGTGGTGCCGAGCTCCGGCCGCGAGATCCTCGTGCGACTCGTGGACACCGACGGCGGAGTGACCCACCGGGTGGAGACATGCGACGACGGTGAGGTCGTGACGCACTCGACCGGTCGTTGGGAGCGCATCGACGGCGAGCCCGCCGGGATGTCACCGATCGACGTGGAAGCCGTTCGCCGCCGTTGCCCCACCGAGGTGGACGAGGCCGCCATCTACGCGACGTTCGAGCGGATCGACATCCGCTACGGTCCGCTGTTCCGTGGTCTGAGGACGGCGTGGGTCGGTGACGGTGAACTGCTGGCCCGCGTCACCACGGACGCGGAGTCCGCCCCCGACGCGACGTTGCACCCGACCGTGTTGGACGCCGCCCTCCAGGCGATCACGGTGCTGGAGGGCTGCGAGCCCGGACGGACGCGCCTGCCGTTCTCGGTGGAGGCGGTGGAGCTGCGCGGCAGCGTACCGCTGCGCGGGTACGTGCACGTGCGCGCGTTGCCCGGCGGGGGCCACGACGTGGTGGTGCTCGACGAGGGCGGTGCTCCCCGCGTGGTGCTGCGTGAGGTGACCGTGCGCTCCGAACCGGACCCGCTGGCCGGTTTCTTCCACCGGCCCGAATGGGCGGAGCAGCCCGCACCGGTCACCGCGCCGCCGCGGGGCGGGTTCCTGATCGTGCACCCGGCGCAGGCGTACGGGATCGACCGGGCGCTCGCCGCACGCGCGGACGGCCCGGTGTGGCGGATCGAGCTCGGCACGCGCAACCGCGCCACCGGCGAGCGGACGTGGGAGGTCGACGTCGCCGACCCGGACTTCACCGGATGCCTGACCCGGATGGCGGACGTTCGGCACGTGTGGTTCCTCGGCGGTCTGTCCACAGCCGGTGGCGAGTCCGTGCGACCCGGTGCGCCCCTGCTGTTCCGGTTGGTCCGGGCACTCGCCGACACGGACCTGGTGCAGCGGATCGAGACGCTCCGTTCCGTCACCGGTGGCGCGCAGGACGCCGGGGGACGGCGGATCACCAATCCGGCGGGCGCGGCGCTCATCGGGTTCACGAAGTCACTCGCCCGCGAGTACGGGCATCTCGGGGTGTCCTGTGTGGACCTCGGTGACGAGCCCATCGACCCGGAGTGGGCCGCCGACGCCCTCCTCGCCGAGCCCGCCCGTCAGGACAACCGCGAGGTGGCTCTCGCCGGTGGTCGCCGCCTGGTGCGCAGACTGCGCCCGGTGGCTCTGCCCCCGCCGACCCGGCCGCCGTTCCGGGACGGTGGGTGCTACCTCGTCGTCGGAGGTACGGGCGGCATCGGACTCGCGCTCGCCGAGCACCTCGCCTCCACCGTCTCCGCCCGGCTCGTGCTGGTGGGACGGTCCCCGCTCGGCGCTCGCATCGAGGCCGCCCTGGAGAACCTGGTCCGTCTCGGCGGCAGGGCGACGTACGAGCAGGCCGACATCACCGACGCCGACGCTCTGCGCGCCGTGATCGCCAAGGCCCGGACCCAGGGTCCGCTGCACGGTGTCGTCCACGCGGCGATGGTGTTGCACGACGGCATCGTCGAACGGCTCACCGAGGAGCGGTTCGACGCCGTGCTCGCGCCGAAGGCCGACGGCACCCGGGTGCTCGGGGAGGTCCTCGCGTCCGAACCGCTGGACTTCCTGCTGGTGGCCTCCTCGGTGCAGTCGTTCACCGGTGCGGCGGGCCAGGCGAACTACGCCGCCGCCTCGACCGCGCAGGACGCGTTCGCCCACCACCTCGCCGCGCAGGCGCGCTACCCGGTGTACGTGGTGAACTGGGGCCCGTGGGCGTCCGTCGGCCGGGTGGCCCACGACTCCTACCGGGACAGCCTGACCTCGCGCGGCTACCGGCCCATCCCGACGTCGCTGGGCATGGCCGCGATCGAGCGGGTGCTGGCCTCCGACGAACGGCAGCTCGTCGCGCTTCACGCGGACACCCCGGTGCTGGACTCGATCGGCGTCACGGGTGAGCCCGCGGTGACCGGGACGACGGCGGTGGTGGCCCACCGGGCGGATGCGGCCGAACAGGAAGCGCTCGATGCGTTCGTCCGCGCCGCGTTGTGGCACGCGGTGGACCGCCTCGGGCTGGTGGGCACATCCGGCCGGACCCGGCCTCGCACGGAGTTCACGGAGCGGTTCGGGGCGCTGCCGAAGTACCGCAGGCTGGTCGAGGCGCTGGTGCGGATCCTCCTCGACGCCGGGTTCCTCGTCGAGGAGGCCGACGGTGTCACCGTGGCCGGTACGGCCCCGCGGCCGGAGGCGCCCGATCCGGAGCCGCTGCGGCGGCGGTTCCCCGGTCTCGCGGCCCGACTGGACCTGGTGGACCGGTGCCTCGCGGCGCTGCCGGACGTGCTCACCGGTGCCCGTCCGGGAACGGAGGTGCTGTTCCCGCGCGGTTCGATGGAGCTGGTCACCGCGATCTACCGGGGTGAGGCGCTGGTCGACTACTGCAACGCGGTCGTCGCCGAGCAGGTCGTGGCGGCCGCGCCGCGCACCGGGCGCCCGGTGCGGGTACTCGAACTCGGCGCGGGGACCGGCAGCACCAGCGAGGTGGTCCTCGCCGCGTTGCGCGGCGCCGGGGTCACCGTGGAGTACGACTTCACCGACGTCGCGCGAGGGCTCGTGCGCCAGGCAGAGGCGCGACTCGACCGCTCCGGCGCGGACGTGCGGTTCCGCGAGCTGGACGTCGAACGGCCCGTCGAGGCGCAGGGCTTCGCCGCCGGACACTACGACGTGGTGCTCGCGGGGAACGTGCTGCACGCGGTCCGGGACCTGGACGCCGCGCTGGGTGAGGTGCGGCGACTCCTCGCTCCGGAAGGCCGGCTCGTGTTCACCGAGGTCACGGCTGTACAGCCGTTCCACACGGTCACGTTCGGCCTGCTCGACGGGTGGTGGCACTTCACCGACGAGCACCGGCGGCTCCCGGGCTCGCCGCTGCTGGACGAACACCTGTGGCGGCACCGGCTGGAGGCCACCGGGTTCACCGGGGTGACCGTTCTCGGCAGGGCGGCCGGTCCGGGTTCGTTGCCGCAGCGGGTGTTCACCGCCGGCGTCGCCGGGGACCCGAGGCCGTCGACGCCGTCGGCACCGTCGGCGCTGTCCTCGGAACGTCCGGGGACCTCCCCGGCGGAGGCGGCCCGTCCGGAGCCCGAGGTTCCCGCCGCGCCCGCGCGGAGGGGTTCACTCGACGAGGCGGTGCGATCACTGGTCGCGGAACGCGTCGCCGAGTGCCTCGGACTGGCGGTCGAGCAGATCGATCCCGATGTCTCGCTGCCGTCTCTGGGCGTCGACTCCATCGTGGCCGTCGAGCTGGCCAACCGGCTCAGCGACGCGATCGGGGTGGTGCTCAAGACCGTGGTCGTGTTCGACCACCCCACGGTCGGGGCACTGAGCGCCCACCTCGTCGAACGGCACGGCGCGGAGCTCGCGGCCCGGCTCGCACCCGCACCGGCACCGGCACCGGCCACCGTGCCGGAACCCCCGGCTCCGGCGGCACGGGGTGACTTCCGCGCGGTGCGGTTCGAGCGCCCCGGCGGCCCCGGGGACCTGCGGATCGTGCCGATCGAGCCGGTCGCGCCCGCCGCCGGCGAGGTCGAGGTGCTGGTGAAGGCGTTCCCGATCAACTTCTCGGACTTCCTGCTCGCCCGAGGCCTCTACCCGCTGATGCCCGACTTCCCGTTCACCCCCGGGGTGGAGGTGTCCGGTGTGGTCCGCCGCGTCGGCCCCGGGGTGCGGAGCGTGCGGCCCGGTGACGAGGTGATCGCCCTGACCCGGCCGGAGATGGGTGGCCAGGCCTCGGTGGTGGTCACCGACGAGAACTTCGTGGTGGCCAAACCCGTCGGCGTCAGCCACGAGGAGGCGTGCGGGTTCGCGGTGCCGTTCCTCGCGATGTACCTGGCGTTCGAGCGCGCAGCCGTGCGCCCGGGGGAGCGGGTGCTGATCCCGGCCGCCACGGGCACCAACGGCCTGGTCGCGGTGCAGCTCGCGAAGCTCGCCGGGGCCGAGGTGATCGCCACCGCGAGCGCGCCCCACAAGATCGCGTACCTGGAGGGGCTCGGTGTCCCGGACGCCATCGACCACCAGCGCGCGAACGTGGTGGAGGAGGTGCTGCGGCGCACCGGCGGCACCGGGGTGGACGTTGTGATCAACAGCCTCGGGGGCGAGGCCACCCAGCAGGGTCTGGACGTGCTCGCTCCGGGCGGCCGGTACGTCGAGACCGCCGTGTTCGGGCTCCAGTCGTCGACGGGGCTCGACCTGTCGCGACTGGTCGACAACCAGAGTTTCCACAGCCTGAACACCAAGAAGTACTTCCTGCGTCACCCGGAGCGGCGCGCCGAGTACCTGCGGCTGGCCGTCGAGCACCTCGCTTCCGGCCGGGTTCGGCCGACCGTGGCGCACGTGTTGCCGTTCGACCGGGTGACCGAGGCCTACGCCCTCAAGGAGGACCGCGGGTTGATCGGCCGTGTCGTGGTGCGCGTACCCGACCCGGAGGGGACCGGTGGAGAGCACACCGATCCCGAGGTGACCGTGGCCCAGCGGCTGCTGGACACGGTGGCGAGGGAGTTCGGGGTGCCCCGGGAACGGCTCTCACCGGACGATCCGGCGTTGCGCGGACTCGTCCGGCACATCAGTACGGCTAGAGGAACGGGAGAGGTTGGTGCGACGTGACCGTCCACTTCGATGAGACCTGCTCGGCGACGGTGCTCGACGAGCGCGATCCGCGGGACGCGGCCGAGGTCGAGAGGTTGCGGGCGGTGCCCGGGACCGAGGTCCGCGACCTCTGTCCGGACCAGTCGGCCGAACTCCGCGCGGTGGCGGGTGACCACGCGGTGGACGAGACGGAAGGAAGCCGCTGGGTGCACTACCCGTGGCGGGCCACGCTGGTGCGGATTCTCGGCCCCACTGCCTACCGAGAGCTCCGGCTCTCCCGCAACCGCAACAAGATCACCCCGGCCGAGCAGGAGGCGCACGCCACCCGCACCGTCGCCGTCGCGGGCGCCGGGGCAGGCCACGCGGTCGCGCTCGGCCTGGTGCTGGAGGGCCTGGTCGGTGCCCTGCGGATCGCCGACCGGGAGCCAGTCGGAACCACCGACCTGAACCAGCTTCCCGGTTCGCTCGTCGACGCCGGCCTCAACCGGACGGTGGCGCTGGCACGCCGGATCGCCGAACTCGACCCGTACCTCACCGTGAGCACACGGCCCGAGGGGCTGGACGTGGCGGAAGTTCGTGAGTTCGTCGAGGGAGCCGACCTCGTCATCGACGCCGCCGACGAGTTGGCGGTCCGATTGGCGCTGCGCGAGCAGGCTCGCGCCCTGCGGGTCCCGGTGCTCGCGGCGACCCCGGACCGGGGCACCGTCGACGTGGAGCGGTTCGACCTCGACCCGGAACGCCCGCCCTTCCACGGGCTGCTCGCCGGCTTCACCGCCGACATGTTCGCCGGGCTGCCCGCGGCCGCCGCTGTGCCGTTCCTCCCGAGAATCCTCGGCGGGGAGGGGATCTCCTCCCGGATGGCGGCCTCCCTGTTCCTGATCGGCGAGTCACTGCCCGCGTGGCCACAGCTCGGCGGGGACGTCCTGCAGGCAGCGGCGGGGATCGTGGCCGCGGTGCGCCGGATCGACGAGCTGCCCTCCGGCCGGGCGCACCTCGACGTGGCCGCGCGGCTGGACGAGCTGGCCGAGCCGCAGGTTCCCCAGGACCTGCCCCCGTTCGAGCCGGTCGGACGCTGGCGCAACCTCGCCGACCCGGCGTCGGACGTCGAGACGATCGTGCGGGCGGGGCAACTCGCTCCGTCGGCGGGCAACTGCCAGCCGTGGCGGATCGCCGCCCGGAACGGCGCCGTCCGCGTCGAACTCGACGAGAAGTACACCTCGGCGATCGACGTCGGGTTCCGGGCCAGCTACGTGGCGATCGGGGCCGCGGTGCAGAACATGAGGATCGCCGCCGCGGCGCGCGCGGTGCTCGGTGACGTGGAGCTGTTCCCCGACGACTCCGCCGTCGCCGTGCTGAGCCTGGGAGACGGCCGGACCAAGCGTCTCGCCGACGCCTACGAGCCGATGCTGCGGCGGGTCACCAACCGCCAGGCGGTCGACCCGGACCGCGCCGTTCCCGACGAGGTGCTGGCCACCCTCACCGCGGAGGCCCGTGAGCACGGAGGCGAGCTCGCGGTCGTGACGGGAGGGCAGGCCGCCACCACGGCGGGGGAGATCATCGCCAGCGCGGACCGGGTGCGTTACCTGGTGCCCGACCTGCACCGGGAGATGGTCTCGGAGATGAGGGACCCCCGGGTCGAGTCGGTCGAGCGCGGGCTCGACGTGCGGTCACTCGAACTCGGGGTCGGCGCGCCGGTCCTCGACCTCGTGCGGCGCGCGGACGTGATGGCGGAACTCGCGGGCACCGACGACCCGGCCACGCGGGGACTGCAGGGACGGGCCCTGGTGGCCTCGTACCCGGCACTCGTCGCGGTGCTGACCCCCGGCGGCGAGCCGATCGACTACGTGCGGGGTGGCCAGGCGGTGGAGAGCGTGTGGATCGCGGCCACGGCGGCCGGTCTGTCGGCGCGGCCCGCGGTACCACTGTTCCTCTACGCCCGCCACGATGCCGAGCTGGCGTCGCTCGGTGGCCGGTACGCCGACGAGCTCGCGGTCATGCGGCGGGACCTGTACACCGCGCTGGGGGTGCCCGAGGGCCGCGAGATCGCGCTCCTCCTGCTGCTGGGTTACGCGCCCGAACCGAGTGCGATCAGCCTCCGCAGCCCGGAGACCGCCGTGACAGGGTGAGGCGGTGACAGACGGAACGAGGGGCGGGTACCCGGTCAGGGCCCGCCCCTCGTTCCTTCGTGTCCGTCAGTCGGTGAGGCGCCGGATCTCCTCGCCCAGTGCGGGGTCCCGCAGCATCGAGTAGTGGTCGCCGGGCACCGTCCGCTCGTCGACGTCACCGGCGATCCGGGCGCGCCACGCGGGCAGCAGCGAGGGTGACTCCGCCGCCCGCAACACGGTCACGGGGTGCGGGAGCCGCCGCGGCACTGGAGGAACGCGCAGATAGTCGGTCACCGCCCGCACGTTCGCCCGATAGACCGCGATCCGCTGCAGCAGCGCCGCCGCCCCCGTGCCGGCGGGCAGCAGACCGGCCGTCCGCAGCGCTTCGGCGAGCTCGTCCGGCGACAGCGTGGCGACCTCGGCGGCGGACAGGGGAACGGCGGCACCGGCGATCGCCGCCAGCTCCTCGACGAACCCGTAGGTCAGTTCGACGTCGGTGAACCCCCTGGGTCGGCCCTCCGGCAGGTGAGTGTCCACGAGCAGCAGCCGCGCCACGGTGTCCCCGTCCGCCGCGAGCAGCGTGGCCATCTCCAGCGCGACGAGCCCGCCCACACACCACCCGCCGAGCAGGTACGGGCCCTCCGGCCGGTGCGCGCGGAGCGCGTCGACGTAGTGGCGGGCCATGTCCATGATGGACGTGAGCGGCGGGACGTCCTCCTCGACGCCGACCGCCTGGAACGCCGCGACGGCGACGGTGCCGTCGAGGGCTCTGGCGAGGTCGGTGTAGCAGAACACGCTGCCCGAAGCCGGATGCACGAGGTGTAGCGAGCCCGCCGTGCCGTCGTTCAGCGCCACCAGCGAGCTCGTGTCCGGTTCGGCCCGGTGGGCACCCAGGGAGTCCAGCCGTGCCGCGAGGTCGGACACCACCGGCGCGGTGAACAGATCCCGCAGCCGCACCTCCACACCCAGTTCCTCACGCAGGTCGTGCACGAGCCGCGCCGCCTGCAACGAGGTGCCGCCCAGCAGGAAGTAGTCGTCGGTCGCCCCCACCCGCTCCAGGCCGAGGACCTCCGCCATCCCGGCGGCCACCACACGTTCGGTCGGGGTTCGCGGCTCCACGAAGGCCCGCTCGGCCGTGGCGCGCGAATCAGGCTCGGGCAGGGCGTCGGTGTCGAGTTTGCCGTTGGGAGTCAACGGCATCCGGTCGAGCACGACGAACCGTGACGGCACCATCTGCCTCGGCAGGGCCGCCGAGGCGGCGGTGTGCAGATCCGCTTCGGCGGGCACCCGGCCGCCGCGACCGACGACGTAGGCGACGAGCCGCTCGTCACGCACCGTCACGTAGGAGTCCGCCACGTCGGGGTGTTCCTCCAGCACGGCCTGGATCTCGCCCGGCTCCATGCGAACGCCGTTCAGCTTGAGCTGCCGGTCCGCACGGCCCAGGTAGTACAGGGTGCCGTCGCCGTACAGGCGGACGAGATCGCCGGTTCGGTAGAGCCGTCCTCCCGGCTCGCCGAAGGGGTCCGGCACGTAGCGCTCCGCGGTCAGGCGCGGCCGCCGGAAGTAGCCCGATCCGGCGGACACGCCCGCGCCGCCCAGGTACAGCTCGCCCACCGCGCCCAGGGGCACCGGGCGCAGTTCGGCGTCGAGCACGTGACACCGGACGCCGGTCACCGGCCGTCCGATCGGGATCGTGGCCGGGAGTTCGTCCTCGGGCCGCAGTTCCCACATCACGGCGATCACGGTCGCCTCGGTGGGACCGTAGCAGTTGATCACCGGAACCGGCGCGTACCGATGGGTCCGGCGGACGAGCTCCGTGCCCAGCGCCTCGCCCGCGGCGAAGACCACGCGAAGTGCGGGCAGCGGCGGTGGATCGGCGGCGAGGTAGGTGCTGAGCACCGACGGCACCATCGAGACGACGGTCACCTGTTCCTTCCTCGCCAGTGCGGTGAGGGCGCGGACGTCGGCGGTCGCCTCGGACGGCGCGATCACCACGGTGGCACCGGTCGCGAGCGGCCAGTACAGCTGCACCACCGACAGGTCGAAGGCGAGGGACGCGCTGTGCAGTACCCGGTCGCCCGGACCGAGCGGGACGAGCCGCTGGTGGTGCCGGGCGATGTTGACCACCCCGCTGTGCGGCACCATCGCCCCTTTCGGCCGCCCGGTCGAGCCGGACGTGTACATGACGTACGCGCAGTCACCGGGGCGGAGTTCCGCAGCCGGGACGTCGGGGGGATCGACGCGGTCGTGCCAGCCGGGCTCCAGCACGAGTGTGGGCACCGGGAAGTCGGTGTCGGCGTCGGCGGTGACCACCAGCACGGGAGCGGTGTCGGCGAGCATGAACTCCGACCTTGCCTGCGGCAGGCCCGGATCGAGGGGCACGTAGTGTGCCGCGCGGTCGAACAGGGCCAGTGCGGTGACCACGAAGTCGACCGAGCGTTCCAGGTGCACCGCCACCGCGTCACCCGGGCGCACCCCGTGCTCGTGCAGCACCGCGGACAGCGCCCGCACCCGCTCGCCGAGCTCGGCGTAGGTCACGGTCCGCTCGCCGTCCACGAGTGCCACCGCGCCGGGAGTCCGCGCGATCTGGGCACGGACGGTGCCGGCCACGGTGTCGTCCGGCTCGGCGGACCGTTCGGCACTGCCCGCGCGCACGAGTTCGACGGCCTCGTCCTCCACCAGCAGCGGTAGCCGGGAGAGCGGCAGGTCCGGTTCCGCGCAGCCCGCCGCGGTGGTCCGTGCCAGCCGGTGCAGCAGGCGGGTGACGGAGAGCTCGTCGAACCGGCCGGTCGCGTACACCGCGGCCAGGTCGAGTCCCTCCGGCTGTTCCGTGGCGACCAGGTCGAGCTTCTCCCGGCTCGCCCCGCTGTGCAGGTCGATGACCTCCGTGTCCAACCCCGGCAGCCACAGCAGTGAGGAGTCGGTGGCGTTCTGGTAGCCCAGCCGCACCTGGCCGAGCAGGTCGGCGTTCGGATCGGTGCCGAGACCGAGGTCGCGGACCAGCGACTCGTACGGCAGGGCGGCGTGCCGGAACGCCCGTAGCGTCTTGGTGCGGACCTGCCGCAGGAGATCGCGGAACGTCGGGTCGTCCGCGCAGTCGGTGCGCAGCACGAGCTGGTTGACGAACAGCCCGATCAGGTCCTCCAGCTCCGCGCGGTCACGGTTGGCCGAGGCGAACGAGGTGTTCACCGACGGCACACCGGTGAGCCGGTGGAGCACCGCGTGCAGGGCGGTGGTCAGCACCATGAACGGGGAGACCCGTTCGGCGCGCGCGAGCGCCGACATCGACGCCAACGTGTCGGCGGGCACGAGATGCCGGGCCACGGCCGCACCGCGGTCGGTGGGGTCGGGCGGACGCGCCGAGGGGAGCTCCAGGGGCAGCACCCCGCCTGCCAGCTCCGCCCGCCAGTACTCCAGATCCGCGGCCAGGGAGGCCGGACCCGGCTGCTCGCGCTGCCATGTCGCGTAGTCCGCGTACTCGATCGGCAGCTCGGGCAGGTCCGGCCCACCTCCCACGGTGCGGCGGCGGTAGAACTCCGACAGATCCCGGTAGAAGACACTGATCGACCACCCGTCCCACACGATGTGGTGCACGGCGAGGAACAGCAGGTGGTCGTCGGCATCGAGCCGGTAGAGCCTGGTTCGCAGCACCGCCCGGGCCGGGTCGAGCGGCCGCCGCGCCTCCTGGTCCGCCCGCCGCAGTGCCTCCGGGTACCGCTCGGCGGCGGGCAGCGACGACAGGTCCGTCGTGGTCAGCACCGGCGCACCCGTGGGGTGGACCAGCTGGACCGGCTGCCCTTCGGGGGCCACCACGGTGGTCCGCAGCGCCGGGTGCCGGGCGACGACGTCGGTGAGCGCCCCGGCGAGCGCCGAACGCACCAGGTGCCCGCGCAGCCGCAGCGCCATCGGCATCGTGTAGGTGGGCTCTCCGGGGCGGAGCTGATCGGCGAGCCAGACACCCTCCTGGGCGAAGGACAACGGAGCGGGGCCGCCTGCCACCCGGCGGCGGGGGATGGTCGGCTTGATCAGCTGGCCTGATGTCATGGCTCTCCCGCGTGCGCGTGGATGTGGACTCGACTGTGGACTCACCATGGTGGTCCGGCATCCCGCCGGGACATGGGCGAACCGTTGCCGGTGTCAGTGGGTACGGTGCGCAGGTCGGCCACAGTGCGGACGCACGTCGCGCGGGCCGCTACGGTCTTCCTACGGACCGTCGCCGCCACTCCCCCGCCCGTGGCGGCGACGGGTGCCGCCCGCCCGTAGCCGATCCATCTCTCGGCCGTAAGGGCCGGTTCTACCAGTGGGATCGTCGCGGCCACCGTGTCGGGCACGTGTCCACCTGCCGTCCGTGGTCACGGCGAGCATGGGAGTCAGGCTCAACCAGCGCCGAAAGGACCGCCATGCCTGGCATCACCACACTCAGTACGGAGGCGCACGCCGTTGTCGACGGCCTGTCGAACACCGGCGAGCACCTGGTCACTTCCGCTGAGCTCTCCGCGATCATCGGGGCCACCGCCGAGGACTGGGCCCGGTTCGCGAAGAACTGGGAGGACCTCAAGCTCGACACGTTCATGGCCGACGGCGGCACCTACCGCTACCGCCGCTACGGGCAGTTCGAGCTCGACCCGTTCACCGACGAGCTGACGCTGTTGCCGCACGAGCCGTACCGGCAGGAGAAGTTCTTCAACAAGCTCAACGGCGGGGTCGACCGGGTCTACGAACCGCTGACCGAGGAGTTCATCGGTGACCCGCTGCTGAGGAACCTCATGACCGCGCTCGGCCACATCTTCACCACGGTCGACGACACCCGCCGGTGGCTCATCAAGCTGCATCCGGTGCGCATCATCGCGGGCGAGAACATCGGGCAGCCCGCGCCGGAGGGCCGCCACCGCGACGGCGTCACGTTCGTCGGCTCGCTGCTCATCGACCGGCTCAACATCTCCGGGGGCGAGAGCACGACTTACGACGAGCAGCAGAACCTGCTCCGCACGGTCACCCTCTCCGAGGCCGGTGACCTTCTCTTGGGCGACGACCAGCGCACCTTCCACCAGGTGACGCCGATCGAGGCCGTCGACAAGACCAAGCCGGCGCATCGCGACGTGCTCGTGGTGAACTACACGGCGCTCCCGGGCCGGTTGTGATGATCACGCGAGCTCTGGGTGGTCACGGCCTGTCCGTCTCGGCGATCGGCCTGGGTTGCATGGGCATGTCGCAGGACTACGGACCGGCCGACGACACCGAGTCCGTCGAGGTCGTGAGGCGGGCGATAGACCTCGGTGTCACGTTGATCGACACGTCGATGAGTTACGGGGCCGGGCACAACGAGGAGCTCGTCGGCCGGGCGATCGCGGGTCGGCGCGACGAGGTCGTGCTGGCCACGAAGTTCGGCATCTGGCGGGAGAACCGTGGCGACCCGCCGAGTCTCAACGCCCGGCCGGAGAACATCCGCGGGTTCTGCGAGGCGTCGCTCGCCCGGCTGGGCACCGACCACATCGACCTCTACTACCTGCACCGGGTCGACCCCCAGGTGCCGGTCGAGGACAGCGTCGGCGCGATGGCGGAGCTCGTCGAGGAAGGCAAGGTGCGCTACCTCGGCCTGTCCGAATGCGGCACCGACGACCTGGAGCGGGCGGCGAGCACCGCGCCGATCAGCGCCGTGCAGTACGAGTGGTCGCTGTTCTGGCGGGAGCTGGAGGACGACGTGGTGCCGTTGGCGCGCAAGCTCGGCATCGGCATCGTCGGCTTCAGCCCGCTGGGTCGTGGCTTCCTCACGGGAAAGCTGAGCGTCGACGCTCTGGGCGAGGACGACGACCGGCTGCCCGACCAACGGTTCCACGGCGAGCACCTGGCCACCAACACCGCGCGGCTGGAGCAGCTCAAGGAACTCGCGGCCGCGCGGGGTGTCACGCCGGGCCAGCTGGCCCTCGCGTGGTTGCTGGCGCAGGGCGAGGACGTCGTCGCCATCCCCGGCACCCGCAGCCGGGAGCGGCTGGCGGAGAACGCCTCGGCCGCCGACGTGTCCCTCTCGGCCGACGACCTGCGGGAGATCGAGGAGACTGTGCCGCGGTCGGCGTGGTCGGGTGAGCGGTTCTCCTACGCCGTGCACCGCACCACCCGCGCCTGACCGCACACGTCGTGGTGGGCCGGAAAGGGCCGTCACCGGAAGATCCCGGTGACGGCCCTTTCCGTGTCTCACGAGACGTTCCGCCCACGCCAGGGTGTCTTGCCCTGCCACGTACCCGGCAACGCCGTGCCGCGCAGTTCCTCGGCCAGGATGGCCAGCGGCAACTGGGTGTCGGTGATGGCGCGGGTGGCCACGGCGGCGAGTGCCGCGGGCAGGCCCTCGCACCGGGCGACGATCTCCCTTGCCACGTCGGGTTCGGCCATCATGCGGGCAGGTCCGAGCCTGCGGTGCAGGAGAGTCAGCGCGTCGGCCTCGGTCAGCGCCTCGACGGTCAGCGGACGGGCTCCCTCGGCGGTGACCAGTCCCACCAGCGGATCACGGCTGGTCACGAGCACCACACACCCCGGCGAACCCGGCAGCAGCGACCGCACCTGGTCGGCGTTCACGGCGTTGTCGAGCACGACCAGCATCTCCTTGCCCGTGAGCAGGCTGCGGTACAGAGCGGCGCGGTTGGCGAGGCTCTCGGGCACCTGGCTCGGGGGGACCCCGAGTGAGAGCAGGAACCCACGCAGCACGTCGGCCGGGTCGGCACCGCCGAGTTCGGCGTAGAGCTGGCCGTCGCCGAACTGGTGGGCGATCCGGTGTGCCCAGTGCACCGCGAGGCTGGTCTTGCCCACGCCCGGCCTTCCGAGCAGCGCCGCGACGACCACGGTGGGTTGCCGCCGACCGTCGGCAAGCACGGCGTCGAGGTGCGCGATCTCCCTGGCCCGTCCCGTGAAGCCGTACACGTCGGCGGGAAGTTGGGTCGGTACCGGGTGGTTCGCCACCGGGGCGCTCTGCGGTGGGACCACGGTGAGCTGTGCGGGCGCAGGCTCCCCGAGCAGGATGGCCTGGTGGGTCTCCCGCACGAGCACCCCGGGATCCACGCCGAGTTCGGACGCCAGCGCACGGCGCAGGGTCTCGAACACCTCGAGTGCCACCGCCCGTTGACCGGCTCCGGAGAGCGCGGTCATCAGCCGTGCGTGGCCGGGTTCGTGCAACGGATTGGCCTCCGTGAACCGGTACAGCGGGGTCAGCACCTCGTCGTGCCTGCCCACGGCGGTGGCCGTGTCGGCGTACTCCAGCAGCGCGGTTTCCAGCTCCCGCCGCAGGTTGGCCAGCGCGGGCTGTTCGTGCAGACCGGGAAGGTCCCACAACGGTTCCCCGCGCCACAGGTCCATCGCCTGCTTGTAGGCGCCGACCGCCGAGTCCAGCCGGCCCGCCTTGCGGTCGCGCCGGGCGTCGGCGACCAGGCCGCGGAACGCCAGCAGGTCCAGCTGGTTGTCGTCGACGCGCAGCGCGTAGCCGCCGTTGATGGCGACCAGCACCGGCGTCGTCCGCCCCTTCGGCTGGATGCGCCGCCGCAGCCGGGACATCTGCGAGCGCACCAGGTCCACGGCGGTGGGTGGGGGTTGCCCGCCCCAGGCCGCGTCCACGAGCGTGTCGATCGTCG
Organism: Saccharomonospora cyanea NA-134; assembly: GCF_000244975.1. Taxonomy (NCBI): domain Bacteria; kingdom Bacillati; phylum Actinomycetota; class Actinomycetes; order Pseudonocardiales; family Pseudonocardiaceae; genus Saccharomonospora; species Saccharomonospora cyanea. Next base: position 3,646,335 of record NZ_CM001440.1, on the reverse strand, counting down.
CGGGCACACCGGGGGAGAGGGCGAGGATGGCGAGCATCGTCCGCTGCCGTTCCGAGCCGAGGTTCACCGGTGTTCCGTCGACCGTGATGGACAGTGGCCCCAGCACTTGCAGGCGCAGGTCGTGGGCCAGGACCGGGCCTTGAGACCCGAGTCGCACCAGCTCCTTCGCCTCGCTGGGCGAAAGCTCCAGAGCCGCGGCGATCCGTCGCAGCGTGCTCACCCGGGGACGGGTCACTCGCTGCTGTTCGAGGTCACGCAGGCCGGCCAGACTGATGTTGGCCCGCTCGGCCATCTCCTTCTGAGTGAGCCCTGCGTTGCGCCGCAACTGCTGGACCACATGGGCCAAGTCCCAATGTGCCCCGTTACCTAGCATCGAGCCCCCTGTAGAGGATGGTTACTCCGGTGAATTCAGTCGGCACCGAACACACTCCACCACTCCCCCCGGTAATTATTCAGATCAAATTGAGGATTTGATGACTGATTACTTTGGGTTCTGTCAATACCCCCAAAAGGCTGAACCGCTCGGCCAGCGCCCCCCAGTGTGCGTGGCCGCCTTCGACACTGTACGTGGTTTTCCTTCGGGCCCGCAAGGATAGTTGATCAGTTCAACCTCGACCGGGTAATGTTGAGTCGAATCAGGGTGTCACCCTCGGGGAACCGGAATAATCGGGCAGGAATTGCCGACCTCCCTCGGTTCCGGGTCTGTTCGTTCAATTCTCAAGAATGTCCGAAAAGGACTTCACGCGTCGGTCCCCGAGTGTGGTGTCGACGCCGAGTGTGATTCACCGTGCATTTCTCCGCCGAGTCGGAAAGCGCTCCCGGCCAGGATCCCTGGCCCCGGAAATCGGGAACTCCGTAGTCGGTCCGAACCGGTGGTGGCAGGAACGGCGTTGACCTGCGGTGTCGAGGTCGGTGAGGTGGCGAGCGCGTGTCCGGAAGCCGCCAACTCCCGTGGCTAGCCTGACGTCCGGCGCAGGCCCCACAGCCGTGCCGACCTGGCACGGACCATCGCACGCGAGGACACGCAAGGAGAAGCCATGCCCGCCGACGCCACAGCGGCGCCCACCCCGGACGAGCACGCCCGGTTGCTCGACATGGTCATCGGCGGTGCGACCGCTCAGGCCGTCTACGTTGCCGCGAAGCTCGGGATCGCCGACGTGCTCGCGGAAGGACCGGCGACTGCCGAGGACATCGCGAAGCGGGTCGGTTCGCACCCGGAGGCCACCTACCGGCTGCTGAGGGCCCTCACCACGCGGTCGATCTTCGCGGAGGAACCGGGCCGCCGTTTCCGGCTCACCCCGATGGCCCAGGCGCTGCGCTCCGACGTCCCGGACTCGGTACGTCCCATCGTTCTCGTCGCCGGGCACCCCGTCACGTGGCAGCACTGGGGTGAGCTGACGTACTCGGTCGCCACGGGGAACTCCGCGTTCGAGAAGCTGCACGGTATGCCCGTGTTCGACTATCTGGCGAAGGATCCCGACTACGCCGCACTGTTCAACGAGTCCATGACGTTCAGCTCCGCCATCGAGATCCCGGCGATCCTCGACGCCTACGACTTCTCCCGGTTCGGCACGATCGTGGAGGTGGGCGGCGGTCAGGGCAGGCTACTCGCCGCGATCCTGCAGAACACGCCCAACGCTCGCGGGGTGCTGTTCGACCTCGACTCGGTGGTGGCGGGTGCGCCGTCGGTGCTGACCGAAGCCGGTGTCGGCGACCGTTCGACCGTGCGAGGCGGTTCCTTCTTCGACTCGGTGCCGTCCGGCGGGGACGCCTACATCCTCAAGCACATCATCCACGACTGGCCCGAGGACAAGGCGCTCGACATCCTCGGCAACGTGCGCGCCGCCACCGGGCCCGACGCGACGTTGCTCGTGATGGACATGGTGCTGCCGGAGGACGGCTCACCGCACTTCGGCAAGCTGGTGGACCTCGACGTGCTGGTCGCGTTCGGAGGACGGCACCGCACGGAGGCCGAGTACGCGGACCTGCTCGCCCGCGCGGGCTTCCGGTTGACCGGCGTCACGCCGACCGCCGGATCGCCGTCGATCATCGAAGCCGTTCCGGTGTGACACCCAGCAACTCGTCGAGGAGGGAGAACCCATGCCGGACATCGGGACGGCGGAGATCGAGCTGGATGACGAGTTCATCCAGCACCCGTACGACCTCTACCGCGAACTCCGGGCGCAGGAGCCGGTCCGGAAGGTGGTGATGCCGTTGGGAATGCGTGCATGGCTGGTGACGCGCTACGCGGACGCGCGCGTCGCGCTCGCACACCCGGACCTGCGCAAGGACGCGCAGTCGACGTTGGAACTCTACGAGCGGCACATGAGCGCGCTCGGCGACGACCGGCCCGTGTTCGCGGCGGACACCGCCGAGCACATGCTCAACAGCGATCCTCCGCAGCACACCCGGCTGCGCACCCTGGTGGCCAAGGCGTTCACGGTGCGTGCGATCGAGCGGATGCGTCCCAGGGTGGAGGAGATCACCGACGGACTGCTCGACCGGATGGCCGAACAGCGCACGGTGAACCTGCTCGACGCGCTCGCGTTCCCGCTGCCGATCACCGTGATCTGCGAGATGCTCGGCATCCCGGAGCACGACCGCGAGGACTTCCGCCGATGGTTCGGCACCTTGCTGGCGATGGGAGACGGTGACGCCGACGCCGTCACCCGGGCTTCGGCGTCCCTGGCCGAATACCTCACCTCACTGGTGTCGGGCAAACGGCGACACCCGGGCGACGACCTGCTCACCGAGCTGATCCAGGCCAGCGACGCCGACCACGGTAGCCTCACCGAGTCCGAACTGATCGCGATGGCGTTCCTGCTGATGATCGCGGGTCACGACTCGACCATGAGCCTCATCGGCAACGGCGTGCTGTGTCTGCTGCAGCATCCCGACCAGCTCGCGGCACTGCGGGACGATCCGTCGCTGGTGCCCGCGGCCGTGGAGGAGTTCCTCCGCTACGAGAGTCCCGTCACCCAGGCGACCTTCCGCTACACCGGCGCACCGGTGCGCATCGGTGACGTCGAGATCCCCGAGGGGGAGTTCGTGGTGGTGGCGTTGGGCTCGGCCAACCGCGACGGTGACCGTTTTCCCGATCCCGACCGGTTCGACCCCGGGCGTGACGCCGGTGGGCACCTGGCGTTCGGGCACGGCATCCACTACTGCCTCGGCGCGCCTCTCGCCCGGATGGAGGCGCAGATCGCGATCGGCCGTCTGGTGCGGCGCTTCCCTGACCTGGCGCTCGCCGTCGACTCGGCGGAACTCCGCTGGCGCGACAGCACCTTGATCCGGGGTCTGGAGGAGCTGCCCGTCTCCCTGTTCGGCGACTGAAGGGACGGGCCTGGCATCCACTGTGGATTCCGCTGACCCGGGGGGCCGACGGGTCCCGGGGTCGCGAAGGACTCGGATGCCGTCTTGTGGAGACGGCCGGAACGACCATGCTTGGTGCGCATGGGAACTCGCGGTTGGCAGCGTGGTGATCGCCTGCTCGACACCTACGACGTGCTGGACGTGGTGCACAGCGGCGGCATGGGACTCGTCCACCGGGTGCGGCACCTGAACTGGCAGGTCGATCTCGCCGTGAAGACACCGCGCCCGCAACTGATGGCGACCGCGTCGGGGCGGAGCCGTTTCGAGGCCGAGGCGAACACGTGGGTCGGGCTGGGCCTGCACCCGCACGTCGTGAGCTGTGTCTACGTGCGCCGAATCGACGAGCTCCCGTGCGTGTTCGCGGAGTGGGTCGGGGGTGGCAGCCTCGCGGCCGCGGTCCGGGACGGCCGGTTCTACGCCGACGACCCCGTGGAGTCGGTGATCACCATCCTCGACATCGCCGTGCAGGCGGCGTGGGGCCTCGCGCACGCCCACGAACACGCCGTCGTCCACCAGGACGTCAAGCCCGCGAACATCATGATCGAGGTCGACGGCACCGCCAAGATCACCGATTTCGGCTTGGCGAAGGCGCGTGTCGCCGCGGGCGAGGACGTCCGGGACCGCCCCCCTGACGCGGTGCTGGCCAGCTACGGCGGGCTGACACCGGCCTACTGCTCCCCGGAACAGGCCGACGCCGCCGCTGGGAAGCCGCTGCACCTCACCCCGGCAACCGACGTGTGGTCATGGGGCTTGTGCGTACTCGAGATGTTCGTCGGCCGCCCACCGTGCCGCTACGGACAGAGCGCGCCCGAGGTGTTCCAGGAGTTCCTCGCCTCCGGGCCGAACGATCCCCGGCTTCCGCCCATGCCGTCGGGTGTGGTCGAGCTCCTGTGGAGGTGCTTCACACCGTCACCGGAGTCCCGGCCGTCGCGTATCACCGAGCTCGCCGACGTGGTCGCGGAGGTCTACGCCGAGGTGGCGGGGTCGACTTACCCGAGAACCCGGCCGAGCGCGGCGAGTCTGCTGGCGGACAGCCTGTCGAACCAGGCACTGTCCCTGCTCGACCTGGGACGTGACGAGGAAGCCGCCGAACTGTGGCGGCGCGCCGCCGACGTCGATCCCCAGAACCCGCACACCGTCTACAACTGGGGCCTCCGTAGGTGGAGAACGGGGGAGAAGACCGACGAGGAACTGGTGGCCGACCTCGAACGCGCCCGAGTGTTGCGGGGTGATACCTGGCACCACGACCATCTCCTCGGCTTCGTCCACCTGGAACGAGGCGACGAGGCGGCGGCTCGCGACGCACTTGCGGACGCGCCCGACCAACCGGAAGTCACACAGGCGCGGACAGTGCTGGAACACCGAGCGCCCGTGCCACCGCCGCTCGTGCTCGATGATTCTCCCAGCGGACCGCGCGTACTCGCGCTGGACGCGCAGGGTGCCGTGGTACTCGTGGGCACGGACGGCGGAGCCGTGACGGTCTGGTCCGCGACACACGGCACCCGGCGACTTCCCGGCTCCTTCTCCGCGGTGACGGCGGTCGCCGTCACCGCGGACGGGCGGCGAGGCCTCACAGCGCACGCGGACGGCACGGTGGCCGTGTGGGACACGGTGTCCGGCGACCTGCTGAATCAGTTCCGGCTGGAGGTGGCGGATGTGGGATCCGCCGCGCTGGACGCCACCGGTCGGACCGCCGCGGTCGCCTCCCGGGAAGGCACCGTCCTCGTCCTGGACCTCCACACCGGCGAACGGCTGCTGGACGTCACCGTCGAGCCGAAGCCCTGGGCAGTGGTGTTGGACGACGGGGGAACCATCGTGGTGGTCGCGGCAGGCGAATCGGTGGACCACCACCTGTTCACGTGGGACGTGGCCACCGGTCGGTCTGGTCCGTGCCTCGTGCGTCGCCGGAGCGGAGAGCTGACCGGGATCGACCGGGTGGTGCTGAGCCGGGACGGCAGCCGAGCGTTGCTGGTCTACTGGCAGGGCCCGCTCCGGGTGTGGGACGTACACACGGGCCACGTCGTCTCCGAAGTTCCCAACACGATCCCGTCCCACCAGCTGCTCGCGCTGAGCCGGGACGGCACCGTCGTCGTCTCGGCGGCCAGGACGCTCCGGATCTGGGAGACCGTCTCCGGACGATGCCTGCGGTCGATCGACATCGCTCCCGACGAGCTGTTGATCTCCTGCGAAGCCGTTGCCGTTGACGCCGACGCTCACGTCGTCGTCGTGCTGCCAAAGCAGGATCAGCGAATGCGGGTGTTGCGGCTTCCCGAGCGGGACTACCGGGCACCGTGGAGCTACGCCCGCCCGACCGGCATCGACGAACTCAAGCGGCGGGAACAGGACTTCCGCGGACTGCTCGACCGGGCCGCCACCCTCCTGGAACGACGGCAGCCCGCGGCAGCGGCCGAAGTCCTACGACAAGCGCGTTCGGTGCCCGGCTTCGACGGGCACCCCGACCTGCGCCACCTGTCGGCCGTGGTCGGGGAGCACGGTACGAGGACCGATCTGCTCTCGGTCTGGCACCGATGGAACCTCACCGGCACGTGGTTGTTCACCCCACGGTTCAGCGCTGCCCTCAGCGGCGACGGTGAAATCGCCGTGACCGGTGGTGCGGACGGAAAACTGAGGGTGTGGGAGCTCGCCATGGGCGAGTGTCTTGGCGTGTTCCGCGAAGCCTGCCCCGGACATGTCCACACGATCGAGATGACCGAGGACGCCCGGTACGTCGCCACGGCCGACTACGGTGGTGGCGCCTTCCTGTGGGACCTCGCCGAAGGCACCCGCAAGCTACTGCTCGGGGATGCCAGTCGCGCGCGGTCGCTCGCGACGAACGAGGAGTACGCCGTGGTCGGCCACGAGAGCGGAGCGGTGTGCGTGTGGGAGTTTCGCCGGGATTATCATCGTCGGACCGTGCTCGCCCACGACTGCCCGGTGCATTCGGTGGCGTTGAGCCCCGACGGCCGGTTTCTGGCCACCCAGGGCACGGAGGACGGGGTGGCGCGGTTGTGGGACCGGGCCACGGGGCGGAAGCTACTCGATCTGCCCGCCGCGTACCCGCCGGGCATTCTGCGGTTCAGTGCCGAAGGCCGCATGCTCCTCGTCTCCGGAAAAGCGGGTCTGGCCGCGTGGAACCTCCGTACCGGCCGCGAAGTGTTCTCCGTGGAGTCGTGGCGGTACGACGCCTTCGCGGTGAGCGCGGACGGCACTACGGCCGCCACCTGTGGAGCACTCCGTGAGCTGGTGGTCTGGGACACGGCCACCGGGCGGATCCTGCGGAGACTCCCCGTCGGGGAACGGACGTTCGTGCTGGACGACACGGAGACCACGCTGGCCCTCACGGGAGACGCCATCGCCCTCAACAGCAACGGCCGGTACGTCGTCGCGGCGGTCAAGGAGACGATCGAGGTGTGGAACGTGCGGACGGGGCAGCGCGTGCACGTGCTCGAAGGACACCTCGACGACGTGGCCTGGCTGCGCTTCACCGAGGACGACCGACGCCTGTTGTCCGCCGATCTCGGGCGGGTCCTACGGCTCTGGGAACTCGACTGGGACTACGAGTTCGAGGCGGACGCATGACCGTGACGGTGTCCGTGCACGATCGCGGCGCCACGCACGAGTACCACTACCCGGAACCCGCACGCTGCCTGGTGGGGCGGGGTGAGGACTGTGACATCCGCGTTCCGCACCGTCGGGTGTCCCGGCGGCACTGCCTGCTGGAGACCGACCCGCCCATGGTGTGGGTGAGGGACCTCGGCAGCAGGAACGGGACGTTCGTGGGAGGTCGACGGGTGGACCCGCTGGCTGACCGGCTGCTCGGTGACGGGGACGAGCTGTCCCTCGGCGGTGTCCGAGACCTCGTCCTACGGTTGACTGTTCCGGGTCCGTTCCGGGCACCGTTGCCCGAGACGTTCGCCGGATACGACCTGGTCCGAGAGATCGGGCGAGGGGCTCAGGGCATCGTGCATCTCGCCCGGCATCGCGGCACGGGAGAGTACGTGGCCGTCAAGCGCATGCCGACGCATCCGGCCGCGGACGACTCCGCACGGTTCGCGTTCCTGCGGGAGTACGAGACTCTCCGAGCACTGCGACACCCTCACGTCGTCGCGTTCCACAGCGGTGTGCTCACCGACGACGAGTTCTGCTTCGCCTGCGAGTACTGCCGTGGCGGCGGTCTCGACCGGTTGGTCGTCCGCCGGGGAGGCCGGTTGCCGGTCGGTGACGCGCTGCCGATCACACTGCAGGTGCTCGACGCGCTCGCGTACGCGCACGACGCGCCGGTGCCCGCTCTCGGTGAGCGTGGTGTCTCGTCGGCTCGGGGACTGGTGCACCGCGACGTCAAGCCCCACAACATCCTGTTGTCCGATCAGGACGGTGGTGTGGTGAAGCTGGGCGACTTCGGCCTCGCCAAGTCGTTCGAGTACGCCGGGCTCTCGGGGCACACGCGGACCGGTGCGTTCGGCGGGAGTGTTCCGTTCACGCCGCGTACGCAGCTCCTCGGGTACCGGGACGCCGGTCCGGAGGTGGACGTGTGGGCGGCCGCCGCGTGCCTGTACTGGATGCTCACGGGCGCCACGCCCCGCGATTTCCCGGCCGGGTCCGACCCGGTGGCCGTCGGACTGCGCGAACCCGTGGTGCCGGTGCGCCGAAGGCTGCCGTCGCTCGGCACCCGGCTCGCCGACGTGCTCGACGAGGCACTCGTCGACCGGCCCGCTCACCGGATCACCCGCGCCGAGGAGTTCGCCTCCGCCCTTCGCGCGGTGTGACCGTCAGTGGGGGTCCTGCACGCGCGCGGACCCGAGCCACGTGGTGAAACCGTGCCGGCCCAGGGGGTCGATCGTCTGATCGGTGTACGCGACCGTGCGGACGGCGTCGTCGTGGGCTTTCCGCTGCCTGCGGCTGCACCGGCGCCGGTCGAGCTGAATCGTCGGGATGGCGGGCAGGAGGAGGTCCGCCCAGTCGTCGGGCACACTCGCGACCTTCGAGTCGTAGTCGGGGTCCTCGGGAAAACTCAACCGCAGCGACAGGGGCGGTTCCTTCCCCGTCCGCATCCGGGTGGCGTCGAGCGTCCGCACCACGAACTCGAGCGCCAGACGGATGTCGCCGCCCGGCCCGGCGTTGTGAGGTGCGGGTTCGGGGATCGGTGGCGCGTCCTCGGGCACGACGAACCGGATCGACACCTTGCTGTGCGGGAGCACCATCAGCAGCCGAGGCCACCGTCCCCCGCCTTCGACCGTGAACTCGGGCCGCTCCGGCTTGACCGACCACCGCAGAGCGGCGAACCGGATGGTCGAGACCACCTCCGGCGGCAGGTTGTCCGGCGTGTAGGGGCCGCGGCTACGGGTGCGCAGTGCGTCCTCACCCATCACGCCCAGGACGTACGCGCCGTTGCTGTCGGCTTCGAGGGCCAGGGGGAAGAGCGTCAGGTCGAGGATCGCGTCGCACGTGGCCTCGAGTATCGAGGCCAGCGGCCTTGTCCGCACGAGTGCCTCCGGTGTCAGTCGACCAACGCGACGTAGAGCGGACTTCCCAGCAGGACCCGCATGTCGTCGCGGCCGTCGAGCTCCGGATACGGGCTCGGGCCGTGGAGCAGTCGCTTGGCGACGAACTCGACGTTCTGGGCGGGACCCCGCAGGCGGCTGTGGGCGCGGTGCACGGTGGACAGGGCGGCTCGGTCGTCGTCCTGCCCCTGTTCGTCGCCTTCCGGATCGTGCAACGCGTGCAGCAGTGCCGGCAACCAGGAGGGAGACAGGAACTCGGACGGTGTCGCCTGCTGTGTTCCGAGCACGTGTCCGGCGGAACCGCCCAGACCGACGAGCGTGCGCTCGTCCCGGCCCCCGAAGTACACGGTCGCGGAGCCGGCCGATTCGCCTACCAACCCCCACTGCATGGGCAGCAGGCCCCAGAAGAACTGGCCGGGCTCGTCGACGGTACCGACGTCACCGTGCTCGTGCAGATGCCGAACAACCCGTTCCAGCCGGGCGATCCGGCCGGGCCCGGCCGCCTCGACGGTCCGCTTGGCACCGGCGACGGACATCCCGAGACTGATCTCCGCGGTGCGTTTGCGTGTGAACCCCGGTTCGATCTGCGCGAGCAACATGTCCACCTTGCTGTCGCTGACGTAGAGGTAGTAGCGGAACGACACCGGCCCTCCTCGCCCCAGCTGTCCGGTGGTCACTGCGTTCGTCAAGTCATATCGGATGCGCCCGTGCCGTGCAACGGTGGTCGGGCACGGACGCGGCCGGACCGCCGGGAGCTCAGCCCTGTTCTCCGTCGGGGGAGTGGGCCGGTGCGGCGTAGGCGGCCCACCGCACGCCGGGCCGGTGGGTGGTCACCCACGGCTTCGGCTGAACCTTTCGCGGCGCCGGACGGCATCGTCGTGTGGATCACCGCGCTTCGTGGTGCAATTCGCGGCTCTGCGCATGAATCTCCCGCGCCCGGACGTCATCGACGCGCGCTGGCAGTACCCACCGAGCAGGCGTACGCGGTAACGGACGGCCGACGTGGCCGTCGACGGCGGTGTTGTAGCTGTTCATCCCATCGGGTTACTTTCGGCTGAACTACTTTCTGTCAGATAGACAAAAAACTAACCTCGGGCCCCGTGTCTGAGAATCGATGGGCGCCACCGCCCGTCCTGCTGGCTGTGGACCTGGTCATCCTGACCCTGCGCGACTCGCGCCTCCACGTCCTGCTCGTCGAGCGGGGCGTCGAGCCGTACCGTGGTGCGCTGGCGCTTCCCGGCGGTTTCCTCAACAACCCCGGTGAGAGCCTCGAACAGGCCGCGCACCGGGAACTCTCCGAGGAAGCCGGTCTGGACGCCGCCCGGCTGCATCTCGAGCAGATCAGCGCCTATGGCGATCCTGACCGGGATCCACGTGGCCGCATCATCTCCGTGGCCTACCTGGCGATCGCGCCGGGACTGCCCGAACCGGCACCGGGTACCGACGCTGCCGACGCACACTGGGTTCCTGTCGAGGAGATATTGCACCGCAGGCTCACCTTGGCCTTCGACCACGTCGACATCATCGCCGACGGTGTCGAGCGTGCCAGGGTGAAGCTCGAACACACTGCCCTTGCCACGGCCTTCTGCGAGACGCCGTTCACGATCGCCGAGTTGCAACGGGTGTACGAGGCGGTGTGGGGCGTCCGGCTCGACCCGAGGAACTTCTACCGCAAGGTTCAGGGGGTTCCGGGGTTCATCGTCGCCACTGGCTCGTCACGACGCACGGCGAGAGGGCGACCCGCACGGCTGTTCCGCGCAGGTTCGCGCACGTTACTGAATCCGCCGATCGTCCGTCCGGGTCGGCCGGAAACCGGGGAGGACAGTTGACGAACGACAGCGTGGTGGTGATCCTCACCGCCTTGGACCTGGAATACGAGGCCGTCCTTCGGAGGATGGCCAATCCGAGGGTGCACCGCCATGCGACAGGCACCCGTTTCGAGACCGGCACGCTGCGAGGCACGACATACCGCGTCGCGTTGGGCCTGGTGGGGAAGGGAAACCATACCGCCGCTGTGCTCGCCGAGCGGGCGATAGTCGAATTCTCGCCGACCGCGCTCCTGTTCGTCGGAGTGGCCGGCGGTCTGTGGCCGAGCACGGCTCTGGGAGATGTCGTGGTGGCCACCCACGTTTACGCCTACCACGGGGGTACGAGCGAGGACGACGGCCTCAAAGCTCGCCCTCGGGTGTGGGAGATGCCGTATGGCGTGAGCCAGCTCGCCCACCATCTCGCCAGAGTGGGGGACTGGCGTCGTGGTCTCGCGCAGGAAAGTGGTCCGGAGGTCCACTTCGGAGCTGTCGCGGCGGGAGAGATCGTTCACGACTCGCGGATTTCGTACGAGGCCCAATGGATTCGCCGACACTACAACGACGCGCTCGCCATCGAGATGGAGGCTGCGGGGGTGGCACAGGCGGCTCACCTGAACGGCTCACCGGTCGCCGTGGTGAGAGGTATCAGCGATCGTGCCGACGGTAGCAAGACCACCACGGACAGCGCGCAGTGGCAACAGCGTGCCGCCGACAACGCGGCGGCCTTCGCCGTCCGGCTCGCTCAGGAATTGATTGCGGAAGAAGCGGAGATGCCGAGAATGGGAGCACGTAGCGCGATGAACGGCGGGGGCACGACCAACAACAACGCGATCGGTTCGGTGGGCATTCAGGCCGGGCACGTCACCAACAGCACCGTGGTGATGGGTGTCGGCACCGGAGCCGCCGAGGGGAGCAAGCTCGAGGAACAGCTGGCCGCTCTTCGTCGTTTGATCGCGCAGGAGCGGGCGAACGGGAGCCTCGACGAGGCCACCTACGAGGCGGCACAAGCGGAACTGGACCTCGCGGGCGAGGCGCTGGAAGAGGACACTCCCGAGGGCAAAAGCGCCTTTGTGCTCGCACTCAAGCGGCTGCGCGGCCTGATCGGTGAGGTGGCGGAACTGGCGGCGAAGGTCGCCGCCGTGATCGCAGCCGTCCGGGGTGTGTGATGGCGGACCAGGAGCCGACGGTGTCCAACACGGCCGCGGACAACTCGACGGTCGGCATCCAAGCGCAACAGGTACACAACTCCACGGTGTACATGAACGTTCCGGGTATGTCCGCCGAACAGAAGTTCCAGAAAGGAGTCAACGCGCTGAAAGGCGGCCTGCCCGGTCGGGCGCTTGACTTCATCAAGGACGCGATCGCCGATGGTCACGACAGCGCGCAGGTCCGTTTCCACTGGTTTCTGGCGATGCTCAGCAAACGTTCTTTCCGGGAACTCGACCGTGGCGAGAGGGAGGAACTGAGAGCTGCCCAGGCCTCGCTGGAAAAGTACTCCGAAGACGCCTGGAAACAGGGTATCGAAACCATTTGTGCGCTGCTGAGTCGCATGGGTGACGTGGAAGCCGATCCGGAACCCGAACTCAAGGCTCTCCGCGCACTACCGTCGCCGCAAAGAGTGTTGATCGGCGACCATCTCGGCATGTTGCTGGACGGGACCGTCAAAGACGCGTTGTGGGCGGACATGCGCGACGCGGCGAAACACGTGCAGCAGGAAAACGACCGCCAGGACAAGGTGTGGGCTTTCTTCGAGCCGGAACCCGCGGAACCCCGGGTACGCGAACCCGAGCCGCGCTTCGTCACCGCACGAGAGAAGATCACCATCGGTGTCTCGTCCGCCGCCTTCCTGGTAGCACTCGGCTACCTGGGTGCGGCCGTGCTGTCCAGCGGATCGACGCTGGCGATTCTCGCGTTCCCGTTGACCGGAGCCGCACTGTGTGTCGGTCTGCGTAATGCCGTGGAATGGCGGTTCCGGGCACAGCGGCTGCGTGTCAAGGAGCGCGAGCTGACTGGGATTCCGAGAGTGGAGCGACCGTTGGAGGGCTCGTTCTCCAAGGGCGTCGACAGGCGGTTCGAGCACTACTTCCACAAGTACGCGCCCGAGGCGGATCGGGACCGGACAGCCTGGTTGAGCGAGACGGCGGGCGTGCGGAGAGCGCTTCGGGACGAGATCATCGAGTTGTACCGGGGCAGGGCCAAGCTGGGTGAAGTCACGTGGCTGATTCGCCGCCTCGTCCGCGACGTCCAGGACCGTTGGCGAGAAGGGACGCTGTGGGACCACCGAGAGCACTACCGTACCTCGACCTCCACGCGGGTCTGGAGTTGCGGTGGACTACTGGCCGCGGTCGCCGGTGTGGTCACGGTCGTCGAGGCCGCGGTGAGTGCCCGCCCCGTGATTGCTGTGCTGTCCTCTGCCATGGCGCTGGTCGCCGGTTGGATCGCGACGCGCCGGTGGTTGGCGATCATATTGGCACGTCTGCGGTTCGCCGACGACAGCGCGGAAGGCAAGCGGGAGTTCGACAAACGGAGGGAATGGCACAGGAAATGGACCGACAAGGTGCACGAGGCGATGCCGACGGACGAGGAGATGGAACGTTGGCTCAACGCGGACAAGACGGTGTTCCTCGACGAGGCACTGCGTGAGTACCAACTCGCCTGGCGCGACATCATCGCCTACACGTTCCTGCAGTCGCCGGCGAGGTTCTACAGGCGTGCGAGGGTCTCCTACGGTCCCTGGCGCTATTCGCGCTACAAGATCCGGTTGTTCCTGATAACCGTCGAAGGCGTTCGTGAAGTGAGTGCCGAACTCGATTTCAAAAAAGCCGAGTTCAAGGATCACGAACGCACCAACTACCGCTTCGATGCGGTCGCCTCGGTGCACGTGACCACCCGGAGCGGCCTCCCGCACACCCTGGAGCTGACGCTGGTCAACGGAGATCCCAGGAAGATGCAGGTTGTGGACGAGGAGCCGGGGTTGCTCGCACCGAAGGACATGGTGCAGGAGAAGCCCGAGGACATGGCCGAGCTGACCCTCGAATCGTTCGGCTTCGGCAACACCCTCCACGTACTCGAAGGTATCGCCGCCGAAGGCAAGCAGTGGATCCACCGGGCTGAGTGACCGTCAGCGGTGACCACTGAGCGGAGGTCTGAAGCACCGCCTCGCGCACCAGAGACGCAGGAGAGCCGGCCCGGAGCCGGGGCGCGTGGGCCAGGCCGAAGGCGTTGGCTCAGGCGAGGTGGGGCGGGAACCCGCCGGTGGCGATCGGTCCCCAGCGGTCGATCTCGATGCGGATCAGCGACTTGTTCTGCCGGGCCATCGCCTCGCGGTACTCGTCCCAGTCGGGATGTTCACCGGAGATACAGCGGAAGTAATCGACGAGCCCTTCCAGCGCCTCGGGCATGTCCAGCACCCGGGCGCGCCCGTCCACCTGTACGTACGGTCCGTCCCAGTCGTCGGAGAGGACGCAGATCGACACCCTTGGCTCCCGACGGGCGTTGTGGGTCTTGGCCCGCTGTGGATAGGTGGACACGACGATCCGGTCCTGGGAATCGACACCGCAGGTCACCGGCGACAACTGCGGAAAGCCGTTCGAGCGGGCGGTGACCAGCACACCCCGGTGCCGGGGACGCAGGAATCGCAGCAGCGTGTCACGGTCGACGTGTTCGGCGGTGGCGATGCGCGGCATGACGGTCCTGTTCGGGTCGTGGCTTTTCCGACGGCCGACTCTACCCGGGCGTTGGTCAAGGGGTGTCCGGCCTCCGCGCGGTGTTCGGGCCGCCGAACCCGACGACTGGGATCAGCTCTTCAGGGCACGCTCTGTGCCGGGCGCGTCGGACACCAGATCGTCGATCCACTGGTAGCTCGCGAGGTCCCAACTGCCGCACGGGTCCACCTCTTGAGCAGGGTGTTCTGCTCCCCACCGACGAAACGTTTTCCTGAGCGCATCTCAGAGACGGTGCTGGGCCAGACGATTGTCGGGACCCAGGTCCGATTGACCGGCGGTTTCGAAAACATCTTTGGTCCAACCCATGCGGCTCATGGAAATCGGCGGGACGAGTAGGTTCCCCGGAACCTGCGGTTCCCTTGCGACGCGGATCGCATCCCTGTGGACTACGACTACGTTCTCGTCGTCGCAGCCGTGTACCGAGCACCGGCGAACGCCATGGCCGCTCACTGCCGCGAGGGCCCGTACGACTCGCGGACGTACTGGTCGTTGCTGGTCGACGAGGACGTGACCCTCGTGTGTGTCACCAGCACCGGCTGATGCGTGAAGGCTGTGACGAACCGCTGACGCTTCGGCGGTTGCCGTCGTGCTCCTACCGCTGTTCGACGGGGGACGACGTCGCGTAGACGTCCAGCAGTCGTCGTTGTGCGTCGGCGAGGGCCACTCGCACGGCGCCCAACGCCACCGCGTCGTCGCCCAGACGGGAGAGCGCCAGCCGAGGCATGACCAGCGCGCGCCGGGTCAGGTGCCGCCGCATCTCGGCGAGCACCGCATCGCCCGCGAGCGTGATGGTGCCACCGAGGATGATCAGTTCCGGGTCGATCGCCGACACGAAGGAGGCCAGACCTCGTGCCAGCCGGTCACATGCCTCGTCGAGCACCTGCAACGCCCGCGAATCACCACCGTCCGCGGCGATGAGGACCGTGGCGGCATCCGGGCTTGAGTCCCCGAGGTCACGCGCCCGGCGCAGGATCCAGTCGGTGCCGACCGCCGATTCCAACGGACCGAGCCCGTCGGCCTGCACACCCTGTGGTTCGGTGTCGAGCTCGACGAACCCGATCTCGCCCGCCGCTCCGTGGGCGCCACGGTGCAACTGGCCGTTCACCAGGATTGCCGCACCCACGCGGACACCCCATTGCACGAGGATCAAGTTGTCGGCATCGTCGCCGGCGCCCTTCCACCGTTCGGCCAGGACGGCGAGATTGACGTCGTTCTCGGTGTGCACAGGGCAGGGGGCGATGCGCGAGAACAGGCTGCCGAGTTCGAGTGAGTCCCAGCCGGGGACGGACGGCGCCTGCAGGACGGCTCCGCGCCGGTCGACTATCCCCGGAGTCCCGATGCCCACCGCTGCGAGCGAGGACCTCGGTACCGGCACGGCGTCCAGCACTCGCTGTATGGTCTCCTCGGCCCGGCCGAGTAATTCTGTCGGCGTGTCCGATTCGGTGACCTCACGACGAATCTGCGAAACAACGGTTCCATTGAGGTCGGCGACCGCGCAGTGAATCTTGTGCGGTCCGACGTCGACGCCGAGAACGTACTGGGCGTCCGCGCGGAATCGCAGGACGCGGGCGGGTCTGCCCATGCGCGGTAATTCGACGTCGGCGGCCTCGGTCTCCTCGACCCAGCCGTCGGCCATCAACGTGGAAATCGCTGCGCTGACCGTGGGACGGGACAAGCCGGTGGCACGCATGAGGTCAGTGACGCGCGCTGTTCCCGTGGCACGGATGGCGGTGAGTACGGCCGCGCAGTTCATTTGCCGTAGCACCTGCGGTCCACTGCCGAATTCGAAGTGTGCCACCACAGCCCCTTGACACCGGCAACCCGTCGCAACATAGTGATCGCGGTAGATAGTGAGGAAGCTTTCCTTACTAAGTCTACGCGGCGTTCCGCCTGGCTGTCACCGGCCGACAACCGTGGGGATCGCCTGATGCACGGTCAGCACTGCGCACTTATCGATGACGTCGTCGAACGCGATTCGACGACCACGGACATCGCTTTCGGTGACCACTGGGGGCGGTGTCGCGGCGGATCGTCCGTCGCCATCAAGTCCGCGACCTCGGCCCTCGATCCCGGCAGCAAGCCAGTTCTTTTTCCCGGCTCCGTACGACAGAAAGTCAGCACGGTGATCAATTAGGTAGAACCGGCCACCTTGGAGGAAGTCATGCGGATCAGATCCGCACCGTTCCTTTTGTCCCTGGCCCTGCTGCTGTTGTTACCCATGATCAACGCATCCGCCACCGAGCGGGCGATCGACGAGATCTCGTCCGGCACGTCCGCCGAGTCGGCCACGGACGACGAGTTCGAGAAAGTGCTGTTGACCTCCGACGTCGCGCAGCCGATGACGATGGACATCGCGGACGACGGCCGGGTGTTCGTCACCAGCCGCGACGGCGTCATCCGGATCTATCACCCGGATACCGGTGAGGTGAGCGTCGCAGCCGAACTCAGTGTCTTCGACGACCATCCGTTGCCGCCGGACCCGGACATCGAGGGCTCCAAGAACCAGGAGGGTGGACTCCTCGGTTTGGCGTTGGACCCAGAATTCGACACGAACGGCTGGGTGTACGTGTACTACACCAGCCGAGACGAGAACAACCACTTCCTCTCGCGATTCGTGGTCGAGGACGGCCGACTCGACGTGGAGTCGGAAGTCGTCCTGCTGAAGGTGCCCTACAACAAGACGAACTGCTGCCACGTGGCGGGGGATCTCGAATTCGATTCGGCGGGCAATCTCTACCTGAGCACGGGTGACGAGTCGACCCCGGATCTGAACGACCAGTACTCGCCGCTCGACAGTCGTTCGACTCACTGGTACAACGACGATCGCCGCACGTCGGGCAACACGAACGATCTGCGTGGGAAGATCCTGCGGATCACTCCGCAGCCGGACGGAACCTACACGATCCCGGAGGGCAATCTCTTCACGGGAGCCGAGGAGGGTGGCGGCAAGACCCGGCCGGAGATCTACGCGATGGGTTTCCGGAACCCGTTCCGGATCTCGATCGACCCCGCGACCGACCGCCTGCACATCGGCAACTACGGACCCGACCGTCTGGGCGACTGGACCGAGCGGGGACCGTGGGGATTCGACCAGTACATGGTGACGTCGGAGCCGGCGAACTTCGGTTATCCCTTCTGCATCGGCAACAACTACCCGTACCGCCCGTGGGACTACGAGACGAACGAGCCGCTCGGTGATTTCTACGACTGCGAGAACGGGCCGATCAACGACTCGCCCCACAACACCGGGCTCGAGCGCACGCCGCCGGTGAAGCCGGCGACGATCTACTATCCGCGCAGCTGGACGGGCTGGCCGCAGACGTGGGAAGGGTGGCCCGGCCGGGACATCAACCCGATTCCCGAGCCGTTCCTCGACATGGGTTCCGGAGCCGGTGGGCCGATGTCGGGTCCGGTGTATCGCTACGACGAGAACCTCGACTCCCCGACGAAGTTCCCGGAAGCCTACGACGGACGCTGGTTCCTCCTCGACTACCACCGCGGTCACGTGAAGACGGCCGAGCTCGACGAGAACGAGACCGTGACCGCGATCGACGACTTCATGCCCGGAGAGACGTGGTCGGGCCTCATGGACGGGCAGTTCGGTCCGGACGGATCGCTCTACGTGCTGGAGGGCGGCTCGTTCGGGGACAGCCCGAACGCGGGTCTGTACCGCATCGACTACGTCGGTGGTGACGGGCCGAACCCGGAGTGTGCCACCCAGCCTGCCGAGGACGGGTACCGGCCGCTGTGGGACGGAGCGACGCTGAACGGCTGGAACCAGGCCGGACCGGGCGGATTCGCCGTCGTCCCGGACGAGGACAGGCCGGGCACGTGTGCCCTGGAGTCGGTCGGTGATCCTGAGGGACTCGGGATGTTGTGGCACGGCGAGGAGTTCGGCTCCTACCGGCTGCACGTCGAGTTCAAGGCCGTGGCGGAGGACGACAACTCCGGTGTGTTCATCGGGTTCCCCGACCCCGGTGACGACCCGTGGATCGGAGTGAGACAGGGCTACGAGATCCAGATCGACGACACCGGAGGGTCACCCGACGCCGCGGACAAGTCGAAGACCGGATCGATCTACACCTTCCAGGCACCGACGTCGTTCCCGACGGTGGCCGGTGAGTGGAACACGATGGAGATCGAGGTCGACGACCCGATGATCCGGGTGTGGATCAACGATGTGCTGGTGAACGAGTACGAGAACCCGCAAGGGTCGGGGCGCGACCTCTCGTCCGGGTACGTCGGGCTGCAGAACAACCGCGTCACGGACACCGTCTACTTCCGTGACGTCTGGATCAAGGAGCTCGGCGAGGATCAGTGTCCGGAGCCGCAGACGCCTCCGGAGGGTTTCACACCCTTGTTCGACGGCGAGACACTGGACGGATGGACCCACGCCGGGCCCGGTGGGTTCGAGGTCGACGAGTGCGGGTTGCTCCAGCCGTACGGCGGGATGGGCCTGCTCTGGTACGACCAGCAGACGTTCGACGACTTCACCATGCGAGTCGACTTCCGGGTCCAGGATCCCGCCGACAACTCCGGCGTGTTCGTTCGCTTCCCCGACCCGGAAGGGGATCCGTGGAAGCCGGTGGACGAGGGCTACGAGGTCCAGATCTACGAGAACACCGACGATCCGCTGACCCGGACCGGGGCGATCTACACCTTCGCACCGGCCGAACCGCTGGCCACCAACCCGGTCGGCGAGTGGAACACGATGGAGATCGAGGCGATCGGGCAGGAGTACCGCGTCGTCCTCAACGGCACCGAGGTCGCCACATACACCGGTGACGGAAGCCGCGGCCTCGACGGCTACGTCGGTATCCAGAACCACGCCGACGGTCAGGCGGCGGGTGAGAACGTCGAGTTCCGCAACGTCTGGATCAAGAAACACGACGCCGAGCTGACGGTCGACGCCTCACTGGGCCCGGCCGAACCGGACGGCTCGGATGGCTGGTACGTCTCGCCCGTCACACTCACCCTGGAATCGAACGACCCCGAGGCGCAGCTGCAGTGGCGTCCGAGGACCGACGAGTCCGAGTGGCGGACGTACACCGAGCCGGTGCTCTTCGACCAGGACGGCATCCACAACATCGACTACCGGGCCGTGGTGCCCGGTGGCGAACCGTCCGAGAAGGAGATCCTCGTCGGACCGAACGGGTTCGACTTCAGTGAGACCGAGTTCAGCGTGCAACAGGGCGACGTCGTCAAGTTCCAGTACGTTCCCGGATATCCCCACGACGTGGTGATCACGGACGAGAACGGCGAGATCCTGGCCTCTCGCCCGCTGGGGTCGGACTGGGAGGACGATCCGTTCTACTTCGAGGCGACGGAACAGGGCACGTACTACGTGTACTGCACGCCGCACTCGAACCGCCCGGATCCGGATGACCCGACGACGTGGACCGGAATGGTCTCGACCTTCGAGGTCACTCCTGCCGACGACGGCGACGAAACGGGGATCGAGGAGATCGAGTTCCTGATCGACCAGACGGTTCCGGCCACCGAGGCGTCCGTGGAGGGCGCGCAGGACGGTGACGCCTTCACCAGCCCGGTGACGGTGACCCTGGGGGCCCAGGACGCCACGTCCGGGGTCACGCGGACCGAGTACCGCATGGGCGGCGAGGAGGAGCCGTCGACCTACGAGGGGCCGCTGACTGTGATCGAGCCCGGTACGCACACCGTCGAGTTCCGGTCCGTGGACCGGGCCGGCAACGTCGAGGACTGGCAGTCGGTCGAGTTCACCATCACCGCCGGTGAACCAGGAGCCTGCCCCGATCCGGACACGCGGGAGACCGTCGTGATCGGCGTCATCGACAGCGGTGTCACCAATCACGTGCGCGAGGACGGGTGTTCGGTCAACGACCTCATCCTCGACGACGCGCAGTGGCGAAACCACGGCGCCTTCGTGAACCACGTGCGGGAGGTGACCGGCCGGTTGGTGGCCGAGGGCGTGCTCACCGACAAGGAACGAACCGCCATCGGCAGCGCTGCGGCACGCAGTGACATCGGCCGCGGTGGAGGCCCGAAGCCGGTGTGACGGTGCCTGTCCGAGTAGTCCGCTGACAGCTCCCGTCCGAGACCGGGCGGGAGCTGTCCACCCCCTGAACAGCACGGGAGATCTCATGCCGAACCGACTCGGCCGACTGGCCCCGATGGTGGTCGCCGTCCTCGTCGTCACCGCGTGTGGCGACAGCGTCGATCCGCGAGGGAACAACGCGGACACCGGCGAGGGGGACCAGGTCACGCTCGTTCTGGAGAGCTGGCGCAACGACGACCTCGCGATCTGGGAGGACGTCATCCTGCCTGCCTTCCACGAGCAGCACCCGAACATCCGGGTGACGTTCCAGCCGACGTCACCGGACGAGTACGACGCCGCGCTCGACGCCAAACTCTCCGGAGGCACCGCAGGCGACCTGATCACCTGCCGCCCGTTCGACGTCGCACTACGGCTCTACGAGGAGGGCCACCTGGCGCCCCTGACGGGTCTGAAGGGACTCGACTCCTACAGCGACATCGCCCGCGCCGCGTGGTCGACCGACGACGGGTCGGAGTCGTTCTGCGTCCCCATGGCTTCGGTGATCCACGGCTTCCTCTACAACACCGAGATCTTCGACGAGCTCGGTCTCACGCCGCCGAGGACGGAGGAGGAGTTCCACGAGGTCCTCGACACGATCGCCGCCGACGGCACGTACGCCCCGCTGGTGATGGGGACGGCGGACCAGTGGGAGGCCGCGACCATGGGACTGCAGAACATCGGTCCCAACTACTGGCACGGCGAGGCCGGGCGGCAAGGCTTGATCGAGGGCACCGAGCGCTTCGACGACGACCAGTACGTCGCCGCGTTCACCGAGCTCGCCTCGTGGGCTGAGTACCTGCCCGACGGCTACGAGTCGATCACCTATCCGGACGCGCAGAACCTGTTCACCCTCGGTCGCGGAGCGATCTACCCGACCGGCTCGTGGGAGATCGCGCTGTTCAACGAGCAGACCGACTTCGAGATGGCGGCGTTCCCACCGCCGCTGCCGGAGGGTAGGGACACCTGCTACATCAGCGACCACACCGACCTCGGGATCGGCATGAACGCGGCGACCGACCACCCGGAGGAGGCCAGGACCTTCCTCGAATGGACGACCACCGCCGAGTTCGCCGAGCTCTACGCCAACGCCCTGCCCGGGTTCTTCCCGATGTCCGAGCACGACGTCACCGTCGAGGACCCGCTGGCGCAGGAGTTCCTGAGCTGGCGCGAGGAGTGCGAGTCGACCATCCGCAACTCGTACCAGATCCTCTCGCGTGGCGAACCCAACCTCGAGAACCAGCTGTGGGACCTCAGCGCGCAACTGCTCAACGGCACCGTCGAACCGCGGGAGGCCGCCGGTCGGGTCCAGGCAGGCCTGGAGCGTTGGTACGAGCCGCAGCAGCAGTAGTCGTCGGCCCGGTGTGGGGCGATCGCGCACAGCGCGCTCCACACCGACCGTCCCGTTGGAGGAACACATGAGCCGACCTCTGATCTCGAAGCCGCCCGGCGAGACCGGTGATCCGACCACGACTGCGAGCGCCGCGACCGGGCCGAGACCGGGCCCCCTCGCCCGGCACCGTCGACGTCGGTTTCGCACCCACCTCGTCGTCTTCATCGCGCCGGCCGTGGTGATCTACACCGTGTTCATGGTCTACCCGTTGCTCGACTCACTGCGGCTCAGCATGTTCGCGTCGCGCGACGGCGTGCAGACGTTCGTCGGACTCGACAACTTCGTCCGGCTGCTCTCCGACGACCTGCTCGCCGGAGCCTTCTGGAACGCGGTGTGGAACAACCTGCTGTTCTTCGCCGTGCACTTCGTGGTGCAGAACCCGATCGGCCTGCTACTGGCGGCGTTGCTGGCCGCGCCCAAGCTGCGGGGACGCGCGACCTACCGCACGCTGCTGTTCATCCCGACGACGCTCTCCGTGGTCATCGTCGGATTCGTCTGGCAGCTCATCCTCAGCCCGGTGTGGGGCTTCGTCGACACGCCGCTGCTCGGTCAGTCGAGCACCGCGTTGATCACCCTTGCCCTGATGTCGGTCTGGCAGTACATCGGCATCCCGATGCTGCTGTTCTACGCGGTTCTCGTCAGCATCCCGGACGACCTCGTCGAGGCGGCGACCATCGACGGCGCCAACGCCTGGACGACGTTCTGGCGGGTGAAGTTCCCGCTGATCCTGCCCACCGTCGGGATCGTCTCCGTCATCACCTACGTCGCCAACCTGAACGCGTTCGACCTGATCTACACGGTCAAGGGCGCCCTGGCCGGCCCCGACTTCGCCTCGGACATCATGGGCACGCTCTTCTTCCGCACCTTCTTCGGATTCCAGCTGCAGCAAGGCTCCAGCAGCATGGGCGCCACGGTCGCCACGATGATGTTCCTCCTCATCATGGCGGGCGTCCTCCTGTACTTCTTCGGCTGGCAGCGGCGCGTCGAGAGCTACCAACTGTGAGGAGACGGACGTGACCGCTGTGAGCATCCCGGACTCCGGTGTCATCCGGCCGCCGAGAAGGCGCCGCCCGTGGCGAACGCGGGTCGGCACCCTCGTCCCGCACGTCATCCTGCTCGCCTACGTCGCCGTGGCGTGCGCGCCGATCGCGCTGATCGTCATGAACGCGTTCAAGTCCCGCCAAGCCATCTTCGAAGAGCCGTTCGCCCTCCCGACGCCCGACACGTTCGACCTCAGCGGCTTCGAGACGGTGTTCGCCAGGGCCGACTTCGAGCTGTACTTCCTCAACAGCTTCATCGTCACCGTCAGCACGGTGTTCCTGGTGCTGCTGCTGGGGTCGATGCTGGCCTTCGCGCTGGCCGAGTACCGCTTCGCGGGCCTCACCGCACTCGCCCTGTACATGGCGGTGGGGATCATGATCCCGATCCGGCTCGGAACGGTGGGGATTCTCGACCTCATGGTCGATCTGAGCCTGGTGAACTCGCTCGCCGGCCTCGTTCTGGTCTACACCGCGATGGGGCTACCGCTGGCCGTGTTCGTCCTGACGGCGTTCTTCAAGCAGGTGCCCGACGAGTTGAAGGACGCCGCCCGGATCGACGGGGCCAGCGAGTACCGGGTCTATTCCCTCGTTCTCCCGCTCGTGCGACCGGGCCTGGCGGCCATCGGCGTGTACACGATGCTGCCGATCTGGAACGACCTCTGGTTCCCCCTGATCCTCACGCCCGCCGAGAGCGTCCGCACGGTCACCCTCGGCACACAACTGTTCCTCGGGCAGTTCGTCACCGACTGGAACGCGGTTCTCGCGGTGCTGGCCTTGGCGGCCCTGCCGATGCTGGCTCTCTTCATCATCTTCTCGCGGCAGTTCGTCCGCGGTCTGACATCAGGAGCGATCAAGTGAATCAGACACGGATCGGCATCGTCGGCGCGGGTTTCATGGGCTCGGTGCACGCGGCGGCGTGGGCCGCCTGCCCCGGCGCCCGGCTCACCGCGATCATGGCTCGCCCCGAACACCCGCCCATGCGGTTGGCCCACGACTACGGCATGCACGCGTGCACCGATCTCGACGAACTTCTCGGCCGGGTCGACCTCGTCGACATCTGCGTTCCCACCGACCTACACCACGAGATCACCGTCCGCGCCGCACGGGCCGGACGTGCCGTGGTGTGCGAGAAACCGTTGGCCCGCACCCCAGCCCTGGCCGCCGACATGATCGCGGCCTGCCGGGAGGCCGGGGTGCCGCTCCTGCCCGCTCACGTCGTGCGGTTCTTCCCCGAGTACGCGGCGGCGAAGGCCACGGTCGACGCGGGGGAGATCGGCGAACCCGCGGTGATCCGGTTGACGCGAGCGACGTTCCGGCCCCAGAAGCCCGCCGACGACTGGTACTTCGACGAGGCGCGCTCGGGCGGTCTCCACTTCGACCTGATGGTGCACGACCTCGACTACGCCCGCTGGGTCGCCGGTGACGTCGTGAACGTGCACGCACGCAGTGTGCGAGCCGCCCGGCCGGACCTCGACACCGACCACGTCGTGGCCATCCTGCGACACTCGTCAGGCGCACTCAGCCATGTCGAGGCCTCGTGGGCTCACCCACCACCGACGTTCCGCACCCGGGCGGAGATCGCCGGAACCCACGGCCTCCTCGAGTTCGACTCCGACCGCAGCGCGCCGGTACGCCCGACCCTGCGAGCCGGCGCGCGGGCCGGGGAGATGCCGTTGCCGTCCAGCCCACTCGCCGAGTCGCCGTACACCGCCCAGCTACGCCATTTCCTCGGCGTCCTCAGGGGCGAGGCGAAGCCGATCGTCACCGCCGAGGACGCGCTGGCCGCGGTACGGATCGCGGATGCGGTCGGGCGGTCGCTCACGACCGGTCGCACCACGGACGTGGAGGTAATCGCATGAGAATCGGGTTCCTGTCCACCGCTCACATCCACGTCGACGCCTATGTGGACAACGTCCGACGCGCCGGTGCCGAGGTGATCGGGGTCGCCGACGACGACGTCGAACGCGGCCGCCGTTGGGCGAGCGCGCACTCGGTGCCGTGGTTCTCCTCGCCGGAGCAACTGTTGGACGCCGGGGCGGACGCGGTCGTCGTCTGTTCCGAGACCGTGCATCACCGCCGCCTCGTGGAGCAGGCAGCGGCCGCCGGGGTCGCCGTGCTGTGCGAGAAGCCGCTGGCCACGACCGAGGAGGACGCGCGCGCCATCGTCGAGGCGTGCGCGAGCGCGGGCGTGCCGTTGATGACGGCGTTCCCGATGCGCTTCAGCCCGCCGATACGGGAGTGCGCCGCGCTCCTCGCCGACGGAGCGTTCGGCCGCCTCCACGCGTGCACCGGCACGAACCAGAGCGTGCTGCCCGCGCGGCACGGCGCTTGGTTCGCCGACCCCGTACTGGCCGGTGGCGGCGCGATCATGGACCACACGGTGCATCTCGCCGACATCCTGCGCTGGTACCTCGGCGAGGACCCGGTGGAGGTGTACGCGGCGACCAACCGGGTCCTCCACCGCGACACCGTCACCGTCGAGACGGGTGGGCTGGTGATGCTCGGCTACGCCGACGGTGTGTTCGCGACCATCGACTCCAGCTGGAGCCGCCCCGAGACCTACCCCACGTGGGGTGGGCTCACTCTGGAACTGGTGGGGGAGCACGGCACCATCGCCGTCGACGCGTTCAGCCAGTACCTCACCGTCCACGGTGGCTCTCAGGGGATCACCCGACCGATGTGGGGATCCGACGCCAACCAGGGCATGATCGACGAGTTCCTCGACGCGGTCCATCACCGCCGCACGCCGTCGGTCACCGGTGAGGACGGGCTGGCGGCGACGAGGGTGGCGTTGGCCGCCTACCGGTCGGCCGCCGAGGGACAACCGGTGAGCCTGGCCGTGCCGTAGTGTGGTGCGGGCGGGATCGCCGTGGCCGGGGAAGTGCGCGTGCGGCACACGCGCACGGGCGGACGCGCGTATGTCCATCAGGTACGACCGGCGCCTGTTGACTGAGGGAGGTCCCCTCGGTGCCGAGGGTTTTGGTCGTCACCACCCTCGCTGCATACCCGAGGTGTCCCGGAGTATTGCGCTCCAGTAGCTGTTCGCCGGCCACTTCAGACAGGAAACACTCAAGCTCTCGAGTTCTTGGGAGATGGTCACGGGATCCACCTTCTCGATGACTTCGAGCAAGAATCGAACCCGCTGCTCAGTAATCGGGAGCATTCCAGGCCCGTCCACCTCGTCGTTGCTCGAGAGACGTCACCTGGCCCGGGAGCGCAAGCCGGAGCTACGGAGGCGCGAGATCGAGGAGTTCCTCAGGACGCACCATCGGTCGGTGTGCGAGGTCCGTGATCTCGATTTCGGCAAGGTCCACGGCGACCGCGGGGTGGGCTACATCGAGTGCCACCACGCGGTTCCGCCGCATGCGGGTGCTGCCACAGCGACTTCCTTCCTCGGTCCGCACGGGATCGGACCAGTCTTGGAAGCCTCCGGACGAACGGGGAATCCCGCTCAGGAGCCGTACAGCTCGTCGACCAGCGCGAAGCCGTCCTCGATCCACGCCAGTTCGGTGCGAGCGCGGGCGATCAGCCCGTCGTAGGCGTAGATCTTGTAACGGACGGCCAGCTCGGCCTCGCGCTCGTTCAGCTTGGCGATCCTCGCCGCCAGGGTGGGGTGGCTGCGGTCGACGAGGGTCGCCCGGGTTCTCTCGAGCATCGCCAGGTGTTCTTCCCAGTACGCCTGCTGTTGTCGCAGCTGCTCGCGCACCGCCTCGGGGTCGGCGAAGTCGAAGTACGCCGCCTTCAGGTAGGTGGGGTCCCGCTGCCGCTGCGGTACCAGCGGTGCTTCCATCCACTTCCGGAAGTCGGCGAGCCCCGCGTCGGTGACGTGGTACTCCTTCTTGGTCCCCTTCTTTCCCCAGGGCACCTCGACGGAGTCGAGCAGTCCGTCGCGCTCCATCCGGTTGAGCTCGGGGTAGATCTGCGAGTCCGGGGCGTGCCAGACGTGCGCGACCGAGCGGCTGAAGCTCTTCGAGATGTCGTACCCGGTCATCGGGCGACCGGTCAACAGCGCGATCAGCGCATATCGCAGCGACAAGGTCCCTCCCCTCCGGACCGGTCACGCTATCCGCTCTTGCCAACTAACTATATCCATAGATAGCTTGTGGCTCACGTTACAGATACCTCTCTCCATAGGGAGTCGTCCCATGACCCTGACCACCCCTCCACCGGTGGAGGCCGCCGCACCGACCACCGCCGCCGCGAAGATCTTCAACCACCCCCGCAACGCCTGGTACGTCGCGGCCTGGGACCACGAGGTCACCACCAAGAAGCCGCTGGCACGCACCGTCGCCGGAGTGCCGCTGGCGTTGTGGCGCAACACCGAGGGCCGAGCCGTCGCGCTCGCGGACGCCTGCTGGCACCGGCTCGCACCGCTGTCGAAGGGCAAGATCCTCGGCGACGAGCTGCAGTGCCCCTACCACGGCCTGCGCTACAACTCGACCGGTCGCTGCACCGGCATGCCCGCGCAGGAGACGATCAACCCGAGTGCGATGGTTCCCGCCTATCCCGTCGTCGAGCGCTACCGGTACGTCTGGGTGTGGGTGGGCGAGCCCGACCTGGCCGATCCGGCCGCCGTGCCCGACATGCACCAGATGGACGACCCGGCCTGGGCCGGTGACGGCGAGACCATCCACGCCGACTGCAACTACCAGCTGGTGCTCGACAACCTGATGGACCTCACCCACGAGGAGTTCGTGCACGCCTCGAGCATCGGCCAGGAGGAGCTCTCCGAGGCCGAGTTCGACGTGGTCCACGAGGGCAACACCGTCACCGTCACCCGGTGGATGCGCGACATCGACGCGCCGCCGTTCTGGTTGAAGAACATGCGCGACAAGTTCCCGGGCTTCGAGGGCAAGGTCGATCGCTGGCAGATCATCAGGTTCGAAGCGCCGAGCACGATCTGCATCGACGTGGGAGTCGCCAAGGCGGGCACCGGCGCACCCGAGGGCGACCGCAGCCAGGGCGTCAACGGTTACGTGATGAACACGATCACCCCCGAGACACACCGCAGCTGCCACTACTTCTGGGCGTTCATGCGCAACTACCGCCTGGACAGCCAGACCATCACCACCCAGCTGCGGCAAAGCGTGCACGGTGTCTTCGCCGAGGACGAGGACATGCTGCGTGCCCAGCAGAGTGCGATCGACGCCAACCCCGAGCACGAGTTCTACAGTCTCAACATCGACACCGGCGGGATGTGGGTGCGTCGGATCCTGGAGCGGATGCTGGCAGCCGAGGGGCGGCCGTCAGCGGCTCCCGCGGTCGGGCGGGGTGCCTGATGGCGGTCCAGTCCCAGTCCCGCTGGCAGCGCGGGAAGGTCGTCGAGGCCGACCACGTGGCGGACGGCGTCCGCCGGATCGTGCTGGAGGTCGAGCACCCCGAGCATGCGGCCCCCGGTACGCACGTCGACGTCGAGCTGCGCGTCCACGGCAGACGGCAGCTCCGCTCCTACTCCGTCGTCCGGTCCGAGGACGGCGGACGCCGGCTCACACTCAGCGTGCAGCTCTCGCCCAACTCCCGGGGTGGTTCGGAGGCGATGCACGCACTGGCCATCGGTGACGAGCTCGCCGTCACCGGCCCGGTGCAGAACTTCCCGCTCGCGGTCGGCGCGGGTCGTTACGTCCTGGTCGCCGGCGGCATCGGCGTCACCGCACTGGTCGCGATGGCGTCGGCGCTGCGCCGCCGCGGGGCCGACTACGAGCTCGTGTTCGTCGGCCGCAGTCGCCGGGTGATGGCGTACCTCGACGAGCTCAGCGCCGAGCACGGCGACCGGATTCGCGTCCACGTAGACGACGAAGGAACGCCGTTGTCGGTTCCCGACCTGGTCGGCGACATCGCTGCGGCACCGAACGCGGCCGCGACCGAGCTCTACATGTGCGGTCCGATCGGTCTGATGGACGCGATCAGGTCGAGCTGGACCGAGCACGCGCTGCCGGAGACCAACCTGCGGTTCGAGACCTTCGGCTCCAGCGGCCGGTTCGGCGCCGAGGAGTTCCGGGTGCGCCTTCCTCAGCTCGACCGCGAGGTCGTGGTCGCGCCCGACACCTCGATCCTGGACGCCCTGAACGCGGCTGGGATCGACACGCTCTCGGACTGCCGCAAGGGCGAGTGCGGCCTCTGCCTGGCCAAGGTCGTCGAGGTGGACGGCACCATCGACCACCGCGACGTCTTCCTCAGTGAAGCGCAGAAGCAGCGCTCCACGAACCTGTGTCTCTGCGTCTCCCGCGCGGTGGCCGGCAGCACTGGCGACCGCGCCACCGTCACCCTCCACCTCACCTGATCCGGCGTACCGGATCCCTCACCTCTGGACGCCTCCATGAACATCACTGAACGCATCGGCGCGGCACGGATGTCCGGCTACCAATGGTTGATCGTCGCGCTCTGCACCTTCATGAACTGTCTCGACGGCTTCGACGTCATGGCGGTCGCGTTCACCGGCCCCTCGGTGACCGAGGAGTTCGGCCTGAACGGTTCCCAGTTCGGGCTGCTGGTCTCGGTCGGCCTGATCGGAATGGCCCTGGGTTCGATGCTGCTCGCGCCCTTCGCCGACCTGATCGGGCGTCGCCCGCTGATCCTGATCAGCCTCACCCTCGGCACGATCGGGATGTTCGGCGCCGCGATGGCCCCGTCAGTGACGGTGATGGGCTTCTTCCGGCTCCTCACCGGAATCGGCGTGGGTGGCATTCTGGCCAGCACCAACGTGATCGCCAGCGAGTTCTCGAACGCGAAGAACCGCGGGCTTGCCATCGGCATCTACACCGCCGGGTACGGCATCGGTGCGACCGTGGCGAGCGTGGTCGCGAAGGCCACGGTGGGCGGTGACTGGCGGATCGTCTTCTACGCAGGCGGTTTCGGCACCCTGCTCGCCCTGGTCGTCATCGCGCTGCTTCTGCCCGAGTCGATCGCCTTCCTCGAGCAGCGTCGTCCGCGGGGCGCGCTGGAGAACATCAACCGGACCCTGGCGCGGATGGGGATGGACTCCGTCAGCCAGACCGACCTCGACCAGGCGGCCTCCGTTCGAGAGGGGACCAGGCAGACCAGCTCGGGCTGGTTGAAGCAGCTGCTCACCCCCACGATCCTGCTCTGGATCACCTTCATCACCATCATGTTCGGCTTCTACTTCGTGAACAGCTGGACCCCCACCCTGCTGGTCGAGGAAGGGCTTTCGGAGAGCGCTGCGGTCACCGCCGGGATGGCGATCTCGATCGGCGGCACCGTCGGCTCGGTGCTCTACGGAGTTGCCGCCCGGGTGCGTACGCCGCGGGTCGTGCTGATCGGGTTCTCGCTGCTCTCCGCCGCGATGATGATCGTCTTCATCCTGAGCACCTCGATCCTGTGGCTCGGGTTCGGGATCGGCGTCCTCGTCGGCGCGCTGATCAACGGCTGCATCGCCGGCGCGTACACCGTCGGGCCGCCGCTGTATCCAGCCAACATCCGCAGCGTCGGCATGGGCTGGGCACTCGGCATGGGCCGGATCGGCGCCATCCTGTCCCCGACCATCGCGGGGATGCTCAAGGACGCGGGCGCCTCGGCGACCCAGCTCTACGTCGGTGCCGCCGTGGTGGTCGCGATCTGCGCGGTCGTCCTGATCGCACTGCGCCGGCACGACCCGGAGTCCGCCCCAGCGGTGAAGGAACCCGCCACGGCCTGAAGACATCTCCCGGAACGCGGGCGCGGGCCGATCGGAACTCCGACCGGCCCGCGTCGCCCGTGGTCGCGCCTTCGATGATCCGAGCTGATTGGGGGAGCATGTCCCGCATTCCTGAGCTCCCCGAGGGGAACCTGCCGAACAAGCGGTGCGTCCCAACTCGGCACTGATTGACTAGGTCCACCGTGGACCATCGCGAGTATCGGCGACCCGACTGCCTGAGCACGTGCGCGCCGCCTTGTTCGCATCGGCCGTTCGCCGGGCCGCCCAACGAACTCGCTGAAGCACTCATCGAAACGAGGCGGTGAATGTACGCCTTATGGCGTCTCCGGAACAACTTTCGGGGGTACCGTCACCCCGGCCCGGGCCGGAACACTGCGTGCCTATCACATTCGTCGAGACGACACGCGGCTTTCGGAGGAATCCCATGGTCTCACGTCGGCAGTTTCTCGGGATGTCGGCCGCGGCGCTCAGCTCGCCGCTGTGGGCCGGAACGCTGACCGCTCCGTTCGCGGTGGCCGCGCCGGAAAGTCTGCGGTTCCGGCTGGTCAACAACTCCGGTAGGACCGCCTACGCCTACATCACAGGTCAGGCGGACGCGGACGGGCGCGCGATGTTCGTTCGCCCCGACGGCAGTGTGTACTACCCGGCGGCGAGCGGCCCCGTTCCCCAGCCACTCGGGGAGGACCCCGCCGTCCCGGTGAACGGTTCGACCGAGGTCGTGGTTCCCCGCATGTACGGCGCGCGGGTCTATTTCGTGACCGACGACAAGCTCGAATTCTTCGCCGTCGGGGCGGCCGACGGCAGAACTGCGGTCGTGCATCCGAACTTCGTCTCCGACACCGACCCCAACTTCGGCAGGAACTGGACCTTCGCCGAGTTCACGCTCAATTCCGTCCAGTTGTACGCCAACATCAGCTACGTCGACTTCGTCGCCGCCCCGGTCGGCCTGCACCTGACGCACGTGGGCGGAACCCAGGAGGTTCCCGGCCTGCCCAGTGGCGCGATCGACCGCATCGCCTCGTCGCTGCGGGCCCAGGGGGGAGCGTGGCCGACCTGCGTCCAGGAAGCGAATGGCACCGTGCTCCGCGTGCTCAACCCGAACCACCGGGCAGGAAACTTCGTCGGGTACATGGATGGGTACGTCGACCAGGTGTGGCAGAAGTACGCGAGCGAACCGTTGATCGTCGACTCGCAGCGCGCCGACATCGGCATCCTGCAAGGCCGCGTTGAGGGTGGCGACCTGGTGTTCGGCGCGGAACGCTTCGGCAAGCCGACCACCGGCGACATCTGGGGGTGCAACAGCGGACCGTTCGCCAACAACCCGGCCACCGACAGCGAGGAGCGGAAAGCGATCGTTCCCCGGCTCGCCGCCGCCTTCAACCGGACGACGTTGCTGATCAACTCCGAGCAGCCGCACGGTGAGGACCCGGCGACCTTCTACCAGCATCCGGTCACGAACCACTACGCCCGCGTCGTGCACGAGAACCTGCCGGACGGCAAAGGTTACGCGTTCGCCTACGACGACGTCAGCGCGAACGCGAACGAAGACCACAGCGGCAAGGTCAACCACGGCGACCCCGAGCTGTTGACGGTCACACTCGGCAGCATTCGCTGAGCTCCCGGCCGGGTCAGCAGCTCGCGGTGGTGGCGGCGATGGTGCGCGCTGCATCAGCGAACTCCGCCGCTACGAGTCCCTCACACATCGATATGCATGGGTCCACTGTAGACTTCAAGGGCCAACAACACCGCAAACTGACGCAACGCCGAGTTCACGCGGCGATCAGCGGTGTCCGGTCTTCCAGGCACAGGTTCCAGAGTCGGCCCCTGTGGACAGCATCCGCATCTTGCGGCCGCGGTGACTCGGATCAGGTGCGCAGGTGGGATGCGCCGTTGAGGTCGACGATGGTGCCGGAGGCCCATGCCGCGGCCGGGGACGCGAGGAAACGCACGACGGTGGCGATCTCTTCCGGTGTGCCGACCCGCCCGAACGGGCTCTCCGCACGCAGGCGCCCGCCCTCGGGGCCGGACAGCTTCGCCGACTGCCGTTCGGTGGCCACGAATCCGGGCGCGACGGAGGTGACCGTGATGCCGTGCGGGGCCAGTGCCACGGCCAGTGACTGGCCGAGGGCATGCAGTGCCGCCTTGGTCGCCCCGTAGGCGGGGAAGTCCGGTTCGCCCCGGAACGCGCCGCGCGAACCGATGTTCACGATCGCACCGTTGGCGCCCCGGTCGACGAGGTGGCGGGCCGTGGCCCAGCTCAAGTCGGCCGCGCCCAGGAGGTTGACGTCCACCATCCGCCGCCACACCTGCTGCCAGTGCGCCAGCGA
Organism: Saccharomonospora cyanea NA-134; assembly: GCF_000244975.1. Lineage (NCBI taxonomy): Bacteria > Bacillati > Actinomycetota > Actinomycetes > Pseudonocardiales > Pseudonocardiaceae > Saccharomonospora > Saccharomonospora cyanea. Next base: position 3,613,448 of record NZ_CM001440.1, on the reverse strand, counting down.
GGTCTGTGCGATCGGATGCCGGGTGTCCGCCGTGGGGGCCACGGCCGCGTTGTTCACCAGCACGTCCACCGCGTCGAGCGCGGCCACCGCCTCGGCCACGACCCGCTCCGCCGCACCGGATTCGCCCAGGTCGGCCTGGATCAGTGTGTGGCCGGTGCCGGGCAGTTCCTGCAGAGTCCGTTCGGCGTCCGCACGGCGTCCCGCGTACTGCACCGCGACCCGGTCACCGCCGGCCGCGAAGGCCGTCGCGACGGCGCGGCCGATACCCCGAGATCCGCCGGTGACCAGCACACCCCTCATCGGGCGAACACCATCGACTCGTCACGGAAGGACTTGAACTCCAGGGCGTTGCCCGCGGGGTCACGGAAGAACATGGTCCACTGCTCACCGGGCTCGCCGGGGAAGCGCAGGTGCGGCTCGATGTCGAACCTCACCCCGGCGGCTCGCAGCCGCTCGGCGAACCGGTGGAAGGTTTGTTCGTCCAGCAGCAGACCGAAGTGCGGGATCGGCACCTGGTGCTGCCCCACCAGGCTGGTGCCGACCGGCTGCGGCGCGACAGCCACCAGGTGGGTCACCAACTGATGGCTCTCGAGGTTCCAGTCCACCCAGTGGTCGGTGCTGCGCCCTTCGGACAGGCCCAGCACCTGCCCGTAGAAGTTGCGGGCGGCTACCAGGTCGTCGACCGGGATGGCCAGGTGAACAGCGGGTCGGTGAGACATCGGGATCCCTTCGGTGAGCTCGGCGTCCGAGTAGCGTGACCGACACGATGTCCTAATGTCAACATTAAGACATTGCTTCGGATCTCGGATCCGGCTGGTCTCGCAGCTTCTCCGGAGGTCAACATGGGGCACATGTCATCTGCACTGCCGAGGGCCGCCCGGCGTGGGCTGGCTGATGAGGCCGCCGACTTGGTGCGCGCGGCCATTTTCTCCGGTCATTTCCCGCCCGGAGCCGCACTCCGCGAGGTGGAGCTGGCCGAACGCCTCGGGGTCAGCCGCGGCTCGGTCCGGGAAGGACTGGCCCGGCTGGAGCGGGAAGGGCTGGTACGTGGCGGCTGGCACCGCGGTAACACCGTCATCGAGGTGACGGCCGAGGACGTCCAGGAGGTCTACGCACTCCGGGCCGCATTGGACCGCCTGGCCGCGACCACCGCCCGGCGAGCCGCGACCGCAGAGCACCTGTCCCGGCTGGATCGGCTGGTGGACGAGATGACGACCGAGATCGCCGGCGGCAGCGACGCTCACCGGCTGGTGGCGCTGGACATCGCCTTCCACGACCAGATCTACGCCGCCGCCGGAAACGGCAGGCTCACCACCGCATGGCAGGCCATTCGCTCTCAGCTGCACCTGTTCCAGCTGCGCCGCGTCGACGCGGCCTACGACCACTATCGTGCGCGCGTGGTCGACGAGCATCGCGAACTTGCCGCTCTCCTGCGTTCAGGCGACAGCCGGACACTGGCACGCCGGGCCGAAGAACATGTGAACTCCGCCCGACTCAGCCTGCTGGCCAGCTTGTCGCCCGTACCGTGACGGCAAGCACCGCGACACCCGGTTCCCTGAGTGTGAGACACCCCGTGAGGTGGTGAAGGGCGACGCTCAAGCCCTTGTTCCAGCGACAGTCGTGACACTCGTGTCTCAGTGTCGAACCGACACGGGTTCGAAGGCCCCGCTCGGCCCGCTCAGCGCGGCCGGCTGAGGGACCCTGACGACAGACGACTCCGGGTGACACCGCGGCTCCGTCACCGAGCTTCTCCAGCCTCTGCCCGTGGGTGTTCCTGTGTTGGTTCGACCCTGCGGGAAGGGTTCGTACGCGCGGCGTCGGCCGCCCGTTCCCGGCACCGGTGCCCGGAAACGAATGGCCTCAACGAAATCCGCAGTAACCGTCAGCCGCGCGACACCGGACCTCCCTGCCGGGCGCGCTGGTCGCCCTCGCGGTAGAGCACCAGGTGCTCGTGGAAGAGGACACCGTCGCGGATGTCACCGGTGGCGGTGAAGCCGGTGTCGTCGAGGTAGTCGATGTGATCGCCGGTGACGGTGTACCGGCCGGTGTAGGCACTCTGACGTCTTCCGCGGGCCTCGTCGTAGCGGCCGTTCGGCAGTAGTTCCTGGCGGATGTGTCCGTCCGCGGTCACCCACATGCCGACGTAGGGGTGCGGGTCGCGGGGTGTGTCGTTGCTGCTCATGGCTCCAGCCTCGGCCTCGCGGCGCGGAGCAGCCAGGCCGCCGTCTCCCCAGGTGTGGGCCTCCTGGGGGGGCGTGCACCCACGATGGCGAGCGAGACGGTGTGGCGCCGTCCCGCATATGCCGTCGTGAGCCGGGCCCGACCCTGGGTGCCGCACACCCGGGGACACAGCGGCCTGGTTCCGGTTCCGCACGGCGACGAACCTGGTGGTCATGCAGCTGCGGCAACCGCCGAGCAGCTTCCCCCGCCCGCATGGGCGCTCGCTTCGCTCGTCGGACCGACCGATGAGCCGACCCCTGAGGAACACCATGACCATCAGCTACACCGACACCGTGGGCTGGAACCGAAAGGCCCTCGACGAGATCGTCGCGAATGACGGTGGCCGTCCGGTCCTGTTCACCAACGCCCGGATCGTGACGATGGACCCGCTGATCGGGACCGTGACCGGTGCCGACATCCTGTTCGTCGGTTCCCTGATCGTGGGCGTCGGTCCCGCCATCGTCACCGCGGCAGTCGACGACAACGCCATCGTCGTCGACTGCGCGGGTACGACCGTCGTCCCCGCCGTCGTGGACACCGTCGCACTGGTCGGCGGACGTGGCCGACGCTCGGAGTACGTAGCGACGCTGACACCGGGCAATACCGCCGACTTCCTGGTGGTACCCGACGAGCTGGGCGCCGATGTGCCCAGCGCGCTGGCCACTCTCATGTCCCACCCGGAGCAGGTTCGCGCGCTGGTCGCAGCCGGTCGGCCCGTCCTGTGGGCGGGCACCGACGCCCCCGGCGGGCCCGCCGTTCCAGAGACGGGCATCCCCGCCGCACCGGACCTGACCGGCAACCCACGGCTCGGCGTCTGGATCGACCGGGAGGGCTTCCTGCACCAGGAACTCACCGCCGACGGCCGCTACGACGAGACACGGGGCGGCCGCCCCCACGCCTACCAGGGCCGGTTCTGGATCGACGGCGACCGCATCGACTACCTGGACGACCTCGGCTTCTGGGCCTACGGGCAGTTCGAGGGCGATGAACTGCACCACGCGGGTTACGTCATGAAGCGCAGCTGACCGTCGGTAGTCCACCACCCCTTCCTGAGAGCTACGGAAAGCAGATCCCTCATGAACGTCAACGACACCACCAGCGCCGCCGTCCTCGACCGGATCCGGTGCCGCCCTGCGGACGAACGGCGCATCCTGTTCACCGGCGCGACCATCGTCACCATGGACCCCGCCCTCGGTGTCCTGCACAACGCCGACCTGCTCGTCGAGGGCGACACCATCACCGCGATCGGTCCGAACATCGACCCCGGCGACGCCGTGGTCGTCGACGCTTCCGGCTCCGTCCTCAGCCCCGGCTTCGTCGACACCCATCGGCACGCCTGGGAGGCCCAGCTGCGCCGCATCATGCCGGACGTCGACGACCTCGGCGCCTACGTCATGTCCACCCTGGCCGGACACGCCACGGTCTACCGGCCCGAGGACATGTACATCGGCACCAAGCTGGCCGCCCTCACCGCGATCGACAGCGGCATCACGACCATGCTCGACTTCTCCCACAACTCCCGTACCCCCGAGCACTCCGACGCCGCGGTCGAGGCCCTCCGCGGCACCGGCATCCGCGGCGTGCACGCCTCCATGGGCCCTCACTTCGGCGACTGGGACAAGCAGTGGCCCGGGGACCTGACCCGCCTCAAGGAGCGCTACTTCAGCAGCGACGACCAGCTGCTGACCCTGCGCCTGGCGACGCTCGCCACCGACGAGATCGCCGGCCCGACACTCGCCTACGGCCCCGACCTCGCCTGCGTCGCGAAGGATCTGGGTATCGGAGTGAGTGTGGACGCGGTCTTCGGTAAGGCCTCCTCCGAGGCGATCCTGCGCTGGGCCGAGGACGGCATCCTCAATCCCGACGTCACCCTCATCCACGCCACCGGACTGACTTCCGAAGCATGGAAGGCCATGGGGGAGACCGGCACCACCGTGGCGCTCGCCCCCACCTCCGACGCCCAGATCGGCCTGGAGACCGCGATCCCCGCCGTTGACGAGGCCCTGTCCGCCGGCATCCGCCCGGGACTGAGTATCGACGTCGAAGTCGCCTTGGCCAGCGACATGTTCACGCAGATGCGTACCCTGCACGCCATCCAGCGGATGCGGGCCGTCAACGCCGCCCACGGCACCGACGGGCAGCCCGCCCGCATCACCACCCACGACGTCCTGGACTTCGCCACGCTCCAGGGTGCCCGCACCAACGGCCTGGAGGGCGTCACCGGATCGCTCACCTCGGGCAAGAAGGCCGACCTTTTGGTCATCCGGGCCGAGGACCTCAACAACATGCCGCTCAACGACCCCATCGGCACCGTCGTGCTGGGCTCCGACGCCCGCAACATCAGCGCTGTCCTCGTCAACGGTGAGGTACGCAAGTGGAACGGCCAAGTCCTCGACGTGGACCTGCCCGCCCTGCGCCGCGAGGTCCACGCCTCACGCGAGTACGTGCTGAACACCCCGGCTGCCTGAGCGTCCCCTCCCAGTGCCCCCGGCCGACCCCTCCGGCCGGGGGCGCCCTCTGGCCCGACGGTGTCACCGGCCGATCGTGCCGCGCACACGGGCCGCCACCAGACGGCCGTCCCGGAGTGTCCATGTCCCGCACCACCACGGCCCTCCGTCACCCAGCCAGGAGCAGCACGCCCGACCAACCGTCGGGCTGGGCATCGGCCGCCGTGCCTCACTCCAGTTGGCCGATGACGAGTTCGCGGTACCTGCCGCAGCCGGCTCCGAACCGAAGCTGGTCGCGGCCGCCCACTCCAGTCACCTCGCCATGCGAGCTATCCGATGCTTCCTGGTAGAAGGCTGCTTGACGCTGATGGTCGCTGTGACGTGCGTGGGATTGGCGGCGGTGCCAGGCGGACCCGTGGGGCCGGTGGGCTGCATTGTGCACGGACCGCGTGACAAGCGTCGTGAGCAGTTGTTGGTTCTGGCGTCCGTGACAGCCGACCGAGACCGCGCATAGACCGCAAACGGCCGACGACGGCAGGTCATGACCGGACCCAGCCGGACAGCACAGGAACGGCCCCTCACCGTGCTGTGCCTGGTGAGGGGCCGTTTCGTGTGGTCACAGAAAGTGCCCCCGGTGCGACTCGAACGCACACTGGACGGATTTTGAGTCCGCTGCCTCTGCCGATTGGGCTACGGGGGCGTAGTCCGCAGCTTACTCCCCGTCGCTCCACCGGGTGGAAGCGGGGTTAGCTCAACGGCAACGTGCTTGTACGACGGCTGTCATCAGGACGCGAGATGATCACAGCACGTGGCGAACGCCATCCCGACTGCGCCTGCGATTGCCGGTAATCTCGGGGTAGCGGACTGCCGCACCCCAATCAAGACCCGTCGATCGTTCCCAGGAGGAGTCCGGTGACCGAAGCGGCTACCGAAGCCAACGATGCCGCTCCCGCTCCACAGCGCCGCGTTCTCGTCGCCGAAGACGAGGCGCTGATTCGCCTCGACCTCGTCGAGATGCTTCGCGAAGAAGGTTACGAGGTGATCGGCGAAGCGGGCGACGGGGAAGAGGCCATCAAGCTGGCCGGAGAGCTCAAGCCCGACCTTGTGATCCTCGATGTCAAGATGCCCAAGCTCGACGGCATCGAGGCCGCCGCGAAGATCACCAGCGATCGCATCGCTCCCGTGGTGATCCTCACCGCCTTCAGCCAGCGCGACCTCGTTGAGCGCGCTCGCGAGGCAGGCACGATGGCTTACTTGGTGAAGCCGTTCGCCAAGCGTGACCTCGTGCCCGCCATCGAACTCGCTGTCAGTCGGTTCGCCGAGCTGCAGGCGCTGGAGGCCGAGGTGGCGGGTCTTACCGACCGGCTCGAAACGCGCAAGCTCATCGACCGTGCCAAGGGCCTGCTGATGACCCACCAGGGGCTCAGCGAACCCGACGCTTTCCGCTGGATCCAGCGCACCGCCATGGACCGGCGCACCACCATGAAGGCAGTCGCCGAGGCGGTCGTCGACAGCATCGGAAAGTAGTCCTAGAGCGACCCCGGTCTCTGGTGGGAGGGACCGCCCACCAGAGACCGAGGTCAGCCGATGCGTTCGACCTTGAACGCGGCTCTCCTCGCCGCTTTCGCCACCCTCTTGTCGGGGTGGTACTGGCCGAACACCCGTAGCGCCGCAGCCGCGCCGGGATGTTCGAGCCGCCACAACACCTCGAACATGTCCTCCTCTCCTGCGCCGACCGTGGACGCCAGCAGGTCGTCGATCCGGTCCGGCGGGTGCTCGACGTCGACATCGCAGAACATGTCGGCCGTCAGCCATGCGATGTCGTGGTCGGTGAGTTCCAACTTCGCCGACGCGTCACTCTCACCCAGCGCCCGTTTGGCGTAGGGGCGCAGGGCCGGAACGTCAAGGAGGGTGTGCCACACCGCGTGCGCGTCCGTGCCGAGCTCGTGCAGTAGCGCGGTCGCCGCGGCACGCTCGCCGGGACCTCCCTCCATGGCGACCGCGGCGAGCTCGGTCGCGGCGTCGGCCGCCGTCCGGGTCGCCGACCACGCCTGCCACTCCGAGTCGACCTGCTCGATGGTCCCCAGCAGCGCCACCGACACCATGTCGGCTGCGCTCATCTTCTCGGCGGCGGGCAGAAGCGGGATGTCGACCTCCGACCTGACCTCCGACCACAACGCGAACATTCCCAACGCCGTCAGTCGCACCGTCCCGTCGTGGATCTCAACGGCGCCCAGTAGAGCGAGCCGTCGGTACAGCACTTCGGCGGGATCTCCCTGGGACGCCACCCACCGCTCCCACGCCGCTGCGGGCAACTCACCGTCCGCGTCGATCACCGCGACCTCGTGCACCATCGCGCTCAGCTCGGCCAGACCGAGACCGCTCTCCCGCGCCGCGAACAGTGGCAGCATCGTGGCTCCCGCCCCGTGCAACCGCAGGTGAGGCTCGCCGGCCAGCTCGGCGTCCACGGCCAGGCTCCACGCGCACAGGGAGGCGAACGCCTGCTTCCACATGTCGAGCACGGTGTCGTCGTCGCCGTCCGGCCAGGCGTCCACACCGGACGTCACGGTGACGGTTCTCTCGCCGATGTCGAGGAACTCGAGGTCGTCGGCAAGCTCCCACCACTGCGCCATCTCGTTCGGCGTGGGATCGACGTCTACGGGTACAGCTCCGGAGGCCGACAACTCCTTCGCCGCCAGAGCGGTGTCCTCCTCACTCAGGGCACCCGTGGCGTCGTCGACGGGGCGCCCGTCGCCGACCCACAGCGCGAGCGCTCGTGCGGCGGCCAGCAGCGGGCTCAGACGTGCCGCGGCGGCGAGTTCCGTCTCGGTCGGTAGGCGTAGCGGCGAGAGTCTTTCGGTCCCCAGCAACTCGCGGTAGTGGATGTCGGCGGGGACGGAGGACTCGTCGAACTCGATGGAGCGGAGGTGGTCGTGCGCGGCCATGGCGGCAAGGCTAACGGGCGAGGGCTCCGGGATGGGAGGGCTGCTGAGCGGTCGTGATGGGCAGGCCTGGGGGAGTGGGAACGAGACTTGCCCGACGGACATCCCTCCTGAACTGGCTGTTCGCCGATTCCGGAAGCCATGTTCCAGTTGTGGGAGCACTGGGTACGGGCGCGTCTTCACTGCTTCGGGTGATGGCGCCAGAGGTACCGTTCGTCGCTCGGATTCCGTGGCTGCCACCACGTTGGCACCTCCGGCGACGGCGAACCGGCCGGCCTAGGTCCATCTTGGACTGTGCAGGTCCGAAGATTGTGCACTCGAAGGCGGACGCGAGGCGCTTCTCACGTTCGCGGCCGAGGACGTACACGACGTCGCCGGGACGTGGCCGACCACCCGGCTGCCGGCCGTCGTGCCGAGTGGTTCCCCATGCCTGGCGCATCGCCGCTGGGGCTCGACCGCACGTGACAGCGTGCTCGCGGTGTGGCGGGTCGTATCCGTCAGGAACCCGGTGCGCGATCACGCACGACGCAAGTGAGGCGCGCGCTGCAGGTGCGCCTTCCCGACTCGTCCGTGATGACGATCTGGGAGGTCATCGTCGAGCGACCGACGTGCAGGGGGGTGGCCACACCGGTCACCGACCCCGACAGCACGGCGCGGTGGTGGGTGCACGACAGCTCCAAGCCCATCGCCACCCGGTCCGGGCCCGCGTTCAGTGCCGCGAGGACCGACCCGAGAGACTCGGCCAGGACGGCGTTGGCTCCGCCGTGAAGTAACCCGAAGGGCTGAAGATTGCCCTTGACCGGCATGGTGGCGCTGACGCGCTCCGGCGTCAGGTCCACGAACGTGATGCCGAGCTTGTCGTTCAGCTGCTGTTCGGCGATCTCGGGGGAGATGCCTGCCAGAAGGGCACGCAACAGCTCCTCGGACGGGTTCTCGGTCACCGCGTGGCTCCCTGTGTTCGAATCGATCGGGTCAGTGCCGCCGGGCAGCGAGGCTGTCGGACACTCACCCTAGACTCACGGGCGTGAGCCCCAACCAGAACACCTCCGTTGCGAACGACACACCGCGGCTGCTCCTCGTCGACGGTCACTCGATGGCGTATCGGGCCTTCTTCGCGGTGCCGGCCGACCGGTTCCGGACGTCCACCGGGCAGGTCACCAACGCGGTGTTCGGGTTCACGTCCATGTTGATCAATCTTCTGCGCGACGAGGCGCCCACTCACGTGGCCGTGGCGTTCGACGTGTCCCGCCGGACGTTCCGCACGGAGACGTTCGCCGACTACAAGGCGAACCGGTCGGCGACGCCCGACGACTTCAAGGGACAGGTCGAGCTGATCAAGGACATCCTCGCGGCCCTGTCCATCCCCGTCCTCGCGAAGGAGGGCTACGAGGCCGACGACCTGATCGCCACCCTGACCACGCAGGCCGGTGACGACTACGAAGTGCTGATCTGTACGGGCGACCGGGACGCGCTGCAACTGGTCAACGACTCCGTCACCGTGCTGTATCCGAGGAAGGGGGTCTCCGACCTGGTCCGGTTCGACCCGGCCGGCGTCCAGGAGAAGTACGGCCTCTCACCCGTGCAGTACCCCGACTTCGCGGCTCTGCGTGGTGACCCGTCGGACAACCTCCCCGGAATCCCCGGTGTGGGGGAGAAGACGGCGGCGAAGTGGGTGCGGCAGTTCGGCTCCCTCGCAGAGTTGATCGACCGGGTCGACGAGGTGAAGGGCAAGGTGGGTGACGCGCTGCGGGCTCACCTCGACTCCGTGATGCTGAACCGGCAGCTCACCGAGCTGGTGCGCGACGTGCCGCTCGAGACCGGCCCGGCGGATCTCGAGGTACGGCCCTGGGACCGCGACGCCGTGCATCGGTTGTTCGACGAGCTGGAGTTCCGCGTGCTGCGCGACCGGCTGTTCGCGTCGCTGTCCAGCGCCGAGCCGGAGGCCGACTCCGGTTTCGAGGTCACGGGCTCGGCGCTGCAGCCGGGCACGGTGTCCGACTGGCTGTCCCAGCACGCCGGAGCGGGCACCACGGTGGGGCTGGCGTTCAGCACCACGGGAGCGTCCGTGACGTCCGACGTGCGGTCGATCAGCCTGGCAGCACCCGGCGGCGCCGGCGCCTATCTCGACGTCACCGAGATGACGGAGGCCGACGAACGCGCCCTCGCGGAGTGGTTGGCCGACGAGGAGGTGCGCAAGGTCGGTCATTCGCTGAAAACGCCGCTGCACGCCCTGCGAGCCCGCGGATGGCGGCTCGCGGGCCTGGTGATGGACACCGAGCTGGCCGCGTATCTGGTGAGGCCCGGGCAGCGGTCGTTCGGGTTGGACGACCTGGTGCTGCGGTACCTGCGCCGGGAGCTGCGCTCGGAGAGCGCGAAGGACGACGGACAGTTGTCGCTGCTCGACGCCGATGCCGACAGCCAGGTCGTGCACGACGAACTGGTGCGGGCGAGGGCGATCCTGGAGCTGTCGTCGGCGCTGGCCGATGAGCTCACCGCCACGGGCGGCACCGCGCTGCTGGGCGACATCGAGTTGCCGCTGCTGTCGGTGATCACGGAGCTGGAGGCGGCGGGCATCGCGGTGGACGCCGACGCGCTCACCACACTCGAGGTGCACTACGCGAGCCGCGTGAAGCAGGCGACCGAGCAGGCGTACGAGGTGATCGGCAAGCAGATCAACCTTGGTTCCCCGAAGCAGCTCCAGGTGGTGCTGTTCGACGAGCTGGGGATGCCGAAGACGAAACGCACCAAGACCGGCTACACCACCGACGCCGACGCCCTGCAGACGCTGTACGAGAAGACGGAGCACCCGTTCCTGCAGTACCTGCTCGAACACCGGGATGCCACGAAGCTGCGGACCACGGTGGAGGGGTTGAGCAAGGCGATCGCCGACGACGGTCGCATCCACACCACCCTGCATCAGACGATCGCGGCCACGGGCCGGTTGTCCTCGGTGGACCCCAACCTGCAGAACATCCCGGTGCGTTCCGAGGAAGGGCGGCGCATCCGCGACGCCTTCGTGGTGGGCGAGGGTTACTCCGAGCTCATGACCGCCGACTACAGCCAGATCGAGATGCGCATCATGGCGCATCTGTCCAAGGACGAGGCGCTCATCGACTCGTTCCAGTCGGGGTTCGACTTCCACGCGGCCACGGCGGCGCGCGTCTTCAGCGTCGAGCCCACCGAGGTCACCGGCGAGCAGCGCGCCAAGATCAAGGCGATGAACTACGGGCTCGCGTACGGGTTGTCCGCGTACGGCCTGTCACAGCAGCTGCGCATCTCCGCCGAGGAGGCGCGGGGGCTCATGGACGAGTACTTCCTGCGGTTCGGCGGTGTACGCGACTACCTGCGCAGTGTGGTCGATCGCGCGGCCAGGGACGGCTACACGCAGACCATCTTCGGCAGGCGCCGTTACCTGCCCGATCTCACGAGCGACAACCGGCAGCGACGCGAGATGGCCGAACGCATGGCCCTCAACGCGCCCATCCAGGGCAGTGCGGCGGACATCATCAAGGTCGCCATGCTCGGTGTGCACCGAGCGCTCACCGAGGCGGACCTGCGCAGCCGCGTGTTGCTCCAGGTGCACGACGAGCTGGTGCTGGAGGTCGCCGACGGCGAGCGGCAGGAGGTGGAGCGCCTCGTGCGGCGCGAGATGGGGGCGGCCTACGAGCTGTCGGTGCCGCTGGAGGTCTCTGTGGGTTTCGGCCGTTCGTGGCACGACGCCGCGCACTGACTTCCGGCGGCTGAGAACGGGGTCACATCGCCGGCGGATTGGGAAACGGCCCGTTCGGGTACGTCTCGCTCATGGCTCCGACAGCATTGGTCCTCGCCGGCGCGGGCATGTTGAGCGACGTCGCACGTGCTCTGGTCGGCGACGGCTGGCACGTCGTGCTCCCGTCTCGGCGGTACTCGCCGGTGCCGGTGGAGGGCGACGTTCCTCCTTCGGGTCGCGCGGTGTGGGTGGAAGCGCACTGGGACCAGCCGGGAGAGCTGGCTCGACGCGTGGCGAAGACGGTGGACGGCGAGGCCGTCGATCTGCTCGTCACCTGGCTGCACGACGCGTACCGGGCTCCGGTGCTGGAGGCTGTGAAGCCGTTGCTGTCGTCCACGGCGCCCGCCGTGGAAGTGCGGTCGATGACCGAGACCGCGACGGTGCCGGAACAACCCGCAGGCAGGCCCACACAGTACGTCTTCCTCGGCGACGTGTCCGCGTTCGACGACACCCGCCCACTCGGCCAGGCCGAGATCGTCGCGGGGGTGCGAGCCGCTGTGGAGCAGGCGCTCGCGGGCGCGCCGTCGGCCCGGCACGACATCGGGCACCGCCGTCCGCGTCTCTCTGTCCCGCGCCCCCGGGTGCACGGCATCGTGGGTGCTCTGCCGCGCCGGGCGTTCCCCGCGGCGGGTTAGGACACCGCGCGGGGCTCAGCGCAGGGCCGAAGCCGGCCTGCACTGCCAGACCGTCCACAGCGGCCGGTAGCCCTGCCGGTGCCAGAACACCGGGGCAACGGGGTCGAGCGGGCTGTACCAGGTGGTGCTGCGCTCCAACCCGGCGCGGGCGAGGGCGTCGTGAGCGGTGTCGGCGAGTGCCCGCCCGACACCGTGTCCCCGCTCTTCCGGGTGAACCGAGAGCTGCGCAAGCCGTCCCCACCGGCCTGCCGGAAGCAGGTCGGCGAACTCCGGCGCACCGGGAGGTACCTCGTCGACCTGCACCATGCCCACGATCGGACCCCCTGCGGGGAGTCCGCCTTCCGCCACCCACACGCGACCGGGCGAGTTCAGCACGTCGGCGAGCGGGTCGTCCTCGGCGCAGCAGGCCGTCGCTGGCGTTGACGCCGAGCACAGGGCCGCATGCGCCCGGGCAAGACGTTCGACGGAGCCGACGTCCCGAGGACCGGCCCGCCGTACCGCGACCGACGCCGTACCGGGCACCGTCGGAGGTGAGGAGCGGGTTCGCAAGCCCAGCGCGAGCACGGGCAACAGACCGTGAGCCAACAACGGCCGGGTGCATTCCGCGTCCCGGCTCGGCCAGGTGAGCGTGCACACCGATTCGGCCGGTGGGGGAGTGCGGTCGAGCTGGGCTCGCAGTGCGCGAAGCACCGCCTCCATGGCTTCGCCGCCGTGGCGGCCGACGAACGGCGTCAACTCCCACACCTGCGTGCCCCGAGCGGTGCGCACTTCGAGAGTCCCGGTGATCCGCGTGCCGTCGGGGAGTGCGGCGACGAGTGTGCGGCCCGGCACGGGAGCGGTGGCCACGGGAAGAAGCGGGTCGATCGAGGCGTGTCGCTGTGTCTGGTCGGCCACCAGGTCGGTCGGATCGGTCATCGGGCACCGTCGGTCGTGCTCAGCGTGCCGCCGTCGCGGGGCGCGCCTCCCATGTGGTCCAGAGTGGACGATACCCCTGCCGGTGCCAGAACACCGACGACAGCGCGTTGTGCGGACTGTAGAACACGTACGTGCCGCGCGCTCCGCGAGCGAGCAACCGCTCGTGCGCGGTCGAGGTCAGGGCGCGGCCGATGCCGCGACCGCGAGCGGCGGGCGCGACCGACACGGTGTGCAGCTGCGCCCACGACCCGGCCGGCAACCGCGGATGCGGTGAGGGCCACCGGCACAACGCCAGGCCCGCGACGACGCCTTCGGGTTCGGCGATCCACATCGGCTCACCCGCCGACACCGCCCGGCGGAGCGCGCGGCCCAACAGTGCCGGGGCGTCGTCCCGCGGCATCGCCGCACCGACCGAGACGGCGTACCGCCATTCGGCGAGCCACAGTTCCAGCAGGTCGGCGACGGTGGTGTCGTCGCCGGTGAAGGGCCTGACCGCCGCCCGAGCGCGGCCTTCGGGAGCGTCGATGTCCTCATGGGCGGCCTCTCTCACGGCGAGCACCGCGTACGGCGCGAAACCGTGCCCGGCCAGCGCTCCCGCCACGTCGAGGTCGCGGCTGGGCCACGTCACGCTGCACGCGGAGTCGGCTCCGGGCCTCTCCCGGCGCAGCCGCTCCCGCAACGCGGAGAGCAACGCCGCCATCCCGTCCGCTCCCGGGGTCGGGGAGACCGGGGTCAACTCCCACACCAGTCGCGGATGCCACAGGGCCGACCAGCCGTCGTGTCGGGCGCGGTAGAGCACCGCGGACACCTCGCCTCCACCGGGAACGACGGTGACCAGTCGTTCACCTTCACCGGGATCGACGGCGTCGGGCAGCAGCGGGTCGATCCGGGTGAGACTCATGGCTGTTTCACACAGCGGAAGACAGCGGTACCGGGAAACAGTCTCCCGCGCAGGGGGCTCCACTGGCCCCACACCCGTGTGTGCCCGGCGGGCCACTCGGGTTCGACGAGGTCGGTGAGGTGGAACCCGGCCGCGTCCAGTGCGCGCACGTAGTCGCCGAGCGTGCGGTGGTATTCGACGTACGTCGCGTGCCCGTCGGCGTCGACCTCGACGTACGGTGTGCGGTCGAAGTACGGCTGCGTGACGGTGAGGCCGTTCGGCCCGGGATCGTCGGGGAAGATCCAGCGCAGCGGATGGGTGGTCGAGAAGACCCAGCGACCGCCTGGCCGCAGCACCCGGGAAACCTCCCGGAACACGACCTCCACGGACGGCACGAACGGGATCGCGCCGAACGCGGAGCAGGCGATGTCGAAGGCGGCGTCCGTGAACGGCAGGTGCTGGGCGTCGGCCTGCACGAGTGCGGGATGCAGGCCGGTGCGCCGGTTGTCGTTCAGTGCGTGGCGGAGCATCCCGGCCGACAGGTCGAACCCGACGACCCGTCGCGCGCCCTGGGTGGTGAGCCAGCGGGCGCACGGCGCGGAACCGCAGCCGATCTCGAGCACGTCGGTGCCCGAGACGTCACCGAGCAGCCGTGCCCTCTCCTCCCGCAGCCCTTCCGGACACCAGACGAAGTCTGCCTCGCCGAGAAAGTCGCCGTGTGTGTCGTGGTAGGCGTCGGCGTCGGCGTCCCACCAGGCCAGGTTGGCCGCGGTGGCCTCGGCGGAGCCCACGTCGCGATGGGCGACACCGGCTGTGCCGAGCAGTGCTTCGGCCCTGGCATGACGTTCGGGGGAGTTCGTGTCGGCCACCACACCATTGTCCGCGTGTCGCGGGTCGTGACAGTGGTCGGACCCTGATTGTGCCGATGCGACGTCTCCGCGTAGGATGACACTCAGCGCAGTGGGTTCGCGCTGCCTTCGGCCCAGCTAGCACGTGCTGGATCTCGGGTTCGCGCACCATATCGGTGAGGTCGCGGCCGTTCAGCCCGAACGCTGAGACCGTCACCGTCGTTCCCACGACGCGCACGCAAACTGCACATCACGAGACCAAGCCGCTAACCGGAGCAACCCACCTAATGACCATCGACACCACCGCCGCCCCGAACGCCCAGGCGAAGCAGGTCGCCGTGAACGACATCGGGACGGAGGAAGACTTCCTCGCTGCTATCGACAAGACAATCAAATACTTCAACGATGGCGACATCGTGGAAGGCACCATCGTCAAGGTCGATCGCGACGAAGTGCTGCTCGACATCGGTTACAAGACCGAGGGTGTCATCCCGTCCCGTGAACTTTCCATCAAGCACGATGTCGACCCGGCCGAGGTTGTCGCCGTCGGTGATGCGGTGGAGGCCCTTGTCCTGCAGAAGGAGGACAAGGAAGGCCGTCTGATCCTCTCCAAGAAGCGCGCGCAGTACGAGCGCGCCTGGGGCACCATCGAGGAGCTCAAGGAGAAGGACGAGCCGGTCCGCGGCACGGTCATCGAGGTCGTCAAGGGCGGCCTGATCCTCGACATCGGCCTGCGTGGCTTCCTGCCCGCCTCGCTCGTCGAGATGCGTCGCGTGCGCGACCTTCAGCCCTACGTCGGCCGCGAGCTCGAAGCCAAGATCATCGAGCTGGACAAGAACCGCAACAACGTGGTGCTGTCCCGCCGCGCCTACCTGGAGCAGACGCAGTCCGAGGTCCGCAGCGAGTTCCTCAACGCGCTCGCCAAGGGCCAGGTCCGCAAGGGCGTCGTGTCCTCCATCGTCAACTTCGGTGCGTTCGTGGACCTCGGCGGCGTCGACGGTCTGGTGCACGTGTCGGAGCTGTCCTGGAAGCACATCGACCACCCGAGCGAGGTCGTCGAGGTCGGCCAGGAGGTCACGGTCGAGGTGCTGGACGTCGACATGGACCGCGAGCGCGTGTCCCTGTCGCTGAAGGCCACCCAGGAAGACCCGTGGCGGCAGTTCGCCCGCACCCACGCCATCGGCCAGATCGTGCCGGGCAAGGTCACCAAGCTCGTCCCGTTCGGCGCGTTCGTTCGTGTCGAGGAGGGCATCGAGGGTCTGGTGCACATCTCGGAGCTGGCCGAGCGCCACGTCGAGATCCCCGAGCAGGTCGTGCAGGTCGGCGGCGAGGTCATGGTCAAGGTCATCGACATCGACCTGGAGCGCCGTCGCATCTCGCTGTCGCTGAAGCAGGCCAACGAGGGCTTCACCCCGGACGCCGAGTTCGACCCGACGCAGTACGGCATGGCGGCGGAGTACGACGAGCAGGGCAACTACATCTACCCCGAGGGCTTCGACCCCGACACGCAGGAGTGGCAGGAAGGCTACGAGAAGCAGCGTGAGGAGTGGGAGCGGCAGTACGCCGAGGCTCACGCTCGCTACGAGAAGCACATGCGCCAGGTGGCCGAGGCGCAGCAGGCGAACGCCGCTGCTGTCGCCGAGGGTGCCGTCGGTGGCGGGGAGACCAGCTACGGCTCCTCGCAGTCCGACCAGGAGCGCTCGGGCGGCACGCTCGCCAGCGACGAGCAGCTCGCGGCTCTGCGCGAGAAGCTGTCCGGCGGTGCGTGAGTAGCGCCTGAACGGCCGTGAACCGTGGCCCCGGTCCTGTCCTGGACCGGGGCCACGGTTTTTTTGCAGGTACGCCATGTCCGGGCTGTCACCGGGTGCTTGAATACGGCTCATGTTGCGTGTGGGGTTGACAGGCGGGATCGGCTCGGGGAAATCGACGGTGGCCGCACGACTGGCGGAACACGGCGCCGTGATCGTTGACGCCGATGCGATCGCCAGGGAGGTCGTGGAGCCGGGCACCGAGGGGCTCGCCGAGGTGGTGGCGGCCTTCGGCGACGACGTCCTGGCCGCTGACGGGACGTTGAACCGGGGCGCGCTCGCTGCCAAGGCCTTCGCCGACGACGCATCCAGGCAACGGCTGAACGCGGTCCTGCACCCGAGGATCAGCGCGCGGACGGTGGAGTACTTCGCCGAGGCCCCCGCGGACGCGATCGTCGTGCACGACGTTCCGCTGCTGGTGGAGAACAACCTCGCCGCGGGCTATCACCTGGTGATCGTGGTGGACGCCGACGAGGACGTGCGGGTGCGCCGACTCGTCGAGTCGCGCGGTATGGCGGAATCCGACGCGCGCGCCCGGATCGCCGCGCAGGCCACCACCGAGGCCCGGCGTGCCGTGGCCGACGTGTGGCTGGACAACAGCGGCGACCGGGGCACCGTACTCGCGCAGGTGGACAGACTGTGGACCGAACGGCTGGTGCCGTACGAGGCGAGCGTCCGCCTGCGGCGGCCCCGTCCACCGGCCTCGCCCGTTCTCGCCTCACCCGATGCCACCTGGCCGGCGCAGGCGGAGCGGGCGTTGGCGCGGATTCGCGCGGCGGTCGGACATGTGGCGCTGCGCATGGATCACATCGGGTCCACGGCGATTCCGGGCCTGCCCGCGAAGGACGTGCTGGACCTCCAGCTCGTCGTCGCCACACCGGCCGACGCCGAGGCGATCGCCGATCCGTTGTCCGACGCGGGTTTCGTGCACAGGGACGACCAGGAGTGGTGGGACGAGCCGGTCGGTGACGAGAAGACGTGGACGAAGCACCTGCACCAGGGCGCCGACCCGGCACGCCCGGTGAACCTGCACGTGCGCGTCGAGGCCAGCCCGGCCTGGCGGCGGGCACTGCTGTTCCGTGACTGGATGCGCGCGAATCCGGCCGAGGTCACCGCCTACGCGGAGGTGAAGACCCGGCTCGCGGCCGAGCATGCCGACTCGGGAACGGTGACGGGTTACGCCGAGGACAAGCAGCCCTGGATCAACGCGGCTTTCGGCAGAGCGGAGGAGTGGGCGGCCCACACCGGGTGGGAACCCGACGCGCCGTCACAGTAGGCCCTTCCGGTACGCCACGGCCACGGCGGCGGCGCGGTCACGGACACCCAGCTTGGCGTAGATGTGCAGCAGGTGGGTCTTGACGGTGGCTTCGCTCAGGAACAGCGCCCTCGCCGTCTCCTTGTTGGTGTTGCCCTGCGCCACCAGAGACAGCACCTCGAGTTCTCGGGGACTGAGCGCGTCCTGGACGGGGCCTCGGACCCGGCCGAGGACCCGGCTGGCGACCGCGGGGGAGAGCACGGACTCGCCACGTGCGGTGGCGCGCACGGCGCGGAACAACTCCTCCCGCGGTGCGTCCTTGAGCAGGTAGCCGGTGGCCCCCGCCTCGATCGCGGGCAGCACGTCGGAGTCGGTGTCGTAGGTGGTCAGCACGAGGACCCGCGCGGGGTTGCCGAGGGCGGTCAACCGGTTGATCGCCTCGACCCCGCCGGTGCCGGGCATACGTAGGTCCATGAGGACGACGTCCGGGCGGAGCCGTTCCGCCACGGCTACCGCCTCGGCTCCGTCGCCCGCCTCGCCGATGACCGTGAAACCCTCGTCGACCGTGAAGATGCCGCGCAGCCCGTCGCGGACGATGGGATGGTCGTCGACGACCACGATGCTGATCATGCTGTTGTCGTCGCCGTGACCGCCGGAACGGTTGCGCACACGGCCGTGCCCCCACCGGGCTCGCTCTCCACGACGAAATCGCCCGCGATGCGCTGGACTCGGCGGCGCATCCCCGGCAGGCCGTACCCGCTGGCCCACTCGGCGGTGTCGGCCCTGCCGAGCCTGTCGGGGTTGAATCCCACGCCGTCGTCGCGGACGTCCAGCGCCACCTGGTCCGCGAGGTACGACAACGTGACGACGGTGCGAGAGGCACGCGCGTGCTTGGCGACGTTGGCGAGTGCCTCCTGGGTGACCCGGAGCAGCGTCGCCTCGATCTCGGGATGCAGGGCTCGCACCGTGCCGGTCGCCGAGAACTCGGCGTCGATTCCGGCTCGGTCCGCCCAGCGTGCGGTGACCGCCGCGAGCGCCTCGCGCAGTCCGGTGCCGTCGAGCTCGTCCGGAGTCAACGCGTGCACCGCGCGTCTGGCCTGGTGAAGACTCTCCCGGGCGAGTGCGGTGGCGGTGTCGATCCGCCGCTCCCGCTCCGCCGGGCCAGTGCCGGTCTGGCGGGCCGCGGTCAACTGCGTGATGATGCCCGTGAGCCCCTGTGCCAGGGTGTCATGGATCTCGCGGCTGAGCCGCTGCCGTTCGTCCAACACACCGGACTCCCTCGCCTGCGCGAGAAGCTGCTGGTGCAGGCCGGCGTTCTCCTCCATGGCCGAGCGCAGTTCTGCCACCAGAGCACGGCGCTCCTCGCTCTGTGCGACGAAGCGTTCGGACAGCAGGAGCCCTCCGGCTATCGCGGCGGTCTGGACGACGACGATGATGAGGTAGACATGCGGCCAAGACTGGAGCGCCACCAGGGGGCCGCCTGCGGGAAGGCTGTGGATGAGCGCCGACGTCACGGCCAGCCCCGTCACCATGAGGACCTTGGGCCGCAGCGTCAGGGCGCGGAAGAACGCCGCGATCGTGAACACCGTGAACACCGGGTCGACGAGGGTGAGCACGCTGGCGCAGGACAACAGCGCCACGAAGGCGGCTGCCCGCCACCACGGTGTCCGCCACCGAGGAAGCGCCGCCGTGTCGGTGAAGACGACGACGGCGGCGCTCGCGAGCACGTACGCGGTGGTCTGCCACCGTTGCTCCGGGTTCTGCTGCGGGTTCGCGACGCTGAGCACCGCCGCCACTCCGAGCATGAGCAGCGGAAGGGCGTCCTCCAACCGGCGGCTCCACGGCGAACCTTCCCGGAAGGGCAGCAGGAAGGCCGACGGCGGCTCGCAACCACGCTCCACCGCGTGATTATGCCCTGTCGGCGTGAACCGGGGTGCTACTGGACCGATCACTGCCAGCGGAAGTTCCGCACGGCCACCGTGAGGCAGACCACCGTGGACACGACCATCGACCCGAGCTGCGCCCATCCCGGCCAGTCGCCCGCCCACGCGGCACGCAGCGCGTTGAACATGGCCCCCAGCGGAAGTGCGTCGGCCGCCCAGCGCAGTGCGGAAGGCAGCAACTCCGCCGGAACCCACACCCCGCCGAGGGCGAGCATGGGAAAGAACGCGCCCATGGCGATACCGTTCGCGGCCCGGCTGCTGGGTGCCAGCGCCCCGACGAGCAGACCGATCGAGAACAGCGACGCGGTGCCGAGGACGAGTACCACCAGGAGCGCGAGACCGTTGGCGGGGAGCTCGATACCGAGCACCGGAACACCCAGACTCATGACGACGACGGTGACGAGGCCGATCACCAAGTAGACAGCCAGCTGCGCTGCCAGCACCGTGACCGGGGACACCGGGCTGGCCTGCATCCGCCGGAGCACACCCTTCTCGCGATAGGTCGCGAGAAAAACGGGAAAGATCGACAACCCGAGCATGGCGACGAGCAACGTCACCGACATCGGCGCGATGAACAGTGACAGCAGCGACTGCCCACCGAGCTCGGGACTGGCCTCGCGGGTCCACGGCATCACACCGAACACGAACAGGATCGCCACCGGGAGACCGATCGCCATGAACGACGCGGTGGGATCGCGCAGGAACAGTTTCGCCTCGGTCGCGGCCAGTGCGCGGACAGCGGACGGGGTGGTCGACATGGCCGGTTCAGCCTTCCTCGGTTCCTTGCAACGTCTTGCCCGTGAGTGAGACGAAGACGTCATCCAATGTGGTCTGGTCAACGCGTAGCTCGTGGGCGATGATGTGGCGCCGGGCCAGCAGCGAGGTCACGCTGTGCAGCACCTCGTCGGTTCCCGTGACCACGAGGTGGTTGCCGTGTCGCTCCACGGAACGCACCTCCGGCAGGGCGTGCAGCAGCCCTTCGTCGAGGGGTTCGGACGGCCGGAACCGGATACGCTGCTCTCGTTCGGCGGCGGCGACGAGTCCGGCGGGGCTGTCAGTGGCCACCACACGTCCGGAGTCGATGATCGCCAGGCGGTCGCACAGCCGCTCCGCCTCCTCCATGAAGTGGGTGACCAGCACGACGGTCACCCCGCGGTCACGGATGCTCTCGACGAGATTCCAGACGTCCCGCCGCGCGTGCGGGTCCAGCCCGGTCGTCAGCTCGTCGAAGATCACCAGCTCCGGCGTGCCGATGAGGGCCAGCGCGATGGAGACCCGTTGTCTCTGGCCGCCGGAGAGCTTGCCGAACGCGGTGTGCCGCCGTTCCGTCAAGCCGAGGAGATGCATCAGCTCGTCGGGGTCGGCCGGGTCGCGGTAGAACGACGCGTACAGACTCAGCGCCTCGGCGACCCTGATGCGGTCGGGCAGTTCGCTGCTCTGGAGCTGGATGCCGAGCCGTTGCCGGAGTTCCGGCGTGTCCTTGCCCGGATCGAGACCGAGCACGCGCACGGTGCCGCTGTCCGGGACGCGCAACCCCTCGACGCACTCGACCGTGGTCGTCTTGCCCGCACCGTTGGGACCGAGGATCCCGAAGATCTCCCCCCGGTCGACAGCGAAGGACACGTCGTCGACGGCGACGGTGCCGCCGTATCTCTTGTGGAGGTTCCGTACCTCGATCACGGTTTCGTCGGGCATGATCCGAGATTCCCGGAAGACCGCGGCCGGTGGATCGACCGGTGGGTTCCTCCTCGGGTCAACCGATCGGTGGATACCTGCGCCACGTCGTCGGCATGCCGATGCTCGCCAGCCACCGAGGCAGGTCGTAGTCGTGGGCGGTGAGCGCCTCGACGGTGCGGTAGGTGCGCTCCAGGGCGCTGCGTGCGGTCTCCAGGGAGATCAGCCCGTGCTTCGTCGCCTCGAGCAACTCGTCGGTGTCCAGCACCGTGACCCGTTTGCCCGCGCGGACCGTGAGGTCCAGGTACAGATCGGTGGTGACCCACTCGTCGCCGCGGACGTCCACCGACACGACGTCGACGTAGAAGTCCTGTTCGAGTTCGTGCCCGGGGTTGAACCAGAAGTCGGTGACCCGAAGTCCCAACTCCGGCAGCACCCACGACTCGAGGTAGTGGAACTGGGTGCGGCCGGGCGTGGGTCTCGCCAGGTAGAGCCCGAACTCCTCCACCCGGAACTCCTCCACGGCTCTGCTGACCCCCTTGGGGTCGACGTTGACGCCCTCGGCCAGGTCGAATCGTTCGCGCTTCGGCGGATGTACGCCCATATCCGCACATCCTGGACCATTCCCGAGACCGCGATCCAGATCACGTCTAGAGTGTCCGAGTGCAACGGCGGGCCGACGTCGGCAAGTGGATCGCGGAGATCGCGGCCGCACTGGCCGACCGCGAAGAGGAGCTGACGGCCGACCTCGTCGGCCTGTACGAGCGGGAGCTCCCGAACCTGGTGTACGACGACGAGAGCATGGTGAGCCTGTTGTCGGCGAGCGTGTACCAGAACATCGACACCGCCCTGCGGATCTTCCAGCACGACATCGACCCGGAGCGTGTCGAGGCGCCCGCGGCGGCGATGGAGTACGCGCGGCGACTCGCCCAGCGCGGCACCCCCGTGATCGACCTGATCAGGGCGTACTACCTCGGGCAGACGGCGGTGCTGGAGAAGGCGCTCGACGAGGGGACCCGCCGGGTTCCCGATCCGTCCGAGCTCGGAGCCTCGATGCGGCATGCGCTCACGACGACGTTCCGGTTCATCGACCGGGTGACCCGGCAGGTGATGGCGGCCTACGAGGAGGAGCGGGGCCGCTGGTTGCTCAACCGCAGCGCCGTGCGGGCCGCACGCGTGCGTGCCGTGCTCGACGACGACACCGTGGACGTCGGGGCGAGCGAGGCCGCGCTCGGCTACCGGTTGCGGGGTGATCACGTGGGCTTGGTCGCGTGGTACCCGGCGCAGGCCGATCCGCCGGATCCGCTGGCGGGGCTCGAGGCGTTGGCACAGCGATTGGGCCGCTCGGGCACGGGGGGTGTGAGTGGCGATCCGCTGTTCGTGCCCCGAGACGAGATGTGTGCGTGGGTGTGGTTGCCGATGCCGCCCTCGTCGCTCGACGTGGGAGATGTCGAACGGCTCGTCGCCGAGCTGGACACCGACGTTCGCGTGGCGCTGGGCGACCCGGCGCGGGGCGTGGAGGGCTTCCGGCGGACCCACCGACAGGCGTTGCGGGTGCAGGCACTCGCACTGGCCGCGGGGGAGGAGTGCGCGCCCGTGTTGACGTTCTCGGACGTCGGTGCGGTCGCCCTGATGAGCTCCGACCTGCCGTCCGCGCGCACCTGGGTGGAGCACGTGCTCGGTCCGCTCTCCGTGGACGATCCGCAGCACGAACGGTTGCGCGAGACACTGCGGGTGTTCCTGTCGACGGGCGGCAGCTACACCGCGTCGGCCGCCCTGCTGTCCATGCACAAGAACTCGGTGCAGTACCGCGTACGCAAGGCGGAGGAGATGCTCACCGTCCCGCTCGGGGAGCGGCGCCTCGACGTCGAGCTCGCGCTGAAGCTCTGCCACCGGCTCGGCGGCGCCGTCCTGCGGAAGAAGTGAACAAGGGGGTTTCGTTCCGACGGACCAGCGGGCTCGCCCAATCTTTGGTCGCTCGACACGAAGAGTGTTCGGCTGTGGACGCTTAGGCTCCTCCTATGGGGTCCGCCTTACCTGAACAGGGTGACGCAGTGGTGCTCGCTCGCTTGCGGCGAGGAGTCGTCGGCGAGACCAGACGGGTCTGCCACGTCGTGCCGGTCCCCGACACGAACGGAGTCCCCGACCAGCTCCTGGCGCTGTGCGGAGCGGTGCTGCGGCGAGGCGAGTCGGAGTGGCTGCCCTCGGTGCGAGGCATGCCGTGTGAGCGCTGCCTGGCGGCTGTCGCCTACCGGGCCCGACACCGGCACACCGAGGTCCTGCGACCCGCGAGCTGACGACGCGCCTTCCGGCGGCTGAACCGTCGGTGTGTCCGCCTACTCTGGATGACGTGGCTTTCGCGACCGAACATCCCGTACTCGCACACTCGGACTTCCGGCCGGTCTCCGAGGTCCCCCGCCTCGACGGCCGGTTCAAGGTGGTCAGCGACTACGAACCCGCAGGCGACCAGCCCGCTGCCATCGACGAGCTCGAACGCAGGCTCAGGGCGGGTGAGAAGGACGTCGTACTGCTCGGCGCCACCGGCACGGGCAAGTCGGCCACCACGGCATGGCTGATCGAGCGGGTGCAGCGGCCCACGCTCGTGATGGCCCCGAACAAGACGCTGGCCGCCCAGCTGGCCAACGAACTGCGCGAGTTGTTCCCGCACAACGCGGTGGAGTACTTCGTCAGCTACTACGACTACTACCAGCCCGAGGCGTACGTCCCGCAGACCGACACCTACATCGAGAAGGACTCGTCGATCAACGACGACGTGGAGCGGCTGCGCCACTCCGCCACGATGAACCTGCTGTCCCGTCGGGACGTCATCGTGGTGTCGAGCGTCTCCTGCATCTACGGTCTCGGCACACCGCAGTCGTACCTCGACCGGTCCACCAGGCTCGTCGTCGGCGAGGAGGTGGACCGCGACACCTTCCTGCGGGCACTCGTCGACGTCCAGTACTCCCGCAACGACCTGGCGTTCGCGCGTGGAACCTTCCGGGTACGCGGCGACACCGTGGAGATCATCCCCGCCTACGAGGAACTCGCCATCCGCGTCGAGTTCTTCGGCGACGAGATCGACAAGCTGTACTACCTGCATCCGTTGACCGGTGACATCGTCAGGGAGGTCGACGAGGTGCGGATCTTCCCGGCCACGCACTACGTCGCGGGGCCGGAGAGGATGGAGAAGGCCATCCGCGGAATCGAGAGCGAGCTGGAGGAGCAACTCGCGAAGCTGGAGAAGCAGGGCAAACTGCTGGAGGCCCAGCGCCTGCGGATGCGCACCACCTACGACATCGAGATGATGCGGCAGGTCGGTTTCTGCTCGGGTATCGAGAACTACTCGCGACACGTCGACGGCCGGCCTCCCGGCTCCGCCCCGGCCACGCTGATCGACTACTTCCCCGAGGACTTCCTCCTCGTCATCGACGAGTCCCACGTCACCGTGCCGCAGATCGGCGGCATGTACGAGGGCGACGCCTCACGCAAGCGGACGCTCGTCGAGCACGGGTTCCGTCTCCCCAGCGCCCTGGACAACCGGCCGCTGACGTGGGAGGAGTTCTCCGACCGGATCGGGCAGACCGTGTACCTCTCCGCGACCCCCGGCCCCTACGAGATGGGGCAGACGGGCGGGGAGTTCGTCGAACAGGTCATCCGGCCCACCGGCCTGGTCGACCCCGAGGTGGTCGTCAAGCCGACCGAGGGGCAGATCGACGACCTCGTGCACGAGATCCGGGTCCGCGCCGAGAAGGACGAGCGGGTGCTGGTCACCACCCTCACCAAGAAGATGGCCGAGGACCTCACCGACTACCTGCTCGAACTCGGAATCCGCGTGCGGTACCTGCACTCGGAGGTCGACACGCTGCGGCGAGTCGAACTGCTCCGGCAGTTACGGTCGGGCGACTTCGACGTGCTCGTCGGCATCAACCTTCTGCGGGAGGGGCTCGACCTGCCGGAGGTCTCGCTGGTCGCGATCCTCGACGCCGACAAGGAGGGGTTCCTCCGCAGCGGCACGTCGCTGATCCAGACGATCGGCCGCGCAGCGCGGAACGTCTCGGGGCAGGTCCACATGTACGCCGACACGATCACCGACTCGATGCGGTACGCCATCGACGAGACCAACCGGCGGCGTGCGAAGCAGATCGCCTACAACGAGGAACACGGCATCGACCCGACGCCGTTGCGGAAGAAGATCGCCGACATCCTCGACCGGGTCTACACCGAGGCCGAGGACTCCGCGCAGGAGATCGAGGTGGGTGGCTCCGGGCGTAACGCCTCGCGTGGTAAGAAGCCGGAGCAGGGCGACCGCGTGCGCAGCTCGGGGGTTCTCGCCGATCGCGACGTCTCCGACATGCCCAGGGCGGAACTCGCCGATCTCATCCAGCAGATGACCGACCAGATGATGCAGGCGGCACGTGACCTCCAGTTCGAGTTGGCCGCTCGACTGCGTGACGAGATCGCCGAGTTGAAGAAGGAGCTGCGAGGAATGGACGCGGCCGGGGTGCAGTGACAGGCGCGCCTCACCCGGCGCTCGGGTCGGGTTGGAGCATGCCGAAGAGGTTGCCTTCGGGGTCGCGGCAGTAGGCGATCCACCCGACCCCCGCGATGGACCTCTTCGCGGCCACGACTCTTCCTCCGGCCTGCTCCACCTCCCGAGCCATCAGGTCGAGATCGGGCACCTCCATGGTGAGCGGGAAGGCGTTCACACTGGCGTCGGGATCGGGGATCGGGCCCTCGCGCTGCGCGAGACCACCGTCGATGCCCGGTCCTTCGCCGGTCGTGATCAACCAGTAGGGGCCCGGTCCCGAGCGTTCGAACGACCACTCGAACACGGCGGTGTAGAAAGTGATGGCGCGTTCCGGGTCGGTGGCGTGGATCTCGAAGTGAACCGGTCGAGGCATGCGGAAACCCCTCGGGTGATGCGTGCGGGACGAGCAGCGGCGGCAGGAACGGCTGCGTCCCTGAATTGTCTCCCGTCACGGGCATGCCTGCCATCCGCGGACGGGAGACACCCGCTGAGTGGGCGGGTGGTTTTCGATGGAGGGGTGCTTGCCGAGCCGGGGTCACGGTGGGGCAGGAGCCGGGGCGCGGTAAGTCGGTGGCACACGGTGGGGTGAGGTCTGAATGCGACGAACACCGCTTGCGGTGACCGCCGTGCCACCACGTCCGCCCCGCCACGTGGTGGTACCCGGCTAGGCTTCGCCTTCGTGACCTGGAGCGTGGTGTCGGTACTCGCGTTCGCGGTGTCGTGGTGGCTCGGTCTGTACCTGCTGTCGCGCGGGCCGGGGAAGCCCGAACTGAGGAGAGCGGGGGCCGGCCTGCTCGGCTACGCGCTGGCTTTGGTCGTCGACGCCATGCTCGGGCACGTCGATGAAACCGCGTCGGCACGGTTCGTGCTGGTGTGCCTGCCCGCTGTCGTGTGGAGTGGGGTGTTCGTGCGCTTCTTCGGGGAGCGCACGAAACTCGCCGAACGCGTGTGGCGGCGTGTGCTGTGGCCGGTGGTGTTGGTGTCGGCCTGCGCCATCCTGGCTGGAGTGGAGGCCGCGCGCTTCGCGCTCGCGGCCGCGGCGGCGGTGGCCCTACTGATTGGGTTGGTGGGCGCGCTACTCGAACACTCCTCGCTGCGCGAACCCGCGGTCCGTGCCGCGGGCGTGCCCGCACTGCTGGTCGTCGGCAGCCTGCTGCTGGGACTCGGCCTGGTGTTGCCGCTGACGGGGCTCGAACTTCTGCCCCGGGAGCTGTCCCTGCCCCTCGTGGGGCTCGATCTCGTTCTCCTGGGACTCGGCATCGCCCTGGCCGATGCGTTCGACGAGGGCCAGGCATTGAAGACCGACATGCTGCGTTCCTTCGTGACGGCGGCGGCCGCCGCCGTGGTGTTCGGCGGCCAGGCTGCCGTGGCGCTCGTGCTGACCGGTCCTCGGCCCGTGTTGGTGGCCCTCCTCTACGGCATCGTGGCAGCGGCGGTGGCTCTGCAGACTCTCGCCACGCCCCTCCACACGGCGGTGGACCGCATCGTGTTGCGCTCGCGGCCCGCTGTGCGACGGTCTCGCGAAGAACTGCGCGACGCCGCCGACGCACTCGCCCGGCAGGCCCCGGGCACCGCGCTGGCAGCGCTGGACGAGCGCGAGTTCACCCGCCTCACGCGGCGGGCCCTGAGCCACTACGGGGACCTCGGCAAACTCGTGTCCAGCCCGCTCGTGAACCTACCCGCAGTGCGAAGAAGGCTGGCCGAGACGAACGCGCCGGACAGCCCGCTGGGGCGTGCGGCCGTCCTCAAGGCCCTCCTCGCCGAAAGCATCGCGCGACTCAAGCCCGCGACCGGTGAGGACTTCGGCACGAGTGAGGAGTGGCGCCACTACAACGCGCTGTACTTCTACTACGTGGTGGGCATCCGTCCCTACAGCGTCCGTACCAAGCGCACCGATCTCGACCCCGTGGCCCGGCGTGCGCTCGCGTGGTTCGTCGACCAGGTGCCCGAACGGACGTTGTACAACTGGCAGAACGCCGCCGCGAGGATCGTGGCGGCGGAACTGCGCGCCGAGCTGGCCCCACCCGTGCACCCCCTCTGACCTGCGGTTGGCAGTGTTCGGCACCGTTTGCCATGGAGGTGGCAGTGCGTGTGGAGGCAGCGTCGTCGTGACAACACGACACGCACTCCGAAGGAGAAGCCATGACGATCAGTTCGGCGCGACGGACAACCACGAAGAACGACCGGTTCGCCCGGCTGGCGCTCGGAGCCGACGGTGCGGCAACCGGGCTCACGGGCGTCCTGCTACTGCCCCTGGCCGGGATACTCGACCTGCTGCTCGGCTTGCCCGCAGGCTTGCTGATCGGCTTCGCGGTGTTCTTCGTGGTGTACGGAGCGAGCCTGCTTCTGTTGAGCAGGCGGCCGGTGGTGCGCCGCGGCGCGGTGTGGGGGGTGGTGACGGTGAACCTGCTTTTCGCGGTGGACACCGCGATCACGCTGGCTGCCGGTTGGTTCGACCTCACCCTCCTCGGAACCGTGGCATGCACGACCCTCGGTGTGATCGTGGCGGGTTTCGGAGCAGTGCAGGCACGAGCGGCCCGCGGTCTCTGAAACGAGGGCACCGACGACGCCGGGGTGGCCCACCCCGGCGTCAGCTCGTGATGTCCTTCGTCGCGAAACGGCGCGCGGCGAGCAGACCGAACACTGCCGCGTACAGGACCGCCGAAAGGGCGCCGTTCGCCATGTTCGTCCAGTCGACGTCCGTGGCGATCAGATCCATCCAGGCGAACGAGAAGTGGGTCGGCAGGAAGTCCCGCAGGTCGCCGAGAGTGGTGATCTGATCGAGGATCTGGGACAGGATCGCCACCAGCACGGTACCGCCGACCGCTCCGAGAGGAGCATCGGTGGACACGCTCAACAGCAGGCCCAGCGCGGCCACCCAGGACAGCTGGATGATGATGTAGACCGTGCCGAGCGCGATCGCGACCACGCTCGCACCGAACGACACGGAGTCGCCCGTAGGGCTGATCGCTTCTCCCGCGCCGTACCACACGACGCCGACGACGAGCGCCACCAGCGGAAGTACCACGAGCGTGAGAGCTGACAGCAGCGCGGAGGCGACGGCTTTCTGCCGCAACAACCGATGCCGGGGCACCGGGATGGCGAGCAGGTACTTCATGCTCGACCACGACGCCTCGCTGGCGACCGTGTCGCCGAAGTACAGGGCGACGATCATCGGCAACAGGAACGACCCCGACACCAACATCGCCACCACGACGAAGTTGGGCGCA
Source organism: Saccharomonospora cyanea NA-134 (assembly GCF_000244975.1). NCBI lineage: Bacteria > Bacillati > Actinomycetota > Actinomycetes > Pseudonocardiales > Pseudonocardiaceae > Saccharomonospora > Saccharomonospora cyanea. The sequence continues at coordinate 3,584,354 of NZ_CM001440.1, read as the reverse complement.
CTGGCCGTGGCCAGATCGATGAACCCGCCGGAGCGGCGGTTCGGACTGGCGTCGCCGATCTCGAGTGCCACCACCAGGATGACCGGCAACAACGCCACGAGGGCGAGCACCAGCTGGGTGCGGCGTCGGCGCAGTTGCCTGCGCAGTTCCACACCCAGCCGCAGCGTCCTGCCGGGACGGTACCCCACCACACCGCCGTCCGGACCGACTTCGGTGCTGGGGGAGCCCGCCGCGCTGAGTTCGTCCAGCGCGGCCGGGTCGGTGTGCACGCCTTCGTCCGTGCGAGTGCCGGACTTGTCGGCCTTGCTCATCGCTCGTGCTCCCCTTCTCCGACCAGTTGGAGGAACGCGTCCTCCAACCGGCGCCGTGGGCCTGCTTGTTCGACCGCCACACCTGCCCGTACCAGGGCGGCCACGGCTTCGGACCGCGGCATGCCGTCGAGGTCGGCGTGGACCACGTCGACGTCGGCCCGCGCACTCACCACGCCGTCGGTTTCCTGCAGGGCCTTCACCGCGGCTTCCGGGTTGTCCACACGGAACGTGGCTTCCCCGCCCGCGGACACGATGTCACTGACCTCTCCCGAGGCCACCAGTGTTCCGCGGTGCATGACGACGACGTGGGTACACGTCTGTTCGACCTCGGCGAGCAGATGGCTCGACACGACCACCGTGCGCCCCGTGGCCGCGTAGCGGCGCAGCACCTCACGCATCTGGTGGATCTGTGGCGGGTCGAGCCCGTTGGTGGGTTCGTCGAGTACGAGCAGGTCGGGCAAGCCGAGCATGGCTTGGGCGATGGCGAGCCGTTGCCGCATGCCCTGGCTGTAGGTACGCACTCGCCGGTGGACGGCGTCGCCGAGTCCTGCGATCTCCAGGGCCTCCTCGAACCGGGCCTGCTCGGCTGGGCGTCCGGTGGCCGCCCAGTACAGTTCGAGGTTCGCCGCGCCCGACAGATGGGGCAGAAAACCGGAACCTTCGACGAAGGAGCCGATCCGGGACAGCACCGGCGCGCCTGGCGAGATCGCGCGGCCGAACACCGTGATGTCCCCTCCGGTCGGCTGGATGAGGCCCATCAGCATCCGCAGTGTCGTGGTCTTGCCCGCTCCGTTGGGGCCGAGCAACCCCAGCACCTGTCCGCGCTCCACTCGGAACGACAGGTCCTTCACAGCGGTCAACCCACCGGGATAGGACTTGGTCAGGTTGCGGATCACCAGAGGTGTGTCGACGAGCTCGGGGTCTACCTGGTGCGACCTCCTGCGCCGGATCGCCGCGACGACGGCCACCAGGGCGGCCGCGACGAGCACACCACCGATGCCGAGCAGTTGGGCGGTGGGCCAACCGGACGTCATCGTGGTGCCGGGCACCAGCGGAACGGAGACAGCCGAGTCGCCGGCCAGGGAGATTCGGTACGCCGCCGGTTCCGTCGGCGTGGCATAGGCCTGGTCGGTGGTGGCCACCACGAGTTGGAGGCTGTGTCCCGCTTCGAGCGGGCGCACGACACCGGGCAGGGTGACCGTCACCTCGACCGGCGACCCGTCGCTGGGTAGCGAGGGGATCCGTACGGGAGCGACGGCGCTGCCGGGCAGGCTACGCGATCCGTTGGGATTGACGTCGTACAGCTTGACGAAGAGCACCGCGTCCTGGCCCCGTGCCGCGTCGGACGCGGCGGCGACGTTCAGCGTCACGGTCGGCGCTCCCGTGACCAGCACCTGGGAGTCCATCGGTTCCGAAGTGAAGGTGGCCGATTGGCCCGGTGGGTCGATGGTGAAGAGTCCGGACAGCCGTGACGAGTTGGCCACGATACGGTTCAGGCCGGGAAGACCGCTGACACCGGCGGGTGTGGCACCCGGTGGGCGCTGCGCCACCTGCTCACTCCCGGCGAGTGTGATCTGCCGTCTCTCGGTCGGCTCGGAGTTCAGCCCCGGGTACGCGTCGGCCTCGACGGTACGCACGGACGGGGCGCCGTTGGTGCGCAGCGCGCCCTGCACGTCGTAGGCGAACGGGATACCGGGGTCCTCTCCCTCACCGGTGAGGTGGTGGAGGAGGAAGTCGGCGATGGTGTCGCGCAGTTGTGAGCCGGGCACCCCGCCGTCGTGGCCGCCCGTGTACCAGATCACGGACACCTCCCCGCCGGCGTCGGTGATCTGCCGGGCGTTGGCATCGGCCTGGTCGAGCCCGAAAAGAGTGTCCGCGGTGCCCTGGACCAGCAACGTCGGCACGGTGATGCGGTCGGTGACCGACACCGGTGACACGTGCCGAAGGAGGGCCTGTGTCTCCTCGCCGGCGACGCCGTCGGTGGCCACGTCGGTGTAGGCCGCACACACCTCCTCGGTGAAACGGCCGCACGCACCCGAACCGGTGTCCCCGGCAGGGAGGCGTTGCCCGGGCACGGGAAGGGTCGCTTCCCCTGCGCCCGGAGCCAACGCGGCGTCCTCGTTCTCCTCGGGATCGTCGCCCGGCTCCAGTGCTTCCACACCGGGGCCGGAGGGCAGCGCGGGCCCGAGCCCGGCCGAGAACAACGTGCCCGCCCATGCCTGTTTGAAGACCCCGCCTTCGGAGAAGGCGCCCGGTGCGGGAGTGCGGGCGTCGACCGGCTCCCCCGTCGCGGCGTTGGGCAGCAGCGCCTGCCCCAGGTCGTTGTAGGTCATCACGGGGGCGATGACGTCGACCCTGTCGTCGGTGCCCGCGAGCAACAGGGCGACCGCGCCACCGTAGGACGCACCGGTGACACCGACGCGGGGATCACCGTCCCCGTCGAGCAGCACCTCGGGCCGGCCTGCCAGGTAGTCCACGAGTTGTGAGGCGTCGGCGATCTCGTGGTCCGGGTCGTTCAGGGCGATCCGCCCCGTGCTGCGGCCGAACCCCCTCGCCGAGTACGTCAGCACGACGAAACCGCGCTCGGCCAGTTCCGTGGCCTCGCGGGTGACGCTGTTCTTGTCACCGCCGAAGCCGTGTGGCAGCAGCACAGCGGGTGCGGGCGTCTCTTCGGGCACGTACATCGTGGAGTCGAGTTGCACGCGGTCGTCGGAGCCCGGCGCGGCGGCCACGTCGATGACCGCCTCGTTGGTGGTGTAGCCGGGTTGCTGGTCATCGGTGTCGACCCACACCAGCACACCGCCGACCAGGACAGCGGCCACGGCCAACAGCGTGAACAGACGCGCGCGTTTGCCGCGAGGCATCAGTGTTCGGGGCACGGCCGCAACACTATTGGGAGCTTCCTGAGAGTTTTCTCCGGGTTGCCGAACCGCTCCTGTCGGTCGTGTGATGGATCTTACGTCTCCCGCGCCGGTGACTCTTCCGACGACCACTGGTCATCGACTGTCACAGCCGACAAGATGGTGGGCGTTCGTGGAGGGGAGTATTCCTTCGCGGCGGCGTCGTCAGCACGGCTGTCATCTTTCGGACACCCGGCGCCGTCGGCCGGCGGGAGAGCCGGTGGGAGAGACCTCCGGTATTGGCCACTGAGCGCTGACCGGAGGTTGGCATACATGAGCGTGCCCGTATGGGTGTGGATCGCCACGGTGGGAGGCCTGCTCGTCCTCATCGCGGTCGACCTGGTGATCGTCGACCGGAAGCCGCACCAGGTCACCACGGGTGAGGCGGCCAGGTGGGTGATCTTCTACGTCTCCTGCGCCGTGTTGTTCGGCATAGGGGTGTGGGTTCTGGCCGGGCACGACCCGGGCGTCGAGTTCTTCACCGGCTACATCACCGAGTACTCGTTGTCGGTCGACAACCTGTTCATCTTCATGGTGATCATGGCGTCGTTCCGGGTGCCGTCGATCCACCAGCACCGGGTGCTGTTGATCGGCATCCTGCTGGCGCTGGTGATGCGGGCGGCGTTCATCGCCGTCGGCGCCGCGCTGATCGCCCAGTTCGTGTGGGTGTTCTTCGTCTTCGGCGGTTTCCTCATCTGGACCGCGGTCAACATGGTCAAGCAGAAGGACGAGGACGAGGAGTACACCGAGAACGCGTTGACGCGGCTGGTGCGCAAGCTCTTCCCGGTGACGCCGGACTACGTCGGGCACAAGATGCTCGTCAAGCAGGACGGCAGGCGGTACCTCACCCCGATGTTCGTGGTGATCGTGGCCATCGGCAGCGCCGACCTGCTGTTCGCCGTCGACTCCATTCCGGCGATCTTCGGCATCACGCAGGAGGCGTACCTCGTGTTCACGGCGAACGCGTTCGCGCTCATGGGACTGCGGCAGCTGTACTTCCTGCTGGGCGGACTCGTGGCCAAGCTGGTCTACCTGTCGTACGGGCTCGCGGTCATCCTCGGCTTCATCGGTGTGAAGCTCGTACTGCACGCGCTGCACGAGTACCACGTCACCCCCGCCTGGCTGGAGATCAACAACTGGATGTCCCTCGGGGTGATCGTGGCGGTGCTGACCATCACCACGGTCGCGAGTCTCAGGAAGGCGAAGCGCGACCCGAACGCCGTCAGCAAGATCAACCTGCAGGTGGAAGCGGCCGAGGAAGGGGAGCGGGAGCCCTCCCGAGACGGGTGATCCGTTACCTTCGCTAACTAGTTGGGTTAAGGTTCGGGGCCATGCGCCCCACAGATCTCGGCCGTACGGCCGTTCCCGGTCGTCCGGCGTTGAGGGGCGAGCTGCTGCTGACGGCGGTGGCTCGCCCCGACCCGGACACCGACACCTATCGCAGTTCCCTTGTTCGGATCGACTCCGGTGAGACCACGCCGTGGACACACGGCGAGCGGGACACCGCCCCGGCGATCTCTCCCGACGGCCGGTGGGTCGCCTTCCTCCGGGCGACCGGCACGGACGCTCCGCAGCTGTACGTGATGCCGTCCTCGGGAGGTGAGTCACGCCGGCTCACCCACCTGCCGTTGGGCGCCGGAGCGCCGGTGTGGGCGCCGGATTCCCGGCGAATCGCGTTCACCGCCCGCGTCCCCGAGCCCGGCCGGTACGGCACCGCCGTCGACAGTGGTGGAGAGGTGCTGAGCGCCGAGCGCGAACGCCCTCGGCGCATCACCCGTTTCGACTACCGCCTCGACGACGAGGGCTTCGTCCGCGACCGGCCTCGCCGCCTTTTCGTCGTCGACGTCGAAACCGCTGGGACCGCGCCCTCCGCGACGGAGGAGCCCGCGCCGCTGACCGGTGCCGCGGTCTCCGTCAAGGACCCGGCCTGGACCCCGGACGGCACCGGTGTGGTGGTCGCCGCGCCGCGGGACTGGGACGCCCGGGAGACGCAGCACCAGGACCTCTACGTGATCCCCGCCGACGGTGGTGAACCCGAGCTGCTCGTGCGGTGTCCGGGTGCTGCGGCGCATCCGGTGGTGGCCGACGACGGCACGGTGTTCTTCTACGGCACCGCGTTCGACGGCTTCGCCGCCGTCGCACGCAACACGGGTCTCTGGGCCACGTCCCTCGACACGAAGGCGCCACCTCGCAGGCTGACCGACGTGGAGACGGTCGACTGCGAGAGCGCGGCGGGGCCGCCCGTGCCACGACGGAACGACGTGCTGGTCGCCGTACGTCACCGCGGAGCCGTGGAGCTGCGCGGTGTGCCGCGCGACGCGGACGGCGCCGTCCTCGACACCCTGCCGCTGGTGACGGGGGATCGGGCCGCAGTGCGGTCCTTCGCAGCCGACGGAGACCGGGTCGCGGTCGTACAGGCCGGTCCCGCCGACACGGGAGAGGTCCTCCTCGTCGGCGCCGACGGTTCCGTGCGCGCGCTCACCGACTTCTCCGCCGCCCTGCGCGAGGCAGGCATCAGGCCCGTCGACGAGGTGACCGCCACGGCACCCGACGGCTACCCCGTTCACGGCTGGGTGGTGACGCCAGAGGGCGAGGGCCCGCACCCCGTGCTGCTGGTGGTGCACGGAGGCCCCTTCGCCCAGTACGACTGGGGACTGTTCGACGAGGCACAGATCTATGCCTCCGCGGGCTACCTGGTGGTGCTGCCCAACCCGCGTGGCTCCGCGGGATACGGCGAGTCGCACGGGCGCGCGATCGTGGGCGCGCTCGGCACGGTGGACGCCGACGACGTGCTCGCCCTGCTGGACGCCGTGTTGGAACGGCCGGACGCCGACGCCGACCGCGTCGGTGTGATGGGCGGCTCCTACGGCGGTTTCATGACCGGCTGGCTCGCCGCTCACCACGGGCACCGGTTCCGGGCCGCGTGGAGCGAGCGCGCCGTCAACGCGTGGGACTCGTTCACGGGCAGCTCGGACATCGGCTGGTGGTTCGCAAGCGCCTATGTGGGCGACGACGTCGAGGAGCAGCGCAGGCGTAGTCCTCTCACCTATGCCGACCGCATCAACATTCCGTTCGCGATCGCGCACTCCGAACACGACTGGCGCTGCCCGATCGAACAGGCTCAGCGCATGTTCGTGGCGGTGAAGACCGCCGGCTGCGAGACGGAACTGCTCCTCTTCCCCGGTGAGGGTCACGAGCTGACCCGTTCCGGACGTCCCCGCCACCGGATCCAGCGGTTCGACGCCGTACTGGAGTGGTGGCAGCGGCACCTGCCAGTCAGTTGACCAACACGTAGTTCAGCTCCTCGCACACCCGGGACAACGGTACGTCCAGTCCCGGGTGGTCGAGGGGGAGCAGGACGTCGGGAACGGACGGCAACGCGCCTCCCGCGGGCGGGTCCCACAGGCACACCGCGGGTTCGCCCGCGTCCATCGACGATCGGTACCAGACACCGTCGAGGTCGCGGTAGGCGGAGCGAATCGCCCGCGCCCATGCCTGGGTGATCTTCTTCGGGCCGCTGGAGATCTCCTGCGAGGCGCCGACCCGGGTCGGCCACAGGCCACACAGGTCGAGCAGACGCAACGTGCGGGCAGGGCGCACGACCACGAGGTGCGGACCCCGGGTCTTGCGGTCGACCGTCGACGTCGTCTGGTACACCTCGGCCACGCTCGTACGCACCGACAGCCCGAAGTACAACACTCCGTTGCGGGGGTCGGTGACCATCTCGCCGTGCCGGGGCTGCTGAGGGTCGAACCGTCCGTGCGGCAGTGGTCCCGTGTAGCGGAAGGTGTCCCACTGTTGCGGATGCCTGCCGTGGGCGGTGTACACGCGGACCAGCCGGGTGTTCGGGTGTACGGCGACGATGTCCTCGGTTGGGCGCAGCGCGTTGACCAGTACGGCCCGCGACGGCGGCCGGGGCAGTCTTGCCATGAACCGTGACTAACCGATCCGGTTCCGGGATCAGACGGGGGTGCCGAGCACGGAGACCAGTTCGGCCACCGGCTCGGGGTCGCCGCCTGCGAGCAGCCATTGTCTCGGAGTGGCCGGCCTACCGTTGATCACCAAGTCGGTCTGCGGCGTACTCATGAACGCCGCGACCACCAGCGCGGGCTGGTCGGCGGGCACGGCGCGCAGGACGACGTCGAGTCCCGGCAGCACTCCACTGGGTGTGAACTGCCATGCGGGCAGCCGCCAACCCGGAGCCTTCCAACCGGTGAGTCGTCCTTCCTTCAGCCGGTGCCGGATACGGCTGTCGTCGACTCCCAGCAGCGATGCCGCTTCGCCGACGGTGAGTGCGGAATCCGCGAGCACCGCGTGCGCGGCCACCGTCCTGGCCCGGTAGTCCCGGTCGTCGTCACTCTCCGGGGCCAGATCGAGCCCCACTTCCTCAAGAGCCGCTCGCTGGTCGGCCGAGAAGTAGTGCGACGGGTTCGGACTCGGGGGCGTCAGGCGCTTGGCCGCGTCCTCGACCAGCGCCAAGAACTCGGAGGGGTCGACTTTGAGCCCCGCCTTGGCGAGAACGTTCTTGAGAGCGATGGTCGTCATACGCCTAGAGTAACCCGGATGTGCGGGTTCGTGCGCTTCCGCTGCATGATTGTTCGATAATTCACCGTAACCGACACACACTGCACAACACCAAACACTTTCTGTGACAGCTTGCTCAGTCTGCCCGTGCGGGGCTGCTCTGTCCAGGCTTCCCAATGCCCCGCAGCTGTCACTCGCCCGGCCGCCGACTAGCGTCGGACGGTGTGAGCGGGGTGATCGACAGTGTGTCCTGGGTACTCGTTCGAGGAAGGCGGCTCCTGGCCGTGAGAACCCGGGGCAAGGACAAGTTCTACCTCCCCGGCGGTAAGCGGGAGGCAGGCGAAAGTGACGTCGAGTGCCTGTGCCGGGAGATCGGGGAGGAACTGGGGGTTGACCTCGAACCGCGCAGCTTCAGCCTGTTCTCGGTGCTGGACGAACTCGCCGATGGCTACTCCGACGGGCGCAGGGTGCACATGACCGCCTACACCGCCCGGTACGGCGGCCGGCTGCGTCCGGGCCGCGAGATCGCCGAGCTGGCGTGGCTGAGTTCGGCGGACACCCATCGCTGTCCGCCCGCCGGGCGGCGGGTCCTCGGCATCCTCGCCGAACGCGGGGAGATCGACTGAGGACCGCTGGTGCCTGGCGCCGAACGTTCCCGATCGGCTACCTGCCAGTCATGGCGTCTACCTTCGAGGTACTCGCCGAGTCATGACGGGAGGTCCTCCACCCGCTCCGCACCGGCGAACTCCCGGTCGGTGACCCCGTGCGGCGGGCGACGTCGAGTCCGCCTGCCGCACGAAGCACCTCGGCGAGACGCCGCCGACATCGACACACGTGGAGGGTCCCCGGTGGACGACACCCCGCACCCCGCCGACGGCAGATGGACACTGCGCTTCACCCGCCGCCTCCCCGTTCCCGGAGAAGGTGTGGCACGCCCTCACGGACCCCGAGCACCTGAGCCGGTGGTACCCCTCCCGGTGGCGGAACTGGAACCGCGGGCCGGAGGGGCCGTCCGCTTCCCGGAATGCGGCAGCGGGCAGGCCACGGCGGACGATGGCGACGGTCGTCTGCTCGCCTTCACCGCACGTTCGGTGACCGCGACTGGTCCCTACACCGCGGCCGGGTGACACCGCTGTCTCGTGGCGCTGGGCACGGTCGTCGCCGGTGACGAGGTGGTGTGGCCGGAGGACGGTGAGGAACTGCGGCCTTCCCACGCCGAGCGGTTCGGCGGCGGGTAGCGGACGCGCCGGGTGCTAACGAGCGGTCTCGTGTACGTGCTGCCACCGCAGGCCGCGCGGAGCGGTGCGGTCCTCACGTAGTAGTGCGCTCACCACCCGTTCCTCGATACCGCCGTCCACATGGTGCCGTTCGGTGAACCGGACCAGCATCGACCCGGTCGACGCGGACACCACCACGACGTCGTGCACCGTGATCCGCAACCCGGGACGGGCACCTCGGGCAGTGGCGAGGTCGGCGAACAGCTTCGCTCCCGGCACCACCTCGCCGTCCACGGTCACGAGCGAGAAGTCGTCGGTGTGGGCGGTGCGGAACGCGTCGAGGACGTCGGAGGTGGCGCCGTCCCCGGTACCCGACAGCCACTCGGCGAGTGCCTCGTGATGGGCGGCGACCTCCGCGGCGATGTGGTCCATCACCAGCCCCTCGCACGCCATTCGCCGAGGTGGGGGCGTTCCGCTCCGAGCGTCGAGTCGTCCCCGTGTCCGGGGTAGAACCACGTCTCGTCCGGCAGCCGGTCGAAGATCCGCTGCTCCACGTCGTCCATGAGCGAGGTGAAGTCCGCGGACGACGTGGTCTTGCCGACGCCGCCGGGGAAGAGCGAATCGCCGGTGAACAGGTGCGGGTGTCCCTGCGGGTCGCGGTAGAGCAACGCGATCGAGCCGGGAGTGTGGCCGCGCAGGTGGATGACCTCCAGCGTGACCTCGCCGACGGTCACAGTGTCACCGTGCTCGACGAGGATGTCCGGCGGAACGGGCAGCGGGTCGGCGTCGGCGGGATGGACCACGGTGTCGGCCCCGTAGGCGCCGGCCAGCGCGCCCAGTGCCTGCCAGTGGTCGGCGTGCTGGTGGGTCGTGACGATCGTACGCAGCGACGGGCGGTCGGGGCCGTGCCCGATGAGGTCGGACAGCCGTTCGAAGTCGCTCGCGGCGTCGATGACGAGGGCCTCGCTGGTGGCACGGCACACCAGCAGGTAGGCGTTGTTGTCCAGGGAGCCGACCGACACCTTCGTGATGGTCAGCGCGTCGAGCGTGCGTACGGCTGCGGCACCACCGGGTTCGACGTGGCCGGTGTAGTCCTCGGTGACGTTCACGGTCCTACGGTAGTCAATGGGTCACCAGCCCCCGAGAGAGGCCGGATGTGGGCCCCCGGCTAGGGTCTGCTGTTCGCGGGTGTCCGCGAAAGCGAGTGCTGGGGGTGTCGTCGTGGCCGTCGCGGCACGTCCGGAACCGTCGCCACGGACGTCACGGCGGTTCAGCTGGGACGTGATCCGGGTCGTGGCCATCCTGCTGGTGATGATCGGCCACTTCACCGGGGTCGCGTCGGATATCCCCGGTATCGAGCCGTATCCCCTGCGGATCGACCTCCGCTTCGGAACGATCACCCTGCTCGTGCTCTCGGGATACTTCATCGGCCCGACCCTCCGGCGCGGCGCGCCGGGCCGGTGGTTCCGCGCGCGCCTGGCCCGTCTGCTGCCCGCCTACCTAGCGGCCGTGCTCCTGGTCTACGCGGTGTCGCGGTACGCGGTCGTGCGGTTCAACGGGGGAGCGCACCAGGACGGGTTGTCGGGACTGTTGTTCCTCGACCCGGTCATGCCACTGGAGCCCGCGCCGGACGCCCTTCCCACCTGGCACGTGCCGGACCTGAACGACCTCCTGCTGCACGTGTTCCTGTTGCACGAGTGGAACCCCGACGGTTGGCACAGGATCGACGGGTCGTACTGGACCATGCCGGTGCAGGTGGCAGCGTTCGCGGTGGCCGCACTGCTGTGGCGCGGTGGAGTGCACCGGCGGGTGGGGATGCCCGCGGTGCTGTGGTCGGCGATGGCGGTGTCCGCGGTGGCGCGCGTCGTGCGGGATTTCGCCGGGGTGCTGCCCGCCGCGACGGGGATGCTCCACGCGTATCTCTTCGCCGCCGGGGTGGCGATCTGGCTGTGGCAGCAACGCAGGCTCTCCTCTGCCCAGCTCGGCGCGCTGCTGGCGACCGCCCTGGTGATCCAATGCTTCCACGGCCCATGGCCCGCGGTGCTTGGGTTCGCTCTCGTGCTCGGGGCGATGTGTGCGGCGGCTCGCGGTCCCGACTGGGACGTCCGGGGAACGCGCCTGCTGCGCCGCCCCGTCTCCTGGCTGGCCGGCATCAGCTACTGCCTGTACCTCGTTCACCAGCAACTCGGCTACGTCATCGCCCGGGGGCTGTCCGAGGCCGGTGTCTCGCCGTGGTGGTTACGCTTGGCGATGGTGGCCGGGGCCGCTCTGGTGCTGGGCTGGCTCCTGACCGTCGGCGTCGAGCGTCCGGCGTACGGCAGGCTCGTCCAGCGGGACGCGCCCGTTGTGGCGTGCTCCACGCGACCGGTCGGCTCGCGCGACGCTCGCGGCACTTTTGTCGGGGGTCCGCCCTAGCATGGTGCCGGCCGACTTTCGGCGTTTCCCACATACCAGTTGAAGGGATCTCGGGTGGCTGATCGCCTCGTAGTCCGTGGCGCCCGTGAGCACAACCTGCGCGGCGTCGACCTCGATCTGCCAAGGGACAGTCTCATCGTGTTCACGGGCCTGTCCGGGTCGGGCAAGTCGAGCCTCGCGTTCGACACCGTCTTCGCGGAGGGCCAGCGGCGCTACGTGGAGTCGTTGTCCGCGTACGCGCGCCAGTTCCTGGGCCAGATGGACAAGCCCGACGTGGACTTCATCGAGGGTCTGTCGCCTGCGGTGTCGATCGACCAGAAGTCCACCTCGCGTAACCCGCGTTCCACGGTCGGCACCATCACCGAGGTCTACGACTACCTCAGGCTGTTGTACGCCCGCGCGGGCAAGCCCCACTGCCCGCAGTGCGGCGAGCCGATCAGCAAGCAGACCCCCCAACAGATCGTCGACCAGGTCCTTGACATGGAGCAGGGCACGCGGTTCCAGGTCGTCGCCCCGGTGGTGCGCGGGCGCAAGGGCGAGTACGTCGACCTGTTCGCCAACCTGCAGCAGCAGGGCTTCGCGCGGGTGCGCGTGGACGGCGCGACCCACCCGCTGTCGGATCCGCCCAAACTGAAGAAGCAGGAGAAGCACGACATCGGGGTGGTTGTCGACCGGCTCACCGTCAAGGCCAGCGCGAAGCAGCGGCTCACGGATTCGATCGAGACCGCGCTGCGACTGGCAGACGGCCTCGTCGAGCTGGAGTTCGTGGACCTTCCCGAACACGACCCGCACCGCACCCGTGGCTTCTCCGAGAACCTCGCCTGCCCCAACGGGCACCCGCTCTCGATCGAGGACCTCGAACCGAGGTCGTTCTCCTTCAACGCGCCGTACGGCGCCTGCCCCGAGTGCACCGGCATCGGCGTCCGCAAGGAGGTCGACCCGGAGATGGTGGTGCCCGACGACGAGCTGTCGCTCGCGGACGGCGCCATCGCCCCGTGGTCGGGTGGCCAGAGCGCGGATTACTTCCAGCGACTGCTGGAATCCCTGGCGAGCACACTCGGGTTCCGGATGGACACCCCGTGGCGGAAGCTGCCCGCGAAGGTGCAGAAGGCGGTGCTGCACGGCGTCGACGAACAGGTCCACGTGAGCTACCGCAACCGCTACGGCCGGCAGCGTTCCTACTACGCGAGCTTCGAGGGGGTCATCCCCTTCCTGGAACGGCGACACGAGCAGACGGAGTCCGAGTGGGCGCGCGAACGCTACGAGGGCTACATGCGCGAGGTGCCGTGCCCCACCTGTCAGGGAACCCGCCTCAAGCCCGAGATCCTCGCCGTCACGCTGGAGCACCAGGACCTCGGGGAGCTCTCCATCGCCGAGGTGTGCGCGTTGTCGGTGGCGGAGGCGTCGAAGTTCCTGGACGGACTCCGGCTCGGGCCGCGTGAGGCCATGATCGCCGGCGCTGTCCTCAAGGAGATCCAGGCCCGCCTGCACTTCCTGCTCGACGTCGGCCTCGACTACCTCTCCCTCGACCGGGCGGCGGGCACGCTCTCCGGTGGGGAGGCGCAGCGCATCCGGCTGGCCACCCAGATCGGTTCGGGGCTCGTGGGCGTGTTGTACGTGCTCGACGAACCGTCCATCGGACTGCACCAGCGTGACAACCACCGCCTCATCGAGACACTCACGCGTCTCCGCGACCTCGGCAACACGCTGATCGTCGTCGAGCACGACGAGGACACGATCCGCGCGAGCGACTGGGTCGTCGACATCGGGCCCGGCGCGGGCGAGCACGGTGGGTTGATCGTGCACAGCGGCACGTACGAGAAGCTGCTGAACAACGAGAAGTCCCTCACCGGTGACTACCTCGCGGGCCGCCGCTCGATCGAGATTCCCGCCGAACGCAGGAAGGCGGACCCCAAACGCCAGTTGACGGTGATGGGCGCCCGCGAGAACAACCTGCGCAACATCGACGTCTCCTTCCCGCTCGGCTGCCTGGTCTCGGTCACCGGTGTGTCCGGGTCGGGCAAGTCGACGCTGGTCAACGACATCCTGGCGACGGTTCTCGCGAACAAGCTGAACAACGCCAGGCAGGTTCCGGGACGGCACAAGCGGGTCAAGGGACTCGACCACGTCGACAAGCTGGTCCGCGTCGACCAGTCGCCCATCGGCCGCACGCCGCGGTCGAATCCGGCGACCTACACCGGCGTGTGGGACCACATCCGCAAACTGTTCGCGGCGACCACCGAGGCGAAGGTCCGCGGTTACCAGCCGGGGCGGTTCTCGTTCAACGTCAAGGGCGGCCGGTGCGAGGCGTGCGCGGGTGACGGCACCATCAAGATCGAGATGAACTTCCTGCCGGACGTCTACGTACCGTGCGAGGTCTGCAAGGGTGCCCGCTACAACCGCGAGACGCTCGAGGTCCACTACAAGGGCAAGACGGTGGCCGAGGTCCTCGACATGCCGATCGAGGAGGCCGCGGCGTTCTTCGAGCCCATCAAGGCCATCCACCGGCACCTGCAGACGCTGGTCGACGTGGGGCTGGGCTACGTCCGGCTCGGTCAGCCCGCGCCCACGCTCTCCGGTGGCGAGGCCCAGCGGGTGAAGCTCGCCAGCGAGTTGCAGAAGCGGTCGACGGGCAAGACCGTCTACATCCTCGACGAGCCCACCACGGGCTTGCACTTCGAGGACATCCGCAAGCTGCTCGGCGTGATCAACGGGCTGGTCGACAAGGGCAACACGGTCATCGTGATCGAGCACAACCTCGACGTCATCAAGACGTCCGACTGGATCATCGACCTCGGTCCGGAGGGCGGCTCCGGTGGCGGCACGGTCATCGCCGAAGGCACGCCGGAGGACGTCGCGGCCACGGAGGCCAGCTACACCGGACGGTTCCTCGCCCCGTTGCTGCAGGGCTGACGTGCCCGTTCGCCGGGAACTCCCCGGCCATGTCGACGACCCGGTACCGGTTCCGTACGCGGTGGTGGCTTCCTGCCGACCAGAGTGCTGTGTTCGCGATGTTGGCCGACCTCGTCGGCTATCCACGCTGGTGGCCGGACGTGCGTTCGGTCCGGCGGATCGACGGGGACACGGCCGAGGTGCGGGCGCGGTCCAGCCTGCCGTTCACCTTGGTGATGCTGCTGCACCGCATCGAGGAGGACGAGCGAAGAGGCGTGCTCGCGGTCGGCCTCCGCGGTGATCTTCGGGGCTTCCTCCGGGTGGAGGTGTCGCGCGACGGTCTGGGTACCGGCGTGGATGTCGTCCAGGAGGTCGAGGCGCGAAGCCGGCTGCTGCGGGTGCTGTCCCCCTGGGCCCGCCCGCTGCTGCGGCTCAACCACGCGGCCATGATGAGCCGGGGCCGAGCGGGTCTCATGAGGCGTCTCGCGGGTGGCGCCGGAGGGACCACCCGCGAGACGGCGCGTCGATGAGGATCAGGCGTGAACCGGCTGCTTTCCGTCGGTTTCGGTCGACGACGCAGCGTGGTCGTCGACGAGGGTGGCCTCGTTGAACGGTTCCTGCCCCGACAGCACGCGGGACAGCTGCTCGCGGTCGAGTTCCTTCGTCCACGAACCGATGAGGACCGTGGCGACGGCGTTACCAGCGAAGTTGGTGAGCGCCCGGGCCTCCGACATGAACCGGTCGATGCCGAGGATGAAGCCCACCCCGTCCACGAGCTCGGGCCGGTGCGACTGGAGACCACCCGCGAGTGTCGCGATACCCGCGCCACTGACTCCGGCCGCGCCCTTCGACGCGATGATCATGAACACCAGCAGTGAGATCTGTTCGCCGATGCCGAGCGGGCTGCCCTGCGCCGTGGCGATGAACAGAGTGGCCATCGTCAGGTAGATCGCGGTGCCGTCCAGGTTGAACGAGTATCCGGTGGGCACCGTGATGCCGACGACGGGCTTGCTGACGCCGAGGTGCTCCATCTTCGCGATGAGCCGCGGCAGTGCCGACTCCGACGACGACGTCGACACGATCAGCAGGAACTCGCGGCCGAGGTAGCCCAGCAGCTTGAAGACGTTGACCCGCGCGCCGAGCCACAGCACGGCCCCGAGCACGAGGAAGACGAACAGCAGGCAGGTGACGTAGAAGCCAATCATGATGACGGCAAGGCTGCGCA
The DNA here is from genome assembly GCF_000244975.1 of Saccharomonospora cyanea NA-134. Lineage (NCBI taxonomy): Bacteria > Bacillati > Actinomycetota > Actinomycetes > Pseudonocardiales > Pseudonocardiaceae > Saccharomonospora > Saccharomonospora cyanea. Next base: position 3,568,870 of record NZ_CM001440.1, on the reverse strand, counting down.
GGGCGTCCCAGCCGGTTTCGCCGACGACCGCGGCGATCGCGCCGAACGCGCCCACCGGGGCAGCCCACATGATCATGGCGAGGATGCGGAACACGAGTCGCTGAATGTGCTCGATGCCGCGCAACACGGGTTGGCCGGCAGGACCCATCTTCTGCAGGGCGAACCCGGCGAGCAGGGCCACGAGCAGGGTCTGGAGCACCGATCCCTCGGTGAAGGCCGAGACCATGGTCTCGGGGATGATCCCGAGGAGGAAGTCGACCGTTCCCTCACCGCCCCCGGCGCTCTCCTGCACCTTCGCCGCGGCCTCGGGGTCGAGCTCCATGCCCTCGCCCGGGTGCAGAACGTTACCGACCACAAGGCCGATACCGAGCGCGAAGGTGGACATGAGCAGGAAGTAGCCGACGGCCAGCAGACCCACCTTGCCCACGCTGGCGGCCTTGGCGACCGAACCGATGCCGAGCACGATGGTGCAGAAGATGATCGGACTGATCATCATCTTGATCAGGTCGACGAAGCCGGTGCCCAGGGGCTTGAGCTCCTTCGCCACGTCGGGAGCGGCGAAGCCGACGACGACACCGAGCACCACCGCGGCGATCACAGCCAGGTACAGGTAGTGCATCCGGTCGCGACGCCGTGGCGGGTTTGCGGCCGCGGGCGACGGTCCAGGCAACATTGCCTCCTCGAAGTACTGTCGTGGAATCAGGACGACTATGGGAACCGTTTCCGCGCGAGTCACCGTTGTGTTCATTTCGGTCGTGAACTTCTGCCGGTGGCCGTGTGTTCTCATGAACTGATGCGTCGCTCGTCCCGCTTCGGTCAGCCCGGCCCGCACGGCCGGAGCTGGAGCGTCGCCAGGCAGTTGTTGGTCCTGCAGCTGGCCGTGGTGAGCGTGCTGGTGCTGGGAGCTACCGCGCTCGCCTATCTCGACGCCGCGGCCGGAGTGGAGAAGAAAGCCACCGAGGAGGTCGTTTCGGTGGCGGTCACCCTCGCGGACTCGCCCGACGTACGGCAGTCGGTGAGGCTTCCGGATCCCAGCTCGGTGCTGCAGCCGTTCGCCGAGCGTGTCCGTGCCGACACGGGGGTCGACTTCATCACGATCATGGATCGTGACCGCACCCGGTACACGCATCCGGACCCCGGCCGCATCGGCGAGCCGTTCATCGGCAACATCGAGCCCGCGCTGCACGGGCGCCCGTTCACCGAGACCTACACCGGAACACTCGGTCCGTCGGTACGCGCGGTCGCGCCCGTGTCGGTGGACGGTGAGGTGAGGGCGTTGGTGGCAGTCGGGATAACCGTGGAAGCGATCTCGACGGAGCTCGCGCAGAGCCTGCCGCCCGTGCTGGGCGTCGCCGCCGGGGTACTGCTCGTGGGTGTGGTCGGCAGCGTGGCGGTGAGCAACCGCCTGCGTACGCAGACCCGTGGGGTGGCCCCGGACGAGCTGAGCCGAATGTTCGACTACTACGAGGCCATCCTCCACTCGGTGCGGGAGGGGCTCGTGCTGGTCGATCGGGACGGGCGGGTCGGGCTGTACAACGACGCCGCGGCCGATCTGCTGGGCCTGGCAGGTGACGTACGTGGTGCTGCGGTGTCCGAACTCGGTCTCGCGGACGCGCTCTCCCGCACGTTGACGGCGGGGGAGCAGGTGAAGGACGAGTTGCACGTGACGGAGACCCGGGTACTGCTCGTCAACACCGTTCCGGTGCGGTCGCGGGGACGCGCGATGGGCAACGTGGTGACTTTGCGCGACCACACCGAACTGCAGTCCCTGACGGGTGAGCTGGACACCGTACGCGGATTCGCCGAGTCACTGCGGGCGCAGGCCCACGAGTCGGCCAACCGCCTCCACGCGGTGGTGTCGCTCGTCGAACTCGGTCGCACCGAGCAGGCGGTGGCGTTGGCCACGGCGGAGTTGCGCACGGCGCAGGAGCTCACCGACAGGGTGCTGGGCGCGGTCTCCGAGCCCGTGCTGGCCGCCCTGTTGCTGGGCAAGTCGAGCGAAGCGGCCGAACGCGGAGTGGAACTGGTGATCACGGACGACACCGTCCTCGACGACACGTCCTCGACGATCGACTCACGCGACCTCATCACCGTGCTCGGCAACCTCGTCGACAACGCGGTGGACGCGGCGATCGAGACAGCGGCCGAGCGCGCCCCGACAGTCCGGGTCACGGTACGGGTCGACGACGGGGAACTCGTCCTTCGCGTCGCCGACAGCGGGCCGGGTGTGGACCCCGGGATCAGCTCACGGATCTTCCGCCGTGGCTGGTCGACCAAGTCGGGGGGCGGGGACGCCGGTCGTGGCCTCGGCCTCGCGCTCGTCGGGCAGACCGTGCGCCGTCTCGACGGCACGGTGACTGTCGGCAACACCGACGAGGGTGGCGCTGTGTTCACCGTCCGTGTTCCCCTCCCCGCGGCGTCGAACCACCATCCTTAACTCTTTAGGGTGAAAGTGGAGGCGTCGTGGATGATCAGTGTGCTCGTGGTCGAGGACGACCCGGTGGCAGCCGACGCGCATCGGGAGTACGTCGAACGGGTCGCGGGTTTCACGGTGGCGGGCGTCGTGCACTCGGGCGGGGCGGCCGTGCGGTTCTGCGAACGGCACCGCGTCGACCTGGTGCTGCTCGACTTCTACCTGCCCGACACGCACGGCCTGGCCGTGTGCCGGGCGCTGCGCGCCATGGGCGCTCCGGTGGACGTGATCGCGGTGACGTCGGCGCGGGACCTGTCTGTCGTGCGCGGAGCGGTGTCCGCCGGAGTGGTGCAGTACCTGCTGAAGCCGTTCACCTTCGCGGCGCTGCGCGACAAGCTCGCCAGCTACGCGCGGTTCCGCGAACGCGTGGCGCGGCCCGGACAGGCCAGCGGTCAGGCGGACATCGACCGTGTCCTCGCGACCCTGCGTCCCTCAGGGCAGGGGCCGTTGCCCAAGGGAATGAGCACCGCGACCCTCGACGCGGTCACCGCCGTTCTCGCCGGCTCGGGAGAGGGGTTGTCGGCCGCCGCCGTCGCGGAGGCCACCGGTGTAGCCCGCGTCACCGCTCGCCGCTATCTTGAGTACCTTGCCGATCATGGGATCGCCCGCCGTCGCCCGCACTACGGGACGGTCGGGCGGCCGGAGGTCCGCTACGTGCCCGTCGGGGACTCCGGTGGGCAAAGCGGTGACGGGCTCGGGCGGTCGTCCGAGACGCCGTAGTCCACACGCGGGTGACAGGAGGGTCCGATGAGCAAGCACGCGGTGAGCACGACCGCGGCGCCGGCACCGGTGGCGGCGTACTCGCAGGCCGTGCGTAAGGGGAACATCCTCCAGCTCGCCGGTCAGGTCGGTGTCGATCCCGCGACGGGCGAAGTCGCCGACGGCGGTGTCACGGGCCAGACCCGGCAGGTGTTCGCCAACCTGCGTGCCGTCCTCGAAGCGGCGGGCGCCGATCTCGACGACGTCGTCATGATGCGCGTCTACCTCACCGACCCCGCGCACTTCGCCGACTTCAACGCCGTCTACAACGAGCTGGTGACCGAGCCGTACCCGGCGAGGACCACGGTGTACGTGGGCCTGCCCACCGGGTTGCTCGTGGAGATCGACGCCTTGGCGGTGCTGGACTGACGGTCCGTTTCGTCAGTACACCGGGCCGGTGTACTTCTCGCCCGGTCCCTGGCCCGGCGCGTCCGGTACGGCCGAGGCCTCCCGGAAGGCCTTCTGGAGCGACTGGAGCCCGTCGCGCAGCGGGGCCGCGTGCAGCCCCAGGTACTCACCCGACGCGGTCACCAGACCGGCCAACGCCGTGATGAGCCGCCTCGCCTCGTCCAGATCCCGGAGAGGACTGGCGTCGGGGTCGTCGTCGGCGAGTCCGAGTCGTTCCGCCGCAGCGGACATCAGCATCACGGCGGCCCTGCTGATGACCTCCACGCTCGGGATGGCGTGCAGTTCGCGGACGTTTTGGGAATCCGGGGAGTCAGGGGAATCACTACCAGGCCCGGAAGCGTTGAATGAGTCGTCTTGCACGTCTGGTACGATTCCACGTGCGACCAGCCTCCGAGGCATCGGGGGCCGCAAGTGGAGCCCCGCTCCCACCCGAGTCGCCGTTCCAGGCGGCCGGGTCCGGTCACGCGACTGCGGACGGCGATGCCGTTGCCGCGGTCGCGCGAGCATCCGACATTGCGGATGCCGATCGGATCGAGGGCCCCGCACACCAGCATGCGTGTCGGGGCTTGTGGCATGTGGGCACCAGGTCGAGACAGCAGCAATGACCGGCACTTGGACCAAGGAGGCCCCATCAGCTCCGAGACGCGCATCAACGAGCGCATCCGTGTCCCCGAGGTACGCCTCGTGGGACCGAACGGTGAGCAGGTCGGCATCGTCCGTATCGAGGACGCGCTGAGGCTCGCCCAGGAGGCAGACCTCGATCTCGTCGAGGTGGCCCCGCAGGCACGCCCGCCGGTGGCGAAGCTCATGGACTACGGCAAGTTCAAGTACGAGAGTGCTCAGAAGGCCCGTGAGTCCCGCCGCAACCAGCAGCTCACCGTCATCAAGGAACAGAAGCTGCGTCCCAAGATCGATCCGCACGACTACGAGACGAAGAAGGGCCATGTGTCCCGCTTCCTCGAGGCGGGTAACAAGGTCAAGGTGACGATCATGTTCCGCGGGCGTGAGCAGTCGAGGCCGGAGCTCGGGTTCCGCCTGCTGCAGCGACTCGCCGACGACGTGTCCGAGCTGGGCTTCATCGAGTCGAAGCCGAAGCAGGACGGCCGCAACATGATCATGGTTCTGGCGCCGCACAAGAACGCCAAGGCGAAATCGAAGGCGACGAAGAACGCGGGTAGCGACGAGTCGTGACGCACTGCCGCCCGCCCGGCGGGCGGCAGGCGGGTCGGTTCGGAGTCGCCGGCAATACCGCCACCACGCAGCAGCACACCGGTGATCGGTGTGCTGTCGTATGAAAGAGGGAAGAATGCCGAAGAACAAGTCCCACAGCGGGATGTCGAAGCGCGTCCGCGTGACGGGCAGCGGCAGGATCCGGCGCCAGCAGGCCGGCCGCAGGCACCTCATGGAGAAGAAGTCGAGCAGGGTGACCCGCAGGCTCGAGGGCACCACCGACGTCGCGGCCCAGGACGTGCGTCGCGTCAAGCGGCTGCTCGGCCGCTGAAACCAGCTCCGCCGTAACCACCGGGGCGTTCGTTCGCGCCCCCCGACACGACAGGATGGACCCGTGGCACGCGTCAAGCGGGCGGTCAACGCCCAGAAGAAGCGTCGCGCAACTCTTGAGCTGGCCAGTGGCTACCGTGGCCAGCGTTCGCGCCTGTACCGCAAGGCCAAGGAACAGACGCTCCACTCGCTGAACTACGCCTACCGGGACCGCCGCGCCCGCAAGGGTGACTTCCGCCAGCTGTGGATCACCCGCATCAACGCGGCCGCCCGGCAGAACGGCGTGACCTACAACCGCTTCATCCAGGGCCTCAAGGCCGCCGGTGTGGAGGTCGACCGCAAGATCCTTGCCGACCTCGCGGTGAACGACGCGGCCGCGTTCGCCTCGCTCGCCGAGGTGGCGAAGCAGAACCTGCCCTCCGACGTGAAGAAGTCGGCCTGAGCACCACACCTCAGCGACCCGGGGATGTCCCGTTCACCCACAGGACACCCCGGGTCGTTGCTGCGCGACGCCTGACGCGGCGGTCGGCCCGTGAGGAGACGGGCCGTTTCCTCGCCGAGGGAGCCCAGGCGGTGAGAGAGGCGCTGCGTTACGGCCGCGTACACGAACTGTTCGTCACCGAGGATGCGGCGCAGCGGTATCCCGAACTCGTGGCCGATGCTCCAGCGGTCTCGACGATCACCGGCCGCGCGGCGGAGTTGCTGTCCGAGACGGTGACACCGCAGGGCATCGTGGCAGTGTGCGACACGGTCACGGTCGATGTCCGCGCCGCGTTGTCGGGCAGTCCGCGCCTGGTGGCCGTGTTGGTGGACATCGCCGATCCCGGCAACGCGGGAACCGTACTGAGGGTGGCCGACGCCGCCGGTGCCGATGCTGTGGTCTTCGCCGGACGCTGTGTCGACGTGCACAACGGCAAATGCGTGCGAGCCTCGACCGGCAGTCTCTTCCACCTGCCGGTGGCGACCGAACCGGACGTCGATCGGGTCCTCGAGGCGTGTGGCCACGCAGGATTGACCACGGTGGCAGCCGACGGCTACGCCGAAGCGGACCTGACGACGACCGGCGAGCTGGATCGGCCGACCGCGTGGCTCTTCGGCAACGAGGCGCACGGCCTCCGCGACGACGTGCTCGCGAAAAGCGACAGCGCGGTGCGGGTTCCGTTGTACGGCAGGGCAGAGAGCCTCAATCTCGCTACGGCCGCGGCCGTGTGCCTCTACGCCAGCGCTGTTCGGCAGCATTCCTGACGGAGGGTGACGGACGGTCGTCCGTGACGCTCACCTAGAATTCCGCGTGTAATCGCTGACGTGCGCTCTCGCTCGCGTACAGCCCTTCCCATGTGGAGCGGACGTTAGAGGAGCTATGTCCGAAGCCTTGGAGAAGCAAGATCCGGAGTCGGCCGACAGGGTCGCGCCCGAGACGTTGAGGGCGGCTGTCGACGCGGCGAAGAAGGAGTTCGCGGCCGCCGCGGACCTGGAATCCCTGGCTGCGGTGAAGCCCGCGCACTTCGGTGACCAGGCGCCGCTCTCGCTCGCCCGTCGTGCCATCGGAGCGCTGCCCAAGGAGCGGAAGTCCGAGGCGGGCAAGCTGGTCAACCAGGCGCGCCAGGAGGTGCAGGCCGCGTTCGACGAGCGCCGTGCCGCTCTCCAGGCCGAGCGGGACGAGCGGGTGCTGCGCGAGGAGACGGTCGACGTGACGTTGCCGTGGGACCGTGTGCCGCGAGGGGCACGTCACCCCGTCACCACGATCGCGGAGCGTGTCGCCGATGTGTTCGTCGGGATGGGCTACGAGGTCGCCGAGGGCCCGGAACTCGAAGCCGAGTGGTTCAACTTCGACGCGCTGAACTTCGGCAAGGACCACCCGGCGCGCCGTATGGCCGACACGTTCTACGCCGGTCCCGAAGGCTCCAACCTGGTGCTGCGCACTCACACCTCCCCGGTGCAGGCGCGGGCACTGTTGCACCGCGAGTTGCCGGTGTACGTCGTGTGCCCGGGTCGTACGTTCCGCACCGACGAGTTGGACGCCACCCACACGCCTGTGTTCCACCAGGTCGAGGGCCTCGCCGTGGACAAGGGGCTCACGATGGCGCATCTGCGCGGAACTCTCGACGCGTTCGCGAGGGCGATGTTCGGCGAGGAGTCCGGTACGCGCTTCCGCCCGCACTTCTTCCCGTTCACCGAGCCCTCCGCGGAGGTCGACGTGTGGTTCCCCGAGAAGAAGGGTGGCCCGGGCTGGGTCGAGTGGGGCGGCTGCGGCATGGTCAACCCGAACGTGCTGCGCGCGTGCGGCGTCGATCCTGACGTCTACTCGGGCTTCGCCTTCGGCATGGGGTTGGAGCGCACCCTCATGTTCCGCAACGGCATTCCGGACATGCGCGACATGGTGGAGGGGGACGTGAGGTTCTCGCTCCCCTTCGGAACGGAGGCGTGAATGAAGGTCCCCGCCAGTTGGCTGAGGGAACACCTGGAACTCAGCGAGGACGTCACCAACGACGACATCGCCAACGCCTTCGTGAACCTGGGTATCGAGGTCGAAGGCGTCGAGTCCGTCGGTGAGATCACGGGTCCGCTCGTCATCGGGCGTGTTGTGGAGATCGAGGAACTCACCGGGTTCAAGAAGCCCATCCGCTACTGCCGGGTTGATGTGGGAGCCACCGTCGATCCCGAGAGCAGTGAGGACGTCGATCCCACCAAACCGCCCACGAACGGCGTCATCTGCGGCGCGACGAACTTCGTGGAGGGCGATCTCGTGGTGGTCGCTCTGCCGGGGGCTGTGCTGCCGGGCGGGTTCGCGATCTCCGCGCGCAAGACGTACGGCCACGTCAGCGAAGGCATGATCTGCTCGGCGCGGGAACTCGGCATCGGCGAGGACCACGCCGGGATCCTCGTGCTGCCGCCGGGTACGGCCGACCCCGGTGAGGACGCGCGTGAGGTGCTGGATCTCGTCGACACGGTCTTCGAGCTGACTCCCACCCCGGACCTCGGCCACGCGTTGTCGGTGCGTGGACTCGCGCGGGAGCTGGCGTGCGCTTTCGACGTGCCCTACGGCGACCCGGCGAACCGGGAGGTGCCCGCACCCGAGGGTGACGCGTGGCCGGTGCGGATCGAGGACCCGGAGGGCTGCCGCCGTTTCGTGTTGCGGAGGGTCACCAACCTCGACGCGGGCGCGCCGACACCGTGGTGGATCCAGCGTCGCCTGTTGTTGGCGGGCATGCGTCCGATCTCACTCGCCGTGGACGTCACGAACTACGTGATGCTGGAGCTCGGCCACCCGTTGCACGCCTTCGACACGGCGTCCGTGAAGGGCGACCTCGTGGTGCGCCGTGCGAGGCCGGGCGAGACGTTGACGACGCTGGACGACGCCGAGCGCACGCTCGACCCGGACGACGTGGTGATCGCGGACGACAGCGGGGTCGTCTCGCTCGCGGGCACCATGGGCGGTGCGAGCACGGAGATCCGCGACGACAGCGTGGACGTGCTGCTGGAGGCCGCGCACTGGGATCCGGGCGCGATCAGCAGGACTGCGCGCAGGCACAACCTGTTCTCGGAAGCGGCGCGCAGGTTCGAACGCTTCACCGACCCCGAACTGTGCGCGGTCGCGGTCGAGGTGGCCGCGCGCCTGCTGCGCCAGTACGGTGACGGCAGCATTCGTCCCGGTCGCACCGACGAGGGGCACGTGGAGCCCGCCGAGCCGATCACCATGCCGATCAGCCTCCCCGATCGGGTCGCCGGGGTGAGGTTCGATCGTGGCGTCACGGTACGCAGACTCACCCAGATCGGTTGCAAGGTCTCGGTGGGAACGGCGGACGACGGCACCGCACTGGTCACCGCCGTGCCGCCGAGCTGGCGTGGCGACCTGGCGCAGCCCGCGGACCTCGTCGAGGAGGTTCTGCGGCTGGAGGGGTACGGCACGATCCCGTCGGTGCTGCCCGCGGCCCCGGCGGGGCGCGGGCTGACGGCGGCGCAGCGTCGGCGGCGGTCGGTCTCGCGTGCGCTCGCCGAGGCCGGCTACGTCGAGGTGCTTCCGTTCCCGTTCGTCTCGGCGTCGGTATGGGACGACTTCGGGCTGCCCGAGGACGATCCGCGCAGACGCTCGGTTTCGGTGCTGAACCCCTTGGAGTCGGACAAGAACCAGCTCACGACCACGCTCCTGCCGGGGGTGTTGGAGGCATTGCAGCGCAACATCGCCCGCGGCTTCCGCGATGTCGCTCTGTACCACGTGGGGCAGGTCGTGCTGCCAGGGCCGGAGCAGGCCGGCGCGCCGGACCCCGGTGTGGAACAGCGCCCGTCCGACACCGAACTCGCCGCTCTGGAGCAGGCGGTCCCCGACCAGCCGCTGCACGTGGCGGTCGTGTTGGCCGGCGAGCGGCGCCGCTCCGGCTGGTGGGGCGAGGGCGAGCCCGCGATGTGGGCGGATGCCGTGCAGGCCGCGCGACTGGTGAGTGACGTCTCCGGTGTGGAGCTCGACATCGAGTCGGCAGAGGTCATGCCGTGGCACCCAGGCCGCTGTGCACGGTTGTCGGTGGGTGGCCGCACCATCGGTTACGCCGGTGAGCTACACCCCAAGGTGGTCGAGCAGCTCGGGCTTCCGAAGCGGACCGCCGTGATGGAGCTCGATCTCGACGCGATTCCAGTGGTGGACCGCAGGCCCGCGCCGTCCATTTCGCCGTTCCCGCCGGTGCTGCTCGATGTGGCGCTCGTCGTCGACAACGAGGTACCTGCTGCGGCGCTGGCGGCGGCTTTGCGGGAGGGCTCGGGCGAGTTGGTGGAGGACGTGTCGTTGTTCGACCTCTACGAGGGCGAGCAGATCGGTGCGGGAAAGAGGTCGCTTGCCTACAAGCTCCGTTTCCGCGCACCCGATCGCACGCTGACCGTCGAGGAGGCCACGAAGGCGCGCGACGCCGCCGTGGCCCTGGCCGGCGAGCGGTTCGGTGCGGTACTGCGGGGCTGACGGGTGTGTGTGGCCGTCCGCGTGGGTGGGCGGCCACCTCAGCGTCGGTGTCTGAGCGCCTCTCGGCGCGACAGCGGTGAGAGACCGGGATGGTTCGCCACGAAGACCTCCACCCAGTCGGGATCGGTCCTGGCGTACTGCCGAAGAGCCCAGCCGATGGCCTTGCGGAGGAAGAAGTCGGGATCGGCGAGGTTCGCCTCGATGCAGTCGGTCAGCAGGGCTGTGTCCGTGTCGACTCCCGACGCGTTCTGACTCAGAACGGCGACGCGGCGCTTCCACCGGTCGGGATCGCGGGCCCAGCTCCGCAGGACCGGAGCCACGGAGGCGAAGTCGGCTCTGAGGAGCGGGCCGATACGGTTGACGGCGATCTCGTCGACGAAATCCCACCACGCGCCTGTGGCGACCAGATGTTCGTAGAGGGGCAGTAGGTCCGGAGTCTGCCACCGGGCGTAGGCGCGGTGGCCGGTGAGGTCGAGTGCGAGATAGCGTTCCTCGCGGTAGGTGGCGTGGTCCCACAGTTCGAGTACGGCGCGCTGCCAGCTTTCTCGGTCGGGCAGAGGCGACTCGCGCATGATCTGGCGCGCGAGCCGGTGTCGTTCCGGCTTCTGCACGCCTAGGAACGGCATGGCAGACCTCATGTAGCGCTGCATGGCAGGCGCCTTCTCGGGGTCGGCGAGTTCGGCCAGTCCCTTGCGGACGGCGGTCACCACAGGGGTGCTGTCGTGCGGTCTGTCCTGCTCGTGCATACGTCACCCGTTCCGGGAACTGTGGGTGGGAGATCGCGTCGATAGTATCGAACACATGAGCGAATCCCCAGTGAAGAACACCCCTCGTCTTGATTGGATTTGCATAGTCATGCATAATCATTCGCATGACGGTGAAGGCAGCGGTGGCCGGTGCGACCGGCTACGCGGGTGGAGAGTTGTTGCGACTCCTGCTCGCGCACCCGGACATCGAGATCGGTGCGCTCACGGCCGCGAGTAGCGCGGGCACTCCGTTGGGGCAGCACCAACCGCACCTCGGGCCGCTGGCCGACCGTCTTGTCCAGGAGACCACAGCCGAGACGCTGGCGGGGCATGACGTGGTGTTTCTCGCCCTGCCTCACGGCCACTCCGGTGGTATTGCCGCCCAACTCGGAGACGAGGCGCTCGTGATCGACCTCGGCGCCGATCACCGGTTGACGGACGCGTCCGACTGGGAACGGTGGTACGGCAGCGAGCACGTCGGTACCTGGCCCTACGGGCTTCCCGAGTTGCCGGGTGGTCGAGAGTCTCTCCGAGGCACGACTCGTGTTGCGGTGCCGGGTTGCTTCCCGACAGGCGGATCGCTCGCATTGGCGCCCGCGTTCGCCGCCGGGCTGCTCCGGCCGGAGGTGACGATCGTCTCGGTGACCGGTACCTCGGGTGCGGGCAAGAGTCTGAAGCCGCACCTGCTCGGGTCCGAGGTGATGGGCTCCGCGAGCGCGTACGGCGTCGGGGGAGCGCACCGGCACACACCCGAGTTCGTCCAGAACCTCAGCGCGGTCGCCGGTCGCCCCGTGACCGTGTCCTTCACGCCTGTGCTCGCCCCGATGCCGCGCGGCATTCTCACCACTGCCAGTGCCCCGCTCGCCGGGGACGTCGCCCACGACACGGTACGGAGTGTCTACGAGAAGGCCTACGGCGACGAGCACTTCGTCTCGGTGCTGCCGGAGGGAGTGTGGCCGACGACGGCCGCCACGGTCGGGTCCAACATGGTGCTGCTCCAGGTGGCGGTGGACGTCGACGCAGATCGCCTCGTCGTGGTGGCCGCGCTCGACAACCTCACCAAGGGCACGGCGGGCGCGGCCGTGCAGTCCATGAACATCGCCCTCGGTCTCCCGGAGACCGCCGGGCTGCCGATGACAGGAGTCGCCCCATGATGTCCGTTCCCGGCTCAGCGGAGGCAGGAGCATGACGGTCACCACGCCCCGCGGATTCCGCGCCGCCGGTGTCGCCGCGGGACTCAAGAGCAGCGGAAAACCGGACGTCGCACTGGTCGTCAACGACGGTCCGTCCGACGTGGCCGCGGCCGTGTTCACCACCAACCGGTGCAAGGCGAACCCGGTGCTGTGGAGCGAGCAGGTGATGGCTGACCGCAGCGCGAGGGCGGTGGTGCTCAACTCCGGTGGTGCCAACTGCTACACCGGCCCGGCAGGTTTCCAGACCACCCACGCTTCGGCGGAGCTGGTCGCTCAGCAGCTGGGCTTCGGAGCCATCGACGTCGTCGTGTGTTCCACCGGGCTGATCGGTGAGACACTCGATCGCGATGCGTTGAACGCGGGTATCGAGGCGGCTGCCGCGAAGCTGTCGGCAGACGGTGGTGTTTCGGCGGCGGAAGCGATCATGACCACCGACACGCACAGCAAGCAGGTCGTGCGAGAGGGCAGGGGTTACACGATCGGAGGCATGGCGAAGGGCGCGGGCATGCTCGCACCCGCGCTCGCGACGATGCTGGTCGTGGTGACCACGGACGCGGCGATCGACGCCGAGACCGCGGACAGGGCATTGCGCACTGCCACCCGCGAGACCTTCGACCGGCTGGACTCCGACGGCTGCATGTCGACCAACGACACCGTGTTGCTGATGTGCAGCGGCGCGTCCGGGGAGACTCCGGACGCCGACGAGTTCACGTCGTTGCTGACAGAGGCCTGTCATGATCTCGCACAGCAGTTGCTTCGTGATGCGGAGGGCTCCGAGCACGACATCGAGATCCAGGTGGTGAATGCGGCCACGGAGGACGACGCGCTCGTGGTCGGCAGGGCCATCGCCCGCAGCAACCTCTTCAAGACCGCAGTGTACGGAAAGGACCCGAACTGGGGCCGGATTCTCGCCGCGGTCGGCACGACCGACGCCGTGTTCGAGCCCTCGGCATTGGACGTCGCGTTCAACGGTGTGTGGATCTGCCGTGGGGGCGAACCGGGTGAACCCAGGGACACCGTGGACCTGTCCGGCCGTGAGGTCACGGTAACCGTGGACCTCAAGGCTGGGCGGCAGTCGGCGACGATCTGGACCAACGACCTGACCCACGCTTACGTGCACGAGAACTCGGCGTACTCGACATGACGGACAAGCACTCCATCGTTCCGGTCGACGAACGGCTCGCCGCCGCCGCGGAGAAGGCGAGCGTGCTGATCGAGGCGCTTCCGTGGTTGCAACGCTTCCACGGCGCCACGGTCGTCGTGAAGTACGGCGGAAACGCGATGGTCGACGACGAACTGAAGCGGGCCTTCGCGCAGGACATGGTGTTCCTTCGGATCGCGGGTCTGCGTCCGGTCGTCGTCCACGGCGGTGGCCCACAGATCACCGCGATGCTCGACCGCCTGGGAATCAAGGGCGAGTTCAAGGGCGGCCTCCGGGTGACGACGCCCGAGACGATGGATGTCGTGCGCATGGTGCTGGTCGGTCAGGTGAGCCGGGAGCTGGTCGGCTTGATCAACGCCCATGGCCCTTACGCTGTGGGGATCTCGGGGGAGGACGCCCGCCTTTTCACCGCGGAACGCAAACAGGCCACGGTGGACGGTGAGCCTGTCGATGTCGGCCTGGTCGGCGAGGTCGTCGATGTGAACCCGGATGCGGTACTCGACATCGTGAACGCGGGTCGGATCCCGGTGGTGTCCACGGTGGCGCCGGACACGGACGGTGTCGTCCACAACGTCAACGCCGACACAGCGGCCGGAGCGCTCGCCTCTGCCCTGCGGGCTGAGAAGTTGGTGGTGCTGACCGACGTGGAAGGCCTCTACGCGAACTGGCCCGACCGCTCCTCGCTGGTGGATCGCATCGACGCCGACGAACTCGAAAACCTTCTGCCGAGCCTGGCGAGCGGAATGATCCCGAAGATGGAAGCGTGCCTGCGGGCCATCCGAGGCGGGGTGCGCCGCGCACACGTGATCGACGGGCGACTCGCGCACTCCGTGTTGCTGGAGGTCTTCACGTCGCGCGGCGTCGGAACCATGGTGGTACCGAGCAAGGGGGTTGACGATGTCCAATGAGGACGCTCAAGCACGGTGGCGTTCCGTGATGATGAACAACTACGGCACCCCGGCGGTGAACCTCGTCCGTGGTGAGGGCGCCGTGGTGTGGGACGCCGACGGCCGGCGATACCTCGATTTCGTGACGGGCATCGCCGTCAACGCACTCGGGCACGCCCATCCCGCCGTGGTGTCGGCCGTGACGAGGCAGATCGCGACGATCGGGCACACGTCGAACCTCTACCTCAACGAACCCGCGCTGACGCTGGCGGAGCGACTGCTCGAGCTGTCGGGTGCCGGAGACGGCAAGGTGCTCTTCTGCAATTCCGGTGCTGAGGCTGTGGAGGCGGCGTTCAAACTGGCTCGGCGTACGGGCAGGAGTACGGTCGTCGCCACTGAGGGCGGCTTCCACGGGCGTACGATGGGTGCGCTGGCCTTGACCGGGCAACCGGCCAAGCGCGCGCCCTTCGAGCCGTTGGTTCCCGGAGTGCGGCACGTGCCGTTCGGTGACGTTCCCGCCTTGGAGCGGGCCATCGACTCCGACACCGCGGCTTTCGTCGTGGAACCCGTCCAGGGTGAGAACGGCGTCGTGGTCCCCGGCGACGACTACCTGAGGGCGGCCAGGGAGATCACCAGACGGCACGGTGTCCTTCTCGTCGTCGACGAAGTCCAGACAGGCGTCGGCAGGCTCGGAAGTTGGTTCGCATACCAGCAGACGGGCATCCAGCCGGACGTGGTGACGCTGGCGAAGGGACTCGGTGGTGGGTTGCCCCTCGGCGCGTGCCTGGCGTTCGGCGAGGCTGCGACGCTCTTCGAGCCGGGACAGCACGGTACGACGTTCGGTGGCAACCCGGTCTGCTGCGCCGCGGGGCTCGCTGTCCTCGACACCATCGCCGCGAACGGCCTGCTCGAACACACCGCTGCGCTCGGCAAGGAGATCTCGGCCGGCCTGGAACGTCTCGATCACCCCTTGGTGCGCACGGTGCGCGGCGCGGGCTTGCTGCTCGGTGTCGTGCTGAACAGCGCCGTCTCGGCGGGGGTCGCCGCAGCGGCACAGCGAGCGGGTTTCCTCGTCAACCCCGTCCAGCCCGACGTGGTCAGGCTGGCACCCCCGTTGGTCGTGAGCCAGGAGCAGGCCGACGCTCTGCTCGCCGCACTGCCCGCGGCCTTCGACGCCGCCACTTCGAAGGACGATTGACATGCCACGCCACTTTCTCCGCGACGACGACCTCACGCCCAGTGAGCAGGCCGAGGTGCTCGATCTCGCCGCCAAGTTGAAGCAACAGCCGTACGGCGACGCGCTTGCCGGGCCGAAAACGGTCGCGGTGATCTTCGAGAAGAACTCGACCCGCACCCGCTTCTCGTTCGAGGCCGGGATCAGCCAGCTCGGTGGCCACGCCGTGGTCGTCGACGGCCACAGTATGCAGCTGGGGCGTGAGGAGACCATCGGCGACACCGCTCGTGTCCTGTCCCGCTACACCGACCTCGTGGTGTGGCGCACGTTCGGTCAGGAACGGATCGACGAGTTCGCGGCAGCGGCCACGGTTCCCGTCGTGAACGCCCTCACCGACGAATTCCACCCCTGCCAGATCCTCGCCGATCTCTTCACCGTTCGTGAACGTAAGGGTGCGCTCGCGGGACTCACACTGACGTATCTCGGCGACGGTGCCAACAACATGGCTCATTCTCTGCTGCTGGGCGGTGTCACGGCGGGAATGCACGTCCGGGTCGCGGCGCCGGAGGGTTTCCACCCGCTTCCCTGGGTACTCGACGCGGTGGCGAAGCGCGCCGAGGAGACCGGTGGGAGCGCCGCCGTGTTCACCGACCCCCACGCGGCGGTGGACGGTGCCGATGTGGTGACCACGGATGCATGGACCTCGATGGGACAGGAAGGTGACGGCAAGGACCGGGTGACGCCGTTCCTGCCTTACCAGGTGAACACCGACCTGCTCGCCAGGACAGGCAAGGACACCATCGTGCTGCACGACCTGCCCGCGCACCGCGGCATGGAGATCACCGACGAGGTGATCGACGGACCCGCCAGCGCGGTCTGGGACGAGGCGGAGAACCGGTTGCACGCTCAGAAGGCGCTTCTGGTGTGGTTGCTGCGGCAGGAGCGACGATGACCACGCAGTCCCACCGATCTTCCGCCACGGGCGGAATGAACCGGGCCCGGCGTCACGCGAGGATCACCGAGCTGGTGTCGAGCATGGCCATCCGCAGCCAGACCGAGCTGGCGAAGCTGCTTGCCGCGGAAGGGATCGAGGTCACGCAGGCCACGCTGTCGCGGGACCTCGACGAGCTGGGTGCCGTGAAGCTCAGGGGCGCGGACTCAGGCGCCCCGGTCTACGTGATTCCCGAGGACGGGAGTCCCGTGAAAGGCGTGCAGGGAGGCACGACGCGGCTGTCGAGGTTGCTGGCCGAGTTCATGGTCTCGGCCGATGCCTCGGGCAATCTCATGGTGCTGCGCACCCCTCCGGGCGCGGCGCAGTTTCTGGCCAGCGCCATCGACAGGGCAGCGCTGGACGAGGTCGTCGGCTCGATCGCCGGCGACGACACGATCGCGGTGATCGCCAGGGAACCGTTGTCGGGCAAGGAGTTGGCCGAACGTTTCACCACGCTGGCACAGCGGTCGTCGAACGCGGACACGAACGTGAATGAGGAGAAGGACAATGACTGAGCGGGTGGTGCTCGCGTACTCGGGCGGGCTCGACACCTCCGTGGCGATCGGTTGGATCGCCGAAGAGACCGGTGCCGAAGTGGTGGCCGTCGCCGTCGACCTCGGCCAGGGCGGTGAGGACCTGGAGACCATCCGCAAGCGTGCGCTCGACTGCGGTGCGGTGGAGGCGGTGGTTGCCGACGCCCGGGACGAGTTCGCCGACGATTACTGCCTTCCGGCGCTGCAGGCGAACGCGCTCTACATGGATCGGTACCCGCTGGTGTCCGCGCTGTCCCGGCCGTTGATCGTCAAACATCTCGCCGAGGCGGCCAAGTACCACGGCGCCACCACGGTGGCGCACGGCTGCACGGGTAAGGGCAACGACCAGGTGCGTTTCGAGGTGGGCATCGGCGCGCTGGCCCCGGATCTGAACGTGATCGCCCCCGTGCGTGACTTCGCGTGGACCCGCGAGAAGGCGATCGCCTACGCCGAGGAACGCAATCTTCCGATCGACGTCACGAAGAAGTCGCCGTTCTCCATCGACCAGAACGTCTGGGGTCGTGCAGTGGAGACCGGCATCCTGGAGGATCTCTGGAACGAGCCTCCGAAGGAGGTCTACTCCTACACGCAGGACCCGACCGTCCACTTCCAGGCTCCCGACGAGGTGGTCATCACCTTCAAGAAGGGCGTTCCGGTGGCGATCGACGGCAAGGAGGTCACCGTCCTGGAGGCGATCCAGGAGATGAACCGCCGGGCCGGAGCGCACGGCATCGGCAGGCTCGACATGGTCGAGGACCGGCTGGTGGGCATCAAGAGCCGCGAGGTCTACGAGGCCCCGGGCGCCATCGCGTTGATCACGGCGCACCAGGAGCTGGAGAACGTCACGGTCGAGCGTGATCTGGCGCGCTTCAAGCGGCAGGTGGAACAGCGTTGGGGTGAGCTCGTCTACGACGGTCTGTGGTTCTCGCCGTTGAAGGAGGCGCTCGACGGTTTCGTCGCCAAGGCCCAGGAACACGTGTCGGGTGACATCCGGATGATCCTGCACGGTGGCAACGCGACGGTCACCGGCCGGCGCAGTGACGAGTCGCTGTACGACTTCAACCTCGCCACCTACGACGAGGGCGACACGTTCGACCAGTCGCTGGCCAAGGGCTTCGTACAACTGTGGGGTCTGCCCAGCAAGATCGCCGCCAAGCGGCAGCAGAGCAAGAGCAACTGACGCGACGTCACGACAACGGTGGGGCCACTCGGCACGGTGGGTGCGGGTGGCCTCACCGGTACCGGCAGCCCGGGAGGGGACACGATGAAGCTGTGGGGTGGACGGTTCGCTGAGGGACCGGCCGAGGCGATGGCGGCGTTGTCCGCGTCGACCCACTTCGACTGGCGGCTGGCGCCGTACGACATCGCGGGCTCGCGGGCCCACGCCCGCGTGTTGCATCGTGCGGGTCTGCTGACCGACACCGAGCTCGACGACATGCTCGCCGCGCTCGACCGGCTCGCCGAGGACGTGGAGTCGGGTGAGTTCACCCCGACCGTGGCCGACGAGGACGTGCACACCGCGCTGGAGCGAGGGCTGCTGGAGCGTGCGGGTGAGGAGCTCGGGGGGAAGCTGCGGGCGGGCAGGTCGCGCAACGACCAGGTGGCCACGCTGTTCCGTATGTGGCTGCGTGACGCCGCGCGGCGCGTGACGTCCGGCACCCTCGATGTCGTGGACGCACTCGTCGCGCAGGCCATCAGCCATCCCGATGCCGTGCTTCCCGGTCGCACCCACCTCCAGCACGCCCAACCGGTGCTGCTCGCGCACCACCTGCTCGCCCACGCGCAGGCGCTCGTGCGTGATCTCGGCAGGTTGCGCGACTGGGACGCGCGCGCGGCCGAATCACCGTACGGGTCGGGCGCGTTGGCCGGGTCGTCGCTGGGCCTCGATCCGGAGGCCGTGGCGCACGAGCTGGGTTTCCCCACTTCGGTGGACAATTCGATCGACGGCACGGCGTCCCGTGACTTCGCGGCCGAGTTCTGTTTCGCCGTCGCGATGCTCGGCGTGAACCTCTCGCGGATCGCCGAGGAAGTCATCATCTGGAACACCGCCGAGTTCGGCTATGTGACTCTCGATGACGCGTGGGCCACCGGCAGCTCGATCATGCCCCAGAAGAAGAATCCGGACGTGGCCGAGCTCACCAGGGGTAAGGCCGGGCGGTTGATCGGCAACCTCACCGGTCTGTTGGCCACCCTGAAGGCGCAGCCGCTGGCCTACAACCGGGATCTGCAGGAGGACAAGGAACCGGTCTTCGATTCCGTGGACCAGTTGGAGCTGCTCCTGCCCGCGATCGCGGGAATGATCGGCACGCTGACGTTCCACACCGACCGGCTCGCCGAATTGGCTCCGGCCGGGTTCACGCTCGCCACCGACATCGCCGAGTGGCTGGTCCGCCAGGGTGTCCCCTTCCGGCGTGCCCACGAAGCAGCGGGGGAGTGCGTGCGCGTCGCCGAGGGGCGGGGTGTGGGACTGGACGCTCTCACCGACGACGAGTTCGCCGAGATCCATCCGGCACTGACGCCGGAGGTCCGCGCGGTGATCACCGTCCAGGGTTCCGTGGCGTCCCGCGACTCCCGTGGGGGGACGGCTCCGGACCGCGTCACCGAACAGCGGGAACGGCTGGAGGCTCGGCTGGCCGAGCTGCGTGCGTGGGCGCGGTAGGGAACACCGCCCATTACCCTGGTCGCGGCGAGTCGGCGAGGGGAGCGCGGTGACGGACGAGGTTATGACACGACGAGTGGTCCGTCGTGAGGAACTTGCGATCGACCCGGTGGACCTGGCCCTGAGCCTGTTGGGCTGTGAACTCGAGTCACGCAGCGATCAGGGCACGGTCCGGGTCCGTCTCGTGGAGGTCGAGGCGTATCGGGGCTTGGACGATCCAGCGTCGCACTGCTACCGCGGACGGACGCCGCGAAACGAGGTGATGTGGGGGCCTGCAGGGCACCTCTACGTGTATTTCGTCTACGGAATGCACTTCTGCGCGAACGTCGTGGGGCTCAACGACGGTGAACCCGGCGCGGTGTTGCTGCGTGCGGGAGAGGTGCTCGAGGGCAGGGAGCTGGCTCGCTCCCGCCGCCCGACGGCCCGCGGCGGCGGACTCGTGGCGAAGGGGCCCGCTGTCCTGACGTCCGTGTTGGGACTCGACCGCGCCCACAACGGGCTCGACCTCACAGACCCCGCCTCACCGGTTCGGCTGCTGGCCGGAGAGCCCGTAGGGGCGGAGGACATCCGGTCGGGGCCGCGCGTCGGTGTGGCCGCCGCCAAGGACGTTCCGTGGCGATTCTGGGTCGACGGTTCGCCTGCCGTCAGCACGTACCGACGCAACGGGCGCGCCCGGCGCCGGACGTGACCGGACATGCTCAGGTCCTTGGCGCCTTCAGCCCGTGTATCGCCGCGTACTCCGTGACGAGCCAGGGGCCGAGGTCGTCGAGGAGCGTCCGGAGCACGCCCGCGTCGGCGGGTGAGCCGAGGCCGGTCGCGACCGCGAGCCGGAACTGCCCGGCTCGTTCGGGGTAGTAGCGCCCCGCGATCTCGGCTGTGCACTTCAGATCACTGGTCCAACCACCCCAGCGCGGCATCACGAGCGTGAACGCCGTGCGTGCGAGACGTCGGCCGACGCTCCGGCCGAGTGCCTTGCGGTCGGCCTCCGTCATGGCCTGCCGGGCGCGTGCCCGCCACCGGGGGAGCAGCAGACCGAGGTCGCCGTTGGTCTCGCGAGCGAGCAGCGACGTGGGCCGGTACCGGGGCAGGAGTGCTGCGAGGTCGTCGCCGATCAGAGGGGTGCACAGGCACGCGACGAAGAACCCGCCGTCGTATCGTTCGCGGTCGCTGAGCAGGTCCGGTGCGGAGGCGAGGCCGACGGCAGCGCCGGCGATCTGGGGGAAAGCACGGTCGAGTTCCTCCTCGACTGCCCGGGCGTTCCCGCGGTCGGTGTCGACAGGTTCGTGCCGCAGCGCCAGGAACAGGTCGAGGTCCGACACCCCGGGTGTCGCCGTACCTCGGGGTACGCTGCCGTACAGGTACGCGCTGTGCAGCCGGTCCGGCCCGAAGGCGGCGGTGATCCGAGCCCGCGCCGCTTCCACCACGGGTCGGAACATGGCGGGCACCCGCGAGAGCGCACCCTCGCGAGCGATCGTGCCGTCCGGTCTCAGGCCTCGGGACTCCACCGGAGCAGTATGGTCGTCCCCCGGACCGTGGTGTTCCGCGAGGTGGGGACAATGGGCACGTGAGCGAGCACATTCTTGACGAGCTGTCCTGGCGCGGCCTGATCGCGCAGTCCACCGACCTCGATGCGTTGCGGCGAGATCTGGATGGCGGTCCGCTCGTCGTCTATACGGGCTTCGACCCGACGGCGCCCAGCCTCCACGCCGGTCACCTCGTGCAGATGCTCATGCTGCGACGGTTCCAGAACGCGGGCCACCGGCCGGTACTCCTCGCCGGTGGCGGTACCGGCCTGATCGGTGACCCGAGGGATGTCGGCGAGCGGGTGCTCAACTCCGAGGAGCAGGTTCGGGAATGGGCTGACCGGCTCCGCGGTCAGCTCGCCCGCTTCGTTGACTTCGACCATCCCGAGGTGCCCCCGATCGAGGTGAACAACCTCGACTGGCTCGGTTCGATGACCGTGCCCGTGTTCCTCCGTGACATCGGCAAGCACTTCTCGGTCAATACGATGCTCGCGCGGGAAACGGTCAAGCGCAGGCTCGAGGGCGAGGGCATCTCCTACACCGAGTTCAGCTACATGCTGCTCCAGGCGACGGACTACCGGGAGCTCTTCGAACGCTACAACGTCCGTCTCCAGATGGGCGGCTCCGACCAGTGGGGCAACATCGTGGCCGGCGTGGATCTCGTCCGCCGGGTGCACGGCGCGCAGGTGCACGCGTTGACGACGCCGCTGATCACGGATTCCGAGGGGCGCAAGCTGGGCAAGTCGACCGGCGGCGGCAACGTGTGGCTCGACCCGGAGATGACGTCGCCGTACGCGTGGTACCAGTACTTCCTCAACCTTCCTGATGCCGATGTCGTGCGCTGCCTCAAGCTGCTGACCTTCCTCGACGCCGACGAGATCGGGGAGTTGGAAACGGCGACGCGGGAACGGCCGGCGGCGCGGCAGGCGCAACGTCGGCTCGCGGAGGAGCTGACCGATCTCGTGCACGGTCCCGAGCAGACACGGCAGGTCGTCGCCGCCAGTCAGGCACTGTTCGGCCGCGGTGAGTTGCGGGAGCTCGACGGGGCCACGTTGGATGCGGTCATGGCCGAAGTACCCACGGGCGAGGTGAAGCTTGCCGATGGGCCCACGATCGTCGACCTCCTCGTCGCCGGAGGGCTGGTCGAGAGCAAGGGAGCAGCCCGCCGCACCGTGAAGGAAGGCGGTGCGTACGTGAACAACACCAAGATCGTCGATGAGGATTGGACGCCGGAGTCGTCGGATGCTCTACACGGTCGTTGGCTCGTGGTCCGCCGCGGCAAGAAGACTCTGGCAGGTGTCCGCGCGCGGCAGTGACCGCCGCGTCCGACAACCGATCCGGCGGAGGCCACTGATCACCGCGCGAAGCGGACAGCTCGGTGGCCTCCGCCGTTTCCGGCTCTGGCGGAGTGTCTGACCTGCGGAAACGTGGTTAGGGGACCCCCCTGTTTGAGTGGGTTTCAGGGGCGTGTAATCTTCTCTTCGTCGCCAGGGACGGCCGGGGCGAGCGGGTCAGACCCGAGAGGGTTTGACAGCGCGGAACGCACCGGGTAACGTTGCTGGTCGGTCCTCCAGGTGTGGGGCCACAATCCTGACTTGAAACCAGTTGGTTACGATGTTGGGGTGTGGCACGTCTGTGGGGTGCCAAAACACAATGTGTGTTGTTTGAGAACTCAACAGTGTGCTAGTGATTGTCATGCTAGTAGTGCTCTTTTGAGCCCCTTTTTTGTGGGTTTCTTTGAGATGACATGTGAGTCATCGGATTGACTGTTCATTGTTGGAGAGTTTGATCCTGGCTCAGGACGAACGCTGGCGGCGTGCTTAACACATGCAAGTCGAACGCTGAAGCCCAGCTTGCTGGGTGGATGAGTGGCGAACGGGTGAGTAACACGTGGGTAATCTGCCCTGTACTCTGGGATAAGCCCGGGAAACTGGGTCTAATACCGGATAGGACGCCTCACCGCATGGTGGGGTGTGGAAAGTTCCGGCGGTACAGGTTGAGCCCGCGGCCTATCAGCTTGTTGGTGGGGTGATGGCCTACCAAGGCGACGACGGGTAGCCGGCCTGAGAGGGTGACCGGCCACACTGGGACTGAGACACGGCCCAGACTCCTACGGGAGGCAGCAGTGGGGAATATTGCACAATGGGCGCAAGCCTGATGCAGCGACGCCGCGTGGGGGATGACGGCCTTCGGGTTGTAAACCCCTTTCGCCCGGGACGAAGCGCAAGTGACGGTACCGGGAGAAGAAGCACCGGCCAACTACGTGCCAGCAGCCGCGGTAATACGTAGGGTGCAAGCGTTGTCCGGAATTATTGGGCGTAAAGAGCTCGTAGGCGGTGTGTCACGTCTGCCGTGAAAACCTGCGGCTTAACCGTGGGCGGGCGGTGGATACGGGCATCACTTGAGTTCGGTAGGGGAGACTGGAATTCCTGGTGTAGCGGTGGAATGCGCAGATATCAGGAGGAACACCGGTGGCGAAGGCGGGTCTCTGGGCCGAAACTGACGCTGAGGAGCGAAAGCGTGGGGAGCGAACAGGATTAGATACCCTGGTAGTCCACGCCGTAAACGTTGGGCGCTAGGTGTGGGGTGCTGTTCACGCGTCCCGTGCCGTAGCTAACGCATTAAGCGCCCCGCCTGGGGAGTACGGCCGCAAGGCTAAAACTCAAAGGAATTGACGGGGGCCCGCACAAGCGGCGGAGCATGTGGATTAATTCGATGCAACGCGAAGAACCTTACCTGGGCTTGACATGCACCGGATCGCCTCAGAGATGGGGTTTCCCTTGTGGCTGGTGCACAGGTGGTGCATGGCTGTCGTCAGCTCGTGTCGTGAGATGTTGGGTTAAGTCCCGCAACGAGCGCAACCCTTGTCCCATGTTGCCAGCGGGTAATGCCGGGGACTCGTGGGAGACTGCCGGGGTCAACTCGGAGGAAGGTGGGGATGACGTCAAGTCATCATGCCCCTTATGTCCAGGGCTTCACACATGCTACAATGGCCGGTACAGTGGGTGGCGATACCGTGAGGTGGAGCGAATCCCTCAAAGCCGGTCTCAGTTCGGATCGCAGTCTGCAACTCGACTGCGTGAAGTCGGAGTCGCTAGTAATCGCAGATCAGCATTGCTGCGGTGAATACGTTCCCGGGCCTTGTACACACCGCCCGTCACGTCATGAAAGTCGGTAACACCCGAAGCCCATGGCCCAACCCTTCGGGGAGGGAGTGGTCGAAGGTGGGACTGGCGATTGGGACGAAGTCGTAACAAGGTAGCCGTACCGGAAGGTGCGGCTGGATCACCTCCTTTCTAAGGAGCTTGACTGCTCGTTAGAGCTTAGTGTGAACCGCTACTAGTGGTGGATGCCGGCCCGTGCCGTTGGGGTGCGGGGGTGTCGACCGGATCGCTGGCACGCTGTTGGGTTTTGAGGCAACACGCTGTGTTGTTTCTGGCGTGGTGTTTGAGAATTGCAGAGTGGGTGCGAGCATCTTTGTGGTCAAGTTGTGTAGGGCACATGGTGGATGTCTTGGCACTAGGAGCCGATGAAGGACGTGGGAGGCTGCGATAAGCCTCGGGGAGCTGTCAACCGAGCTGTGATCCGAGGATGTCCGAATGGGGAAACCCGGCACCCGTGATGGGGTGTCACCCGCCGGTGAATGTATAGCCGGTGTGGAGGGAACGCGGGGAAGTGAAACATCTCAGTACCCGTAGGAAGAGAAAACAACCGTGATTCCGTGAGTAGTGGCGAGCGAAAGCGGAAGAGGCTAAACCGTGCACATGGTGAAGCTGTCAGGCGTTGTGTGTGCGGTGTTGTGGGAGCCACTGTCCAGTAGCTGACACTGCTGGGGATGGTGTGTGTGGTTAGCGGAACACGTTGGGATGCGTGACCGGAGTGGGTGAGAGTCCCGTACGCGAAAACTGCATGGCATTGTCTTGGTGGTGTTCCCGAGTAGCAGCGAGCCCGTGGAATTCGCTGTGAATCCGCCGGGACCACCCGGTAAGCCTAAATACTTCCTAGTGACCGATAGCGGACGAGTACCGTGAGGGAAAGATGAAAAGTACCCCGGGAGGGGAGTGAAAGAGTACCTGAAACCGTGTGCCTGCAAGCCGTCAGAGCCCTGTGGGGTGATGGCGTGCCTTTTGAAGAATGAGCCTGCGAGTTAGTGCTGCGTGGCGAGGTTAACCCGAGTGGGGTAGCCGGAGCGAAAGCGAGTCTGAACAGGGCGTTGTAGTCGCGTGGTCTAGACCCGAAGCGGGGTGATCTACCCATGGCCAGGGTGAAGCGCCGGTAAGACGGTGTGGAGGCCCGAACCCACCAGGGTTGAAAACCTGGGGGATGAGCTGTGGGTAGGGGTGAAAGGCCAATCAAACTCCGTGATAGCTGGTTCTCCCCGAAATGCATTTAGGTGCAGCGTCGCGTGTTTCACATCTGGGGTAGAGCTACTGGATGGCCTAGGGGGCTTACCGGCTTACCGAAGTCAACCAAACTCCGAATACAGGTGTGTGAGAGCGCGGCAGTGAGACGGCGGGGGATAAGCTTCGTCGTCGAGAGGGAAACAGCCCAGAACACCAGCTAAGGCCCCTAAGTGTGTGCTCAGTGGGAAAGGATGTGGAGTCGCTGAGACAACCAGGAGGTTGGCTTAGAAGCAGCCATCCTTGAAAGAGTGCGTAATAGCTCACTGGTCAAGTGGTTCTGCGCCGACAATGTAGCGGGGCTTAAGCACACCGCCGAAGCTGTGTCATTCACACAGGTGATCGGCTCGGGTCCTTCGGGGCTTGGGTCCAGTCGTGTGGATGGGTAGGGGAGCGTCCTGCATCCAGGGAAGCAGCCGGGGAACCGAGTTGTGGAGGGTGTGGGAGTGAGAATGCAGGCATGAGTAGCGAATGCAGAGTGAGAATCTCTGCCGCCGGATGACCAAGGGTTCCTGGGCCAGGTTGTTCCGCCCAGGGTAAGTCGGGACCTAAGGCGAGGCCGACAGGCGTAGTCGATGGACAACGGGTTGATATTCCCGTACCCGCGTGTGTGCGTCCCTGGCGAGGCAGGTGAGACTAACCACCCGCCCTGCGCGTCCGCCCTTCGGGGTGGTGTGTGGGGTGCGTGGGACCTGATCCTGTAGTAGCCAAGCGATGGGGTGACGCAGGAAGGTAGCCCCGCCAGTCAGTGGTGATACTGGTGTAAGCGTGTGGCCCGCCCGGTAGGGAAATCCGCTGGGCTGTCTTGAATGACGAGGGTGAGGCGTGATGCATAGCCGTTGTGGCGAAGTAGGGTGATCCTCTGCTGCCGAGAAAAGCCTCTAGCGAGTGCGCGCGTGGCCCGTACCCCAAACCGACACAGGTGGTCAGGTAGAGAATACCAAGGCGATCGGGTGAACTGTGGTTAAGGAACTCGGCAAATTGCCCCCGTAACTTCGGGAGAAGGGGGGCCAAAACACCTGAAGCCCTGCGCGGGCTAGGGTGGGTTGGCCGCAGAGACCAGCGGAAAGCGACTGTTTATTAAAAACACAGGTCCATGCGAAGACGTAAGTCGAGGTATATGGACTGACGCCTGCCCGGTGCTGGAACGTTAAGAGGACCGGTTAGCCCCTTTCGGGGGGTGAAGCTGAGAATTTAAGCGCCAGTAAACGGCGGTGGTAACTATAACCATCCTAAGGTAGCGAAATTCCTTGTCGGGTAAGTTCCGACCTGCACGAATGGCGTAACGACTTTCCGGCTGTCTCAACCACAGGCCCGGCGAAATTGCACTACGAGTAAAGATGCTCGTTTCGCGCGGCAGGACGGAAAGACCCCGGGACCTTTACTATAGCTTGGTATTGGTTTTCGGTTCGGCTTGTGTAGGATAGGTGGGAGACTGGGAAGCAGCCACGCCAGTGGTTGTGGAGTCATTGTTGAAATACCACTCTGGCCGGATTGGGAATCTAACCTCGGACCGTGAGCCGGTTCAGGGACAGTGCCTGGTGGGTAGTTTAACTGGGGCGGTTGCCTCCCAAAGAGTAACGGAGGCGCCCAAAGGTTCCCTCAGCCTGGTTGGCAATCAGGTGTCGAGTGTAAGTGCACAAGGGAGCTTGACTGTGAGACCGACAGGTCGAGCAGGTGCGAAAGCAGGGACTAGTGATCCGGCACCTCCTGGTGGAAGGGGTGTCGCTCAACGGATAAAAGGTACCCCGGGGATAACAGGCTGATCTTGCCCAAGAGTCCATATCGACGGCATGGTTTGGCACCTCGATGTCGGCTCGTCGCATCCTGGGGCCGGAGTAGGTCCCAAGGGTTGGGCTGTTCGCCCATTAAAGCGGCACGCGAGCTGGGTTTAGAACGTCGTGAGACAGTTCGGTCCCTATCCGCCGCGCGCGTTGGAGACTTGAGGAAGGCTGTCCCTAGTACGAGAGGACCGGGACGGACGAACCTCTGGTATGCCAGTTGTTCCGCCAGGAGCATGGCTGGTTAGCTACGTTCGGAAGGGATAACCGCTGAAGGCATCTAAGCGGGAAGCCTGTTCCAAGATGAGGTCTCCCACCACCCTCGAGTGGGTAAGGCCCCCCAAAGACGATGGGGTTGATAGGCCAGACATGGACGCACAGCAATGTGTTTACGAGTGGACTGGTACTAATCGGCCGAGGGCTTGCCCACAAACATGCTACGCACCCACTCTGCAACTCTGAAACACCACCCCGGGAACACACCCGGCGTGATTGTTTCCCAGAGTTTCGGTGGTCACAGCGGTAGGGGAAACGCCCGGTCCCATTCCGAACCCGGAAGCTAAGCCCACCAGCGCCGATGGTACTGCACCCGAAGGGGTGTGGGAGAGTAGGACACCGCCGAACACAACCTCACCAGGGCCCGTCAGGGTTGGTCCAACGGCCAACACTGACGGGCCTTTCGGTATGTCTACGTCCATAGTGGTGTCCGTAGCCTTCCACAGCGTTGGTAATTCAGGTAGGAGAACGCGTGTCCGAGAACGGTCCGCGCGGCGAAGGTGACGACAGGAGGTCCGGTCGACCGGACCGTCGTGACCATGGTCCGCGCGAAGGGAACAGGAAGTTCGGTGAGCGCCGTGGCGCGCCGGGCCGCGAAGGAAAGAACGAGCGGAATCATCGAGGGCGCGACGGCCGAGACCGTCGGGAGGATCGTGGGTCCTTCGACCGGCGTGACAGTCGGGGACAGTACGACCGGCGTCGGGACGAGCGTGGGTCCTTCGATCGGCGTGATGACCGATCGGGTCGGGGCCGTGACGAGCGGCGTGGTGAGTTCCGCCGTGATGAGCGCCGCTCCTTCGACCGTCGCGACGAGCGCGCGGGCCGAGGCCGTGACGACCGTCGGGGATCGGACCGGCGTCGGGACGAGCGTGGGTCCTTCGGCCGGCGTGATGACCGATCGGGTCGGGGCCGTGACGAGCGGCGTGGTGAGTTCCGCCGTGATGAGCGCCGCTCCTTCGATCGCCGCGACGAGCGCGCGGACCGGGCGCGTGACGACCGCAGGACCGATCGGCGTCGGGACGAACGCGGCTCCTTCGACCGGCGTGACGAGCGCGCGGGCCGAGGCCGTGACGACCGTCGGGGATCGGACCGGCGTCAGGACGAGCGCGGGTCCTTCGACAAGCGTTCCGACCGGCGTGGACCAGACTCCGGTTTTCGCCGGGACGATCGCGGCCGCAGGCCGTCGCACGGTCGTCAGGGGCAGCACGAGAGAACGCGCCCAACACGTCGCGACGACGTCACCGCCGCCCGCGAGCTCCTTGCGGCTCCGGAACTGCCTGAGTCCGTGGACTTCGGCGACCTTGACATCGAGGCGCGGCGTGAGCTGCGTTCGCTACCGAAGGACCTGGCCGAGCGTATCGGTCGGCATCTCGTCGCCGCAGGCACACTCATCGACGAGGACCCCGAGGCAGCACTCGCGCACGCCCGGTACGCCAAGTCGAAGGCGTCGCGGATCGCTGTCGTACGGGAGGCGGTCGGGTTGGCGGCCTACCACGCCGGTGAATGGACGGAGGCGCTCTCCGAACTCCGCGCGGTACGACGTATGACTCGCACCGACATCCACGTCGCGGTGATCGCCGACGCGGAGCGTGCGCTCGGCCGTCCCGAACGGGCACTGGACGTCGCCAAGGAAACCGACACCTCCGCGCTGCCGAAGGAGGTCGAGATCGAGCTCAGGATCGTGGCGGCCGGAGCGCGGCGCGATCTCGGGCAACTCGACGCAGCCGTCGTGGCACTCCAGGGACCCGACCTCGACGCCGAGCGTCGCGAGCCGTGGAGTTTCCGGCTGTTCTACGCCTACGCGGACAACCTGGC
Organism: Saccharomonospora cyanea NA-134; assembly: GCF_000244975.1. Classification (NCBI taxonomy): domain Bacteria; kingdom Bacillati; phylum Actinomycetota; class Actinomycetes; order Pseudonocardiales; family Pseudonocardiaceae; genus Saccharomonospora; species Saccharomonospora cyanea. The sequence continues at coordinate 3,539,642 of NZ_CM001440.1, read as the reverse complement.
CGCCGCCGGTCGCACGGAGGAGGCGGTGCAGTGGTTCCTCCACGCCGCAGAGGCCGACGTCGAGGAGGAGACCGACGCCGCCGAACGCGCCGCGGAGCTGGCGAACTGATGACGGAGACACTGCTCGACCGCCATGATGCGGTGCTGTTCGACCTCGACGGCACCGTGTACCACGGAACGCGCCCGATCCCGGGCGCGGCCGAGGCCATCGCCCACGTTCGCGAACGTGGCGGCAACGTGCGGTTCGTGACGAACAACGCGGCCAAGTCGCCGGAGGCGGTCGCCGAGCATCTCGTGCGGGTCGGGGTCGCGGCACAGCCAGCGGAGGTGAGCACCAGCGCCCAGGCAGCCGCCGCGTTGCTGCGTGAGCGCCTGCCTGCCGGGGCGGTGGTGCTCGTGGTCGGCACGGCCTCGCTCGAAGCGGAGGTGCGGTCCGTCGGTCTGCGGCCCACTCGGCAGTACGATCCCGAAATCTCCGCCGTGGTTCAGGGACACTCGCCCGACACATGTTGGAGCGACCTCGCGGAAGCCTGTCTCGCTGTGCGCGCCGGCGCGTGGTGGGTGGCATGCAACCTCGACACCACCCTGCCCGCCGAACGCGGCCAGCTCCCCGGAAACGGGTCCATGGTCGCCGCCCTCCGGGCGGCCACCGACTGTGAACCCGTTGTGGCGGGCAAACCCGAGGCTCCGCTGCTGCGGACGGCGGCGCGTTCCTCCGGTGCGACATCGGCTCTGGTCGTCGGCGACAGGCTCGACACCGACATCGCCGGTGCCGTCGCAGCCGGGTACCGCTCGCTCGTGGTCCTCACGGGAGTGGCGACGGCGCAGCGGCTGCTGGCGGCCGAACCCGGTGAACGGCCCGACTACCTGGCCGCCGATCTGACGGTGCTGACCCGGGAGGTGAGCGTGGCCGAACTCGAGATCGGTCCGCAGCCGGGGTGGCGAGTAACCGTGGAGGGCGCCGTGGCCACCGTGGAGAACACAGCGGCCGACGGCGATCGGCTCGGCCTGTTGCGTCACCTGTGCCACGTGGCCTGGTCGTCGCCCGTGTCGAGCGTGCGTGCGGCGGACCCACTGGCGGAGAAGGCGCTCGCCTCGTGGGACCTTGGCTGAATGTCCACGGGTTACGGCGAGTCGGCACCCGAATCGGTTAGCGTTGTGGAGTGCACGCAGAGACTGAACCCGCGCCACGGCCGGTTCCCGGGCCGCCTCCGGGAAGGCAGCCGCAGGAGCAGGCCGTCGATCCTGTCGCGGCCATCGACGGCGCCGTCGCCGCGCTCGACGATCTCGACGAGTTGCCACCCGCCGAGCATGTCGAGCGTTTCGACACCGTGCACACCGCGTTGTCCGTGGCGTTGTCCAGCATCGACAAGGTGTGATCGTGCCGCGTAGGGCTCGTCTTGACGCCGAACTCGTGCGCCGCGGCCTGGCCAGGTCGAGGGAACACGCCAACTCGCTCATCACGGAGGGGCGGGTGACGGTGCGCGGACTGGTGGCGAAGAAACCGGCGACCGGCGTCGAACCCGATGTCGCCATCGTGGTGCGCACCGACGACGACCCCGGCTGGGCTTCGAGAGGGGCGCACAAACTGCTCGGTGCGCTGGAGGAGTTCACGCCTCGAGGGCTGCAGGTCGAGGGACGGCGCTGTCTCGACGCAGGCGCCTCCACCGGAGGGTTCACGGATGTGCTGCTGCGCCACGGCGCGCGTTCCGTGGTCGCGGTCGACGTGGGTCGTGGACTGCTCGACTGGCGTCTGCGTACCGACGACCGCGTCACGGTGCTGGACAAGACCAACGTGCGCACGCTGACCCCGGACGCGATCGGTGGCGTGGTGGACCTCGTGGTCGCCGACCTGTCGTTCATCTCCCTCCGGCTCGTCCTGCCCGCGCTGGCGCAGTGCGCGGCGGCGGGAGCCGACCTGCTGCCGATGGTGAAGCCACAGTTCGAGGTCGGGCGGCAACGCCTCGGCAGTGGGGGAGTGGTGCGTGACCCCGACCTACGGGCGGAGGCAGTGGCGGACGTGCTCGCCGAGGCCACGGACCGCGGTCTGCGGACTCTGGGTGTCGTGGCAAGCCCGTTGCCGGGTCCGTCCGGCAATGTCGAGTACTTCACGTGGTTGCGCAAGGACACCCACAGGGGGGACAGTGACCCCGCCGAAAGACAGCGGCGCGACGAGCTGGTACGCACCGCGGTGAGGAAGGGGCCTTCGTGACCGAGTCCGGGCGCCGAGAGGTGTTGTTGATCGTCCATCCCGATCGGGACACGACACGCGACGCCGCGGGCGAGGTCGCGGTCCGGCTCGCCGCGGCCGGCATCGGGTTGCGCGTGCTCGACGACGAGGTCCGCAAGCTCGTGGAGCCACCCGACCGGGCGTTGCCGTGTGCCGTGGTGGCGCCGTCCGAGGATCCGGCACGGGGCGCGGAACTGGTGCTGGTCCTCGGTGGCGACGGAACCCTGCTGAGGGCGGCGGAGGTGGCGCGGCCCGCCGGTGTCCCGGTGCTGGGCGTGAACCTCGGGCGCATGGGTTTCCTCACCGAAGCCGACTACCACGCGCTGGGTGACACGGTGGACCGTGTGGTGGAGTGTCGCTACCGCATCGAGGAACGCATGACGGTGGACGTCACGGTGACGCTCGGAGATGCCGTGGTGGCGCGAACGTGGGCGTTGAACGAGGCGAGCGTCGAGAAGTGCTCGCGGGAACGCGTCCTCGACGCGCTGATCGAGGTCGACGGAAGGCCGGTGTCGTCGTTCGGCTGCGACGGTGTGCTGTGCTCGACTCCGACGGGCTCGACGGCCTACGCGTTTTCGGCGGGTGGCCCCGTGGTGTGGCCGGACGTGGAGGCGCTGCTGGTGGTCCCGAGCAACGCCCACGCGATGTTCTCGCGTCCACTCGTGGTGTCACGTTCGTCGGTGATCACCGTCCAGGTCGATCCGGACGGGTCACCCGCGGTACTGACGTGTGACGGGCTGCGGCACGTCGACCTGGACCCGGGTACCCGCGTACAGGTGGTGGCCGGTGAGGTGCCGGTGCGCCTGGCGCGGCTGTGGGACGGCCCGTTCACCGACCGGCTGGTGCACAAGTTCTCGCTGCCGGTCAAGGGATGGAGGGAGCGGCACGCCCGTCGCGGTTAGTCACTTTGCCGCGGGCTGTCGCTACGGTGGTTGGCGTGCTGGCCGAGATGCGTATCCAGGGCCTCGGAGTGATCGAGGAGGCCGCCCTCGAACTGCACCCCGGGTTCACGGTTGTCACCGGGGAGACCGGGGCCGGAAAGACGATGGTCGTCACCGGCCTGCACCTGTTGTCCGGTGGGCGTTCGGACGCCTCCAAGGTACGGGCGGGGGCGGCGAAGGCGATCGTGGAGGGGCGGTTCACCGACGTCGCGGGGGAGCAGGCTCTGAAGATCCTGTCCGACGCGGGTTCCGACGCCGACGAGGACGGCAGCGTGATCGCCGTGCGTTCGGTCAGCGCGGACGGTCGGTCGCGTGCTCACCTCGGTGGCCGTTCGGTGCCGGTGGGGGTGTTGGGGGAGCTGTCCGAGCAGATCCTGGCCGTTCACGGGCAGAACGACCAACTGCGGCTGTTGCGGCCCGCCGAGCAGAGAGCCGTGCTGGACCGGTTCGCGGGCGATTCCGTCGCCGAGCCGCTGACCGCCTACCGGCGGGTCCGGCAGGAGTGGCTCGCCGTGGCGCGCGAGCTGACGGAACGGCGTGCCCGGTCGCGGGAGCTGGCGCAGCAGGCCGACCTGTTGCGCCACGGCCTCACCGAGATCGAAGCCGTCGACCCGTCGCCTGGCGAAGACGTCGAACTGATGGAACAGGTCAGGCGGCTGGCCGCCGTCGACGAGCTGCGTGACGCCGCCACCGCGGCGCAACTGGCGATCGTGGGGTCGGCCGAGGGCGATCCCGATCTGCCGGGTGTGCTCGGACTGCTCGCCGAGGCCAGGCGCAGGCTCGGCACGGCCGAGGACTCCACGCTCCGGGACCTCGAGCCGCGACTGTCGGAGGCGTCGGTGTTGCTCGGCGAGGTGGGGCGCGAACTCACCTCGTACCTCGACACGCTCGACGCCGATCCGGAACGGCTGGAAACGATCCTCGCGCGGCAGGCGGAGCTGAAGAAGCTCACCCGCAAGTACGCGGCCGACGTCGACGGAGTGCTCGCGTGGGCGGACGAGGCACGGGCCCGGCTGGAGGGCATGGACACCTCGGAGGAGGCGCTCGAGAAACTCGCGGCGCGCCGGGACGCGCTGGCCGGTGAACTAGCGGAGTACGCCGCGCGCCTTTCGGCGGCGCGCCGGGCCGCTGCCGCCGAACTCGCGAAGCGGATCACCGGCGAGTTGGCGGGATTGGCGATGGGGCAGGCGACGGTCGAGGTCACGGTCCGAGGCAGAGAGGTGGATCCGGCCGAGAAGACGGCGTTGACCGTGGACGGGCGCACTCTCGCCGCCGGACCGGACGGCGTGGACGACGTGGAGCTGTTGCTGCGCGCGCACGCGAAGGCTCCTGCCCTCCCGGTGCACAAGGCGGCCTCGGGTGGTGAGCTCTCCCGGGTGATGTTGGCGACCGAGGTCGTGCTCGCCCACGCGGACACGGTGCAGACCCTGGTGTTCGACGAGGTCGACGCCGGGGTCGGAGGTCGGGCGGCCGTGGAGATCGGCCGCAGGCTGGCTCGGCTCGCGCGCACCCACCAGGTTCTGGTGGTGACCCACCTGCCGCAGGTGGCGGCATTCGCCGACCGGCATCTGGTGGTGGACAAGGGGACCGCGGACGGCGTGACACGCAGTGGAGTCCGCACGCTCGACGGCGACGAGCGGGTCACCGAACTGGCCCGCATGCTCGCGGGTCTCGACGACACGGCCACCGGCCGTGCGCACGCGGAGGAACTGCTGCACGCGGCCGAGGAGTTCAAGGAAACATCCGCCGTCCCGGCCCCGGTGGCGTCGTCGCGGCGGTCGGGCGGCAGCAAGCGGCGGCAGTCGGCGACCCCGACCTGACCCGGCCTGCCGCAGGCGTGCGGTCCGTGATCCTGCGTCCAGGTCATCCCGGGGTGTCGCCGCGGCGTGGCGAACCCGCGTCCACACCGAAGGTTGTCACCATCCCGGCATGAAACTCGCCGGCTTGTCGTCCCGTTCCACGCCCGCGCCGCCCGGTATCACCGGTACCGCGCGTGTCGACCGCCGGATCCGGGACGTCCTGAGGCGGGTCGGGCCCGGCGACATCGCCGTGATCGACTACGTGGACCTGGATCGGACGACTGCCGACGCGCTGGTGCGCGCGCAGGTCGCCGCTGTGATCAATGCGGCGCCGTCCATCTCGGGCCGTTACCCGAACCTGGGGCCGGAGGTGTTGTTGAAGGCCGGTATCCCGCTGGTCGACCATGTCGGCGGGGAGCTGCTGCATCGGGTCCGTGACGGCAGCAGGGTCCGGCTGCACGGGGGGAGTGTGTACGCCGGGCGCCACGAGGTCGCCAGGGGGATCGTGCAGACACCCGAGAGCGTCGCCGACCAGGTCGTCGAGGCTCGCGCGGGCATGTCCGCGCAGTTGGAGGCCTTCTCGGCGAACACGATCGAGTTCCTGCGCCGGGAACGCGGCCTCGTCCTCGACGGGGTGGGCGTGCCGGAGCTACGGGTGCCGTTGGCCGACCGGCACGTCGTGGTCGTCGCGTCCGGTGCCGGTCATGCCGAGGACGTCAGGGCGCTGAAGCGCTACGTCAGGCACCACAAGCCCGTGCTGATCGGTGTGGAACAGGCTTCGGACACGATGCGGAAGCTGGGCTTCGTGCCCGACATCGTCGTCGGCGACCCGACCATGGTCGAGGTGGGGACGTTGAAAGCCGCGTCCGAGATCGTCGTGCCCGCCCATCCGGACGGCCACGCACCCGGTGTCGAGCGCGTACACGACCTGGGAATCGGCGCCGTGACGTTTCCCGCGACGGCCAACCCGGAGGACCTCGCGCTGTTGCTCTGCGAAGCGAACGGTGCCGCTCTCGTGGTGACCGTCGGATTCCAGGCCACGTTGCGGGAGTTCCTCGACAGCGGCCGGTCGGGGTCGAACCCCTCCACGTTCCTGACGCGATTGAAGCTCGGAACGAAGATCGTCGATGGCAGGGCGGTCGCGGTGTTGCACCGCGCTCGGATGTCCGGGCTCGGGTTGCTTCTGCTGGGGCTCGTGGCCGTGGCCGCCGCCGCGGTGGCGTTGGCGCTCTCCGGCACCGCCTCGGTGCCCGCGGAAGAGGTGCCGCGATGGTGGAACGCGTTCGTCGACTGGTGCGCGGAGCTGTTCTCGTGAGGCGCCCCGGCCCAGCCCCGGGCGTGGTCCGAGGGCGGCGGAGAGCGCGTCCACCTCACCCGGCGTGCAGCACGCGTTCCCAGTCGGTGACGAAGCCCGGGTAGGTCTTGCCGACAGTGGCGGGGTTCTCCACGACGATGCCGGGGACTCGCAGGCCCAGCACGGCACCCGCCATCACCAGGCGATGGTCGTCGTAGGTGTGGAACACCCCGCCCCGCAAGGGCGTCGGCCGGATGCGCAGGCCGTCGTCGGTCTCGGTGACGTCACCGCCGAGTGCCGACAGCTCCGTGGCCAACGCGGCGAGCCGGTCGGTCTCGTGGCCTCGGAGGTGGGCGACGCCCCGGATCTCCGACGGGCCGTCGGCGAAGCAGAGCAGTGCCGCGACCACGGGGGTGAGCTCGCCCACCGCGTGCAGGTCGAGTACCGCGCCCGACACCGTGCCGCTGCCGGTGACGGTGAGACCGTCGGTGTCGAGCACCGCCTCGCCGCCCAGTTCGCGCACGAGGCTTCGCAGCCAGTCTCCCGGCTGCGTCGTCTCGGCGGGCCAGCCTGCGATGCGGACCCGGCCGCCCGCCAGCAGGGGCGCGACGACGAAGGGTGCGGCACTCGAGAGGTCGGGCTCCACGGTGTAGGTGTCCAGCGCGAGCGTGGCGGGCGGCACGTGGAACTCCGACCCGTCGCGCTCGGGAGCGGCGCCGAACCGGCGCAGCATGTCCAGCGTCATCGCGATGTGCGGCTCGCTCGGGGTCCTGCCTCGCAGCCGGACCGTGACGCCGCGCTCGAACGCAGGTGCGGACAGCAGCAGGGCGGAGAGGAACTGGCTGGACGCCGACGAGTCGAGTTCCACGGACCCGCCCTCCAGGCCGCCGTGTCCTCGGACCGTGAACGGAACCGCTCCGCGGCCGTCGTCGTCGATGTCGGCGCCGAGCGAGCTCAGTGCGTGCAACAGCGGGGCGACGGGCCTGCGCCGGATGGCGGGGTCGCCGTCGAAGTGGACGGTGCGGGAGCCGAGCGCGGCCAGCGGCGGGGTGAACCGGGCGACCGTCCCGGCGTTGCCGAGCGCTACCCGGACCTCGCCGTCACCGACGGTCATCGGTCGCACCCGCACGCCGTCCGGGGTCTCGGTCGACGCGGCGCCGAGGACGTCGAGCGCCCTCAGCATCAGCCGTGCGTCGCGGGAGTCCAGAGGCTCGCGCACAAGCGTCTCGCCGGACGACAGAGCGGCGAGCACGAAGGCGCGGTTGGTGATCGACTTGGAACCGGGAACCCGGACGTCGGCGTCGATCTCGTCGGAGGCCGTCGGCGCGGCCCAGGTGTTCTCCTCGCCCACGCCATCACTGTCCCACACGTGCGAGGTGGGCCACGCCGGGCAGCCGCCCGGCACGAACGGCCACATGTGCGATAAGGTGGAAGCCCGTGGGACTTCAGCCGCGGACAACCAAGTACGTCTTTGTCACCGGGGGCGTCGCCTCCTCTCTGGGCAAGGGGCTCACCGCCTCCAGCCTCGGACAACTCCTCACGGCCCGCGGGCTCCGGGTCACGATGCAGAAGCTCGACCCGTATCTCAACGTGGACCCCGGAACGATGAACCCGTTCCAGCACGGGGAGGTCTTCGTCACCGAGGACGGGGCGGAGACCGACCTCGACATCGGCCACTACGAGCGGTTCCTCGACCGCGACCTGTCGGGTACGGCGAACGTCACGACCGGCCAGATCTACTCGTCGGTCATCGCCAAGGAGAGGCGTGGCGAGTACCTGGGGGACACCGTCCAGGTCATTCCGCACATCACCGACGAGATCAAGTCGCGGATCATGGCTCTGGCCGCCGACGACGGCAGTGGCACCACGCCCGACGTCGTGATCACCGAGGTCGGCGGAACGGTGGGCGACATCGAGTCGCTGCCGTTTCTGGAGGCGTGCCGGCAGGTGCGCCACGACGTCGGCCGGGACAACTGTTTCTTCCTGCACGTGTCGCTGGTGCCCTACCTCGCCCCGTCCGGTGAGTTGAAGACCAAGCCCACGCAGCACTCCGTCGCCGCGCTGCGCAACATCGGTATCCAGCCGGACGCGCTCGTGTGCCGTGCCGACCGGGACCTGTCGGACGAGCTCAAGCGCAAGATCGGCCTCATGTGCGACGTGGAGACGGAGGCGGTCATCGCCTGCCCCGACGCGCCGTCGATCTACGACATCCCGAAGGTGCTCCACCGTGAGGCGCTCGACGCCTACGTCGTGCGCAGGCTCGGACTGCCGTTCCGGGACGTGGACTGGACGGTCTGGGGGGATCTGCTGGACCGCGTGCACAACCCCGGCGAGACCGTCCGGGTGGCGGTCGTCGGCAAGTACATCGACCTGCCGGACGCGTACCTGTCGGTCACCGAGGCGCTGAGGGCGGGGGGATTCGCCCACCGCGCGAAGGTGGAGATCGTGTGGGTGCCTTCCGACGACGCCACCACTCCCGAGGGTGCCGCGGCCGCGCTGTCCGGTGTGGACGGAATCCTCGTTCCGGGCGGTTTCGGGGTTCGCGGGATCGAGGGCAAGGTCGGCGCGATCAACTACGCCAGGACCCACAAGATCCCCGTGCTCGGTCTCTGCCTGGGGCTGCAGTGCATGGTCATCGAGGCGGCCCGCAACCTCGCGGGCATCAAGAACGCGAACTCGGCCGAGTTCGACGAGAACACCCCCAACCCGGTGATCTCGACCATGGCCGACCAGAAGGACGTCGTCGCCGGTGAGCGGGACATGGGCGGGACCATGCGTCTCGGTGCGTACCCGGCGAAGCTCGTCGCGGGCTCGCAGGTGGCGGAGGCGTACGGCACCAGGGAGGTGTCCGAGCGGCACCGGCACCGCTACGAGGTCAACAACGCCTACCGCAAGCGGCTCGCCGACGCCGGGCTGGTGTTCTCCGGGCTCTCTCCGGACGACCGGCTCGTGGAGTTCGTGGAACTGCCGAAGAAGGAACACCCGTTCTTCGTGGGCACGCAGGCGCATCCGGAACTGAAGTCGCGCCCGACGCGTCCGCACCCGCTGTTCGCCGCCTTCATCCGCGCCGTCGTGGCGTACCGCACCGCTGAACGGTTGCCCGTGGAGATCCCGGAGACCCCGGTGGCGGCGCGGTGAGCGATCCGGGAAGCCACGAGTTCACCGTCGCGTCCTCACGCGACATCCACATCGGACGCGTCGTGGGGCTGCGGGTCGACGAGGTGGTGATGCCGGGGGGCGCCACGGCCTCGCGAGAGGTTGTGGAGCACCTCGGCGCCGTCGCGGTGTGTGCCGTGGACGACGACGGTGCCGTGACACTCGTCCACCAGTACCGGCACCCGCTCGGCGACCGGTTGTGGGAGCTGCCCGCGGGCCTGCTCGACCAGGACGGGGAGGACCCGGTGGAGGCCGCCCGCCGCGAGCTCGTCGAGGAGGCCGGTCTCGAGGCGCGGCGCTGGGACACGCTCGTGGACATCGCCGCCTCGCCCGGCTTCACGGACGAGGTCGTGCGCGTGTTCCTGGCGCGTGAGCTGACCCGAGTCGATCGCCAGGCGCACGGTGAGGAGGAGGCCGACCTGGTCGTCCACTCCGTTCCGCTGGACCGGGCGGTGGCCATGGTGCTGTCGGGGGAGATCGTCAACGGTGCCACCGTGGGAGGTCTGCTCGCGGCACACGCCGTGCTCACCGGCGGCGAGGCGCCCCGTCCCGCCGACGCGCCATGGCGGCACCGGCCGACCCGGTTCGCCTCCCGCACCCGCTGACCGACCGAGGGCGGGGCCGTCTCACCGCAGTGGGCGGCCCTTGCCGTCGGTGCCTCCCTGGGTGAGCAGGATGATGCCGTCGATGATCGGCCACAGCCCCGCCATACCGAAGGTGAGCACGACGCAGACGAGCTGGATCACGGCCAGGCGGGTGTCACCCGTGTAGAACCGCCCGGAGCCGAAGGGCAACGCGATCTGGAGGATTCCCGCCGCGACGGCCGAGCGGTCGGACACCTCCGCGGGCTGCACCTCGCCGGCGGTGTCCGGAGTGGGCACCACGGCGCCCGACGCGGGTGCGAGGAAGGCCGGGTGCGGGGCGGGCAGGTCGGTGAACAACGGCCGGATGTCGCCCCGCGTGCGGGACGCGAGAACGCGGTCGACCCGCTCCTCGTACTCGGCGGCCGTGAGGCGTCCCTCGGCGAAGTGGTCCGCGAGGACCCGACTCGCCGCTTCCCGCTCCGCCGTGCCGATGCGCAGGTCGTCCGAGTCGAGACCTCCGTTCATGGCTTCAAGCGTACCGAGCGGACGTTTCGACTCGGCCCCCTCCGTCAACGTCTGGCACATGAACGTGACCATTCCATCCCGGCCGTCACCACGGCAGCCCGCGGGCGAGCCCAAGAGCGGTTGGCTCGCGGTGCTGGAGCAGGGCGCCAACATGTTGCAGCAGGCCAGCCCGATGTCGGGTTTCGACGTCTACGTCGTCGGCCTGCACTGCGCGAAGGACCATCCCGAGATGCAGATGGAGGCCCACCACTACTGCCGCGTGGTGAACGAGGACTTCCTCCAGTGCGTGTTGTTCGACGGCAACACGGCCGACGCCAACCTGATCGGTGTCGAGTACATCGTCTCCGAGCGGTTGTTCGCCACGATGCCGCGGGAGGAGCGCGCGTACTGGCACCCGCACAACTACGAGGTCCTCTCCGGTCAGCTCGCCGCTCCCGGACTGCCCGCCGTGGCCGAGAAGGCGCTCATGAAGCAGCTCATGAACAGCTACGGCAAGACGTGGCACACCTGGCACACGGGCCGCCACGACGGGCAGCCCGGGGACGAGCTGCCGAAGGGTGAGGCGATGCTGATGTGGTCGTTCAACCGCGACGGTGAGGCCGACGAGTCGCTCAAGCTGCACCGGGACGAGGCGATGCGGCTGGACACGGCGGGCAAGCGCGACCACCGGCACGACCTCGTGGAACTGGCGCGGCCCCAGGAGGGCGTGGACGCCATGCGGGACCAGTTCAGTGACACGCGCCCCGTGCCCGGGGTCGTCGAGGCCTGACACCGTGTTGATCAACGGCGGTGTCGGTGCCGTCCCCTAGGGTTGGCGTGTGGCACAGGTCGACACCCGGCACCCCCCTCGCGAGGTCGTGGCCGCCTACCTGAACCACCTGACCGTCGAGCGGGGCACCGCTCGCAACACGGTCGACGGGTACGCCCGCGATCTGCGGCGCTACCTCGACCATCTGGCCGTTTCGGGAGTGACCGACCTGCGGCAGGTGGGACACGACCACGTCGTCGCGTTCGGAGCGGCCCTGCGGCGCGGCGACGGCGACCGGCCGCCGCTGGCGCCGTCGTCGGCGGCCCGGGCTCTCTCGGCGGTGCGGGGACTGCACCGTTTCGCCCACGCCGAGGGCTGGACCGACGAGGACCCCGCGCGTGACGTGCGGCCGCCGTCACCGACCCGCAGGTTGCCCAAGGCATTGCCTCTCGGGGACGTGCTCAGACTGCTCGACACACCGGCCGGAGAGGATGCGAGGGCGCTGCGCGACCGCGCGCTGCTGGAACTGCTGTACTCGACGGGGGCGCGGATCTCCGAGGCCACCGGCCTCGACGTCGACGACATCGACCGGGACGAGCGCACCGTCGTGCTCGACGGCAAGGGCGGGCGGCAGCGCCTCGTGCCGGTCGGCCGCCCTGCGTTGGAGGCGCTCGACACCTACCTGGTACGCGCACGCCCCGCGCTGGCCGCGAAAGGGCGGGGAACGGGCGCGGTGTTCCTCAACGCGCGTGGCGGCAGGCTGTCGCGGCAGGGCGCGTGGCAGGTGCTGAAGTCGGCCGCCGAACGGGCGGGTATCTCGGCGGCGGTGTCGCCTCACACGCTGCGGCACTCGTTCGCCACCCACCTGCTCGAGGGGGGCGCGGACGTCCGCGTGGTGCAGGAACTGCTCGGGCACGCTTCCGTGACCACCACACAGGTCTACACGCTCGTCACGGTCAACACCCTGCGTGAGGTGTACGCCACCACTCACCCCCGGGCGTTGGGCTGAGCGGGCGAAAGTACTTCCGGTCGTGACCGGCGAGCCGCTTTGGCGCTGCTCTCCGTGCGTCATACGCTGACGCCGGTCCATGCGAACAAGGAGCTTTCGCCCCATGTCGACTTTTCCGCAGCCGGCGCGGCACCTGTCGGACCGCCCGAACCAGGCACCCGGCCCCGACTCGCCCGCCGCAGAGGAGCGCGACCGGACCGCCGTGCGTATCGCGAAGGGAAGCAGGGACGCGAGGACCACGGCCACCAGGAACGGGAAGACAGCCGACGGCACCGACGACGGGCCCAAGCTCGGGCCGACGGGGCGACCACTGCGCCACATTCCCGACCCCCCGCCGGTCGACCGCCACGGGCCCGCCCAGATCGTCGCGATGTGCAACCAGAAGGGCGGCGTCGGCAAGACCACGTCGACCATCAACCTCGGCGCGGCGCTGGCGGAGTACGGGCGCAAGGTGCTGCTGGTGGACTTCGACCCGCAGGGCGCGCTGTCCGTGGGCCTCGGTATCCAGCCGCACGAACTGGACAAGACCGTCTACAACGTCATCATGGAGCGGGCGGTCGAGGTGGACGACGTGATCCGCGAGACCCGCGTCGAGAACGTCGACCTGCTGCCGAGCAACATCGACCTCTCCGCGGCCGAGGTGCAGCTCGTGGCGGAGGTCGGGCGTGAGCACACGTTGCTTCGGGTGCTGCGCCCCGTGCTCGACCGCTACGACTACATCCTGGTCGACTGCCAGCCGTCGCTGGGACTGCTGACGGTGAACGCGCTCACGGCCGCTGACGGGGTCATCATCCCGCTGGAGTGCGAGTTCTTCAGCCTGCGCGGTGTGGCATTGTTGATCGACACGATCGAGAAGGTGCGCGAGCGGCTGAACCCCAAACTCGACATCACCGGCATTCTCGCCACCATGTTCGATCCGAGGACCCTGCACTCGAAGGAGGTCATCGCGCGCGTGGTGGAGGCGTTCGGTGACACCGTGTTCGACACGGTGATCAACCGCACTGTGCGGTTCCCCGAGACGACCGTGGCCGGTGAGCCGATCACCAGGTGGGCGCCCCGGTCGGCCGGTGCGATGTCCTACCGCGCGCTGGCCCGCGAGGTGATCGCTCGGTGAGCAGGCGAGCGTCGTTGCCCGGCGCCTCGGAGCTCTTCCGCCGGACCGACGAGCACGTCACCGACGGCTCCGAGCCCGTGAGCCCCCGTGCGGCCACGCCGGAGCAGCCGGAGCGACCTCTGACGAGGACCGTGACCACCCGGCGCGGCTCGGGCAGGCAGAAGCACGACGCCAAGATCACGGTGTACGTGTCCGGGGACGAACTGCTCGCGATGGAGCACGCCCGGCTGAAGCTGCGCGGATCACACGGTCTCGTGGTGGACCGCGGCCGGATCGTACGCGAGGCCGTGGCGGTCGTGCTCGCCGACTTCGAGGAGCACGGGGACGACTCGGTGCTGGTGCGCAGGCTGCGTGGTGACGGTGCCGACGGTGCCGAACACGGCGAGGACACCCCGAGCCGATGACGGAGGAACCGTCCGCGAACCCACCCGCCGACGAGCAGCACGACACCGAGCGCCCCTCCCGCGGTTTCCAGGTGAGGCTGGACAACTTCGAGGGCCCGTTCGACCTGCTGCTGCAACTCATCTCCCAGCACCAGCTCGACGTCACCGAGGTCGCCCTCCACCAGGTCACCGACGACTTCATCGCCTACACCCGCACGCTGGGACAGAAGTGGAACCTCGACGAGATCACGGAGTTCCTCGTCGTGGCCGCCACCCTGCTCGACCTGAAAGCCGCCCGGTTGCTTCCGTCGGCGGACGTGGAGAGCGAGGAGGATCTCGCGTTGCTGGAGGCGCGGGACCTGCTGTTCGCCAGGGTGCTCCAGTACCGCGCGTACAAGCAGGTGGCGGCTCTGTTCTCGGAGCTGGAGGCTGGGGCGCTGCGCCGCTACCCGCGTTCGGTGGCGTTGGAGGAGCGCTACGCGGGCCTGCTGCCCGAGGTGATGCTCGGTGTGACGCCGGAGAAGTTCGCCGAGGTGGCGGTGGGTGTGTTCCGGCCGAAGCCGCCGCCTACCGTGTCACTGGACCACCTGCACGTGGCGCGGGTGTCGGTGCGGGAGCACGCCGCCGTGCTGCGGGTCCGGTTGGCGAACGAGGGGCAGGCGACGTTCTCCGAGCTCGTAGCCGACTGCGAGCGCACCATCGAGGTGGTGGCGCGGTTCCTGGCGTTGCTGGAGCTCTACCGCGAGTCGGTGGTGCAGTTCGACCAGGACGAGGCGTTGGCCGAGCTGCGAGTGCGGTGGACGGGCGGGTCGGCCGAAGAGGCCGCCGACGACGCCGAGCGTGACCGTGCGGCGGGCCAGGAGGATGAGGAGTACGGGTGAGTGAAGTCGACGATCACGACTCCGACGGGCGCGTTCCCGCGCCGGGGGAACTCGACGTGGACAGTGATCTCGCGGACGGGCTCGCCGAGTCCGGTGAGCCCAGGGAGTCCACCGCCGTCGCGCCGGAGCGTGAGCTACCGGATCTGACGAGCGACACCGCCTTGTCGTCGGCGCTGGAGGCGCTGCTGCTGGTGGTGGACGCTCCGGTGAACGAGGAGTCACTCGCGGCCGCGCTCGAGCAGCCGGTGGACCGCGTCACCGAACTGCTGCGCACGATGGCGGAGGATCTGACCGACCGGGGCAGTGGCATGGACCTGCGGCGGGTCGCGGAGGGTTGGCGCTTCTACACGCGCGACACCTACGCGCCCTTCGTGGAGAAGCTCCTGATGGGCGGGCAGCGGTCGAAGCTGACCAGGGCGGCGCTGGAAACGCTGGCCGTCATAGCCTATCGGCAACCGGTCACCCGGTCCCGGATCGCCGCCGTGCGCGGTGTCAACGTCGACGGCGTCGTGCGGAGCCTGCTCGCTCGCGGTCTCATCGAGGAGAACGGCACCGACCCGGAAACCGGTGGCACGCTGTACGTGACGACGGAACTGTTCCTGGAACGGTTGGGGCTGTCGTCGCTTTCCGACCTGCCCCCGATCGCTCCGTTGCTACCCGAGGTGGATTCGATTGACGACAGCTGACCCAGGCGTGCGTCTCCAGAAGGTGCTCGCCAAGGCCGGGATCGCCTCCCGGCGCGCCGCCGAGGACCTCATCGTGGCCGGCCGCGTCAGCGTGGACGGGACCGTGGTGCGTGAACTGGGCCGCAGGGTCGACCCGGAGACCGCCGTCATCCACGTCGACGGTGTCCGGGTGCAGGTGAGGGACGACCTCGTGTACCTCGCACTGAACAAACCGCGCGGCGTGCACACCACGATGAGCGACGAACAGGGCAGGCCGTGCGTGGGCGACTACGTGGCGGACCGCAGGGAGCGACTCTTCCACGTGGGCAGGCTCGACGCCGACACGGAGGGGCTGCTGCTGCTCACCAACGACGGCGACCTCGCGCACAAACTCATGCACCCGTCGTTCCACGTTCCCAAGACCTACCTCGCCGAGGTCGACGGCACGGTGGCGCGCGGGCTGGGCAAGCGGTTGCGGGCCGGAGTGCGGTTGGAGGACGGCCCGGTGAAGGTCGACGAGTTCCGCATCAAGGACGCGAGGCCGGGCCGCACACTGGTCGAGATCGTGCTGCACGAGGGTCGCAAGCACATCGTGCGCAGGTTGCTGGCCGAGGTGGGACACCCGGTGCGCAAACTCGTGCGTACCGCCGTCGGCGAGGTGTACCTCGGCAGCACGAAGTCCGGCAGACTGCGGGCGCTGACCCAGCAGGA
Organism: Saccharomonospora cyanea NA-134; assembly: GCF_000244975.1. NCBI lineage: Bacteria > Bacillati > Actinomycetota > Actinomycetes > Pseudonocardiales > Pseudonocardiaceae > Saccharomonospora > Saccharomonospora cyanea. Next base: position 3,523,602 of record NZ_CM001440.1, on the reverse strand, counting down.
GGTCGGCTCGCTCTACCGCGCCGTGGGCGAGTGAGCCGACGACGCCGCGGTGCCGGCGACCTCCGCGGCCGAGCTGATCACCTCGTCGAGCACGGCGCGTGACTGGAGCAGGTCGTCGATCATCCGGTCGATCCGCCGTCGTTCGGCTGTGAGCTCGGCGACCAGCCGCGGAGTCACGACGCCTGGCCTGCGCTCCTGCGCGGCGGCCAGGCAGGGGAGCAGCTGTACGATCTTCGCGCTGCACAGGCCCGCGGCGAACAGCTTCTGGACGAGGGCGACGCGCTCGACGGCCTCGTCTGGATACTCGCGGTGCCCTCCGGGGGTGCGTTGTGCCGACAGCAGTCCCTGCTGCTCGTAGTAGCGCAGGGAACGTTCGCTGACGCCACTTCGCCGGGCGAGCTCACCGATCCGCATGGTGTACCTCACACCGTTCGACCTTGAACCTGACATCCATGTCAGATTCTACGGTGTCGGTATGACGATCACCCCTGTCGCCTCCCACCTGCTCGCACCCGCCCGGCTCGGCTCGTTGCCGCTGGCCAACCGCCTCGTGATGGCCCCGATGACTCGCAACCGCGCCGACAGCGACGGCGTTCCGACGGCCCTGATGGCCGAGTACTACGCGCAACGCGCCTCGGCGGGCCTGATCATCGCCGAGGCCGCCACGCCGAACGCCGTGGGGCGGACCTACCCCGACACCGCGGCCGTCCACCGACCCGCACACGTGGCCGGGTGGCGGCGCGTCACCGACGCCGTGCGCGCGGCGGGAGGCGGCCCGATGTTCCTGCAGATCCAGCACGGAGGTCGCGTCGGGCACCCCGACACCAGCGGGCTCACACCGCTCGCCCCGTCGCCCGTGGCGCTGCCCGGCACTCTCCACACGCCGCGCGGCAAGCAGACGGCGGTCGTGCCGCGCGAGATGACGCGTGCCGACATCGACGCGACCGTGGCCGACTTCGCCGCGGCCGCCCGCAACGCCCTCGCCGCCGGGTTCGCCGGGGTGGAGGTGCACAGCGCGAACGGCTACCTGCTGCATCAGTTCCTCGCCGCCAGCACCAACCGGCGCGCCGACGCGTACGGCGGCTCGGTCGACCGCCGGATCCGGTTCGTCGTCGAGGTGGTCCACGCCGTCGCCGACGCGATCGGTCCCGAACGCACCGGCCTGCGAGTCTCGCCGGGCAACACCGTCAACGGCATCACCGAGGACGACACCGACGAGCTCTACCCGGCCCTGCTGGCCGCCCTGGCCGACTCCGGGCTCGCCTACCTGCACATCGCCTTCGCCGATCCCCGCCGGCCGCTCTTCGGGCGGCTGCGCGCGCTGTGGCCGGGGACGCTGATCGCCAACCCGGTCCTGCCCACCGACCGGCTCCCCGCCGACGGCGGCAGGCAGCAGGCCGAGCGCGTGCTGGCCGCCGGGGCGGACCTCGTGGCGCTCGGTCGCCCCTTCCTCGCGAACCCGGACCTGGTCGAGCGGTTCCGCCTCGGCGCGCCGGTCAACCAGGTCCGCGACGCCTACCTCATGTACGTGGGCGGTCCGACCGGCTACACCGACTACCCGCGTCTGCGTCAGGGCTAGGAATGGCAGCAGGCGTCAGACCTCCTCGATCGAGACCCAGCCCCACGACCCGGAAGGTTTGGTGACGGTCGACTCGGCTTCCACGCTGGCCTGCTCGCCCTCGTTCTCCACCGCCGTCCGTGCGCCACGAGACCGGCGTCGTCCCCGACATCGGCCGAGGACGGCGCCGGCCCACTGTCACACGACGATGACCCGCCGCCCGCGTGTGTGGCCCGCCTGGCTGTCGACGTGTGCCGCCGCTGCCTCGGCGAGCGTGTAGGACTTCGCCACCGGGATGTGCAACCTTCCTCGTGAGATGAGCTCGACCGCTTCGGCGAGCGCGTCCGGGACGCTCCCGGCCGCACCGGAGAACCGGACACCGAGTTCGGGCGCGCCAAGATCGGCGATGGAGATCACTTTCCGCGGATCTCCGGTCAGCTCGACCAGTTCAGGGATGACGCCCGATCCCGCCAGATCGAGAGCGGCGTCGACTCGGCCGAGCAGGCGCACCCGCTCGACCAGGCCGTCGCCGTACGTCGTGGCGAGGGCACCGAGGCTGCGAAGGTAGTCCTGGTTCGACGGTCCGGCCGTCCCGATCACCGTGATGCCGCGGTCGCGCGCGATCTGCAGCACCGCTGACCCGACTCCTCCGGAGGCGCCGCTCACCAGCAGTGTCTGCCCCGGCTGCACGCCGACCTCACGGAGGATGCGCAGCGCGGTCTCGACCACGGAGGGGTATCCGGCGGCCTCTTCGAACGTCACACCCTCGGGAATGTGGGCCCAGGCCTTCAGCACGGCGAACTCGGCGTAGGTGCTCGACCCCTCGCCGAACACGCGGTCGCCGACGGCGACCCCGTCGACGCCCTCGCCGACCTCGTCCACCACCCCGGAGGCGTCCTGTCCGACTCCGGACGGCAACTCGATCGGATGGGCCGGCAAGTCCTGGCCTTCACGGATTCTCCAGTCGACGGGGTTCACGCCTGCCGCTCGGACGGCGATGCGGATCTGTCCCGGCCCGGCGTGGGGCTCCTCGGCGTCCACGAGCTGCAGGACGTCCGGACCGCCGAACTCGGCGAAGCTCACCATTTTCATGCGACCCACTCTAGCGCTAACGGTTAGCTTTTTGAAACGGTTGCTTTTTGACGACTGGTAGTGTTACGGCATGACTATGGCGTCCGGACGCCGCGAGCGTAAGAAGGCCGCGACCCGCCAGAAGATCGCTGACGCCGCCCTCCGGCTCTTCCTCGACCGTGGATACGACGCGGTAGGGATTCGGGACGTGGCGGCGGAGGCCGACGTGGCCGTCACCACCGTCTTCTCCCACTTCGCCTCGAAGGAGGCGCTGGTTTTCGGGCAGGACGAGGACTTCGAGCGCCGTCTCACCCAGGCGGTCACCGACCGGGCGTCGCACGAGTCGCTCGTTCCCGCGCTGCGTCAGGAGATTCACGCTCTGGTCCGACACTGCATGGACGAGCGCGCTACCCCCATCTGGCGCATGATCGAACACACGCCCGCTCTGCGGGAGTACGAGGAGTCGATGAGGCTGCGACATGCGGAGTCGTTGGCTGCGGCCCTCGCCGACGCGTACGAGCTGCCTCGGGTGACAACGGCCTGCCGGGCGATCGCGAGATTCGTGATCGACGCCTACTCGCTGGCACGGGAGGCGGTCGATCCGCAGGCCGCGGTGGACGAGATGTTCCGGATGATCGCGGCGGCGTGGGAGGTCGCCTTTCCGTTCGGAAGGCCTGCGGGGCAGCCGAACAGCTAGGCGGGAGCGCGGGCACCGCACCGAGAACGGCGACACGTCGGGGCCGGGCCGTGTCGGTGCGAACGATGTCGTGGTGCGCGAACCGGAGCCACGGGGAGGACTCTGCGACCGTCGACGGTTGTCGACCGCAGGGCGGGAGGTGGGCTCAGAGCCCGTCGATCGGCGACCAGCACCACGTTCCGGACGGCTTCGCGACCGTGAACGTGGGCGCTACGGAGACCTGTTGGCCCTCGTGTTCCAGTGAGATGCTCGCGTTGGAGGACGCGCTCACCGGATCTTGGCTTTCCCACAGGTCACTGGTGACCTCGGAACTCGTCACGTAGAGCGCGTCGGTGGCGTGGCCGTGCAGGGCTCCTTCCGAGTCCGGGCAGATCAGAGCCTTGAGACCCTCGTAGTCGCCGTTCGCCCACCCCTACGCGACTTTCCCGGCGGTGGTGGCGGCTTCGCTGTCGCCGAAGTCGATCGAGTCGTCCCCGCCGGGCGCTGCTTGGTTCGAGCCGGATTCGTCGTCGCTGAGGAGGAAGCCGGGGGCCACGAAGGCGGTGATGGCGAAGGCGACGATCGCGACGACGGCCACGCTGAGGCCGATCCGCAGGCCGGTCTTCTTGTGCGGCGGCGTAGCCGGGCTGTGGTCGGCCGGGTGATGGTTGCCAGCCGCCCTGCTGTGGGGTGCCGTAGGGGCCCGGTTGCCCGCCGGGCTGCTGCGGATACGTCCTCGCGTCCTCGCTCTTCTCGCACGTCGCCAGGTCGGTGCCCTGTGCGACGCGGGAAGGGGCGGGGCAGTTCCCGAGCGAGAGAAGCGGTCAATCCGAATCGGACGGCTCGGGATGATCCAAACGAAGATCGAGGGTGCCGGTGAGGCGGAGCTCCTTGATCGTGTGTTCGCCGGTGTCGAGGATGCGAACGGTGCCGTCGGGGTTCCAGCCGGCGCTGCGGTAGAAGGACAGGGACGCGGAGTCGGACTGCACGACCCAGGCGATGCCGCGTTCGGCTCCGCGGCGACGCAGCCCGGCCGCCGCTGTCCCGAGCAGCCTGCCGCCGTGTCCCCGGCGCCCCCACCTGGGCTCCACGAGCAGGGACGCGATCAGTCCCGTCCGGGCGGCGTCGTCGGGCAGGCTGCCGTCCGCCGCGGCGACCTCCGGTGCGGGCGCGATCCCCGCGACGCAGAACCCCACGGTGGCGGAGCCCTCGACGGCGACGTAGACGTCGGTGTCCGGGTGCTCCACGGCTTCCGCCCAGCTCGCCGAAACCTGCTCCGGCGCAAGCGAGTTCACGGCCGCGCCCAGGGCTTCCCCGTAGGCGGCACGCCACGTGGCGAGTTGGATCCGGGTGATCTCACCGACGTCGTCGGCGGTGGCGGGACGGACGTCCGCGGTCGTCATGCCCGTCACAGTAGCGGCACGGTGACGCGCGGAAAGGTGTCGGGGTCGACTGGCATCATGCCGGTCGTGAGAACCGTCAGCCTGGATGTCGCTCGCCGGACGGCCCTGGCCGCGCAGGGTTTCGCCGATCCACGCCCCGACGCCGAACCCGATCGCCGGCACCTCCGCCGGGTCCTGTCCCGCCTGCACGTGCTACAGCTCGACTCGGTCAACGTCGCCGTGCGCGCACACTACGCGCCGTTGTTCGCGCGGCTCGGTGCGTACGACCGGGAGCTCGTCGACTCGGCGGCGTGGACACACAGTGCCCGGCGACCCCGCATGCTCGTGGAGTGCTGGGCCCACGAGGCGAGCCTGGTGCCGGTCGAGGACTGGCCGCTGTTGCACTCCGGTGCGAAGCCGCGGGGTTGGTGGCGGCACTACGGCCGCATCGCCGAGTCCCAGCCCGCACTCGTGGACGACGTCCTCGCCGTGGTGAAGGAACTGGGGCCCGCCGGGGCGGGCACCATCGAACGCGAACTGTCCGGACCCGCCCCTCGCACCCCCGGCTCGTGGTGGGAGCGCTCCGACGTCAAGAAGGTCTGTGAGTGGCTCTTCGGTATCGGGGAGCTCACCACGGGTGCGCGCCGTGGCTTCGAACGGCTGTACGACCTCAGCGAGCGGGTGCTGCCGCCCGAGGTGCTACACCGCAGCGTGGACGCGCGCACCGCCGCGCGGGAACTCGTGGACCGCGCGGCCCGGGCGTACGGCATCGCCACCGAGCCCGACCTGCGCGACTACTACCGGCTCTCGCCCGAGGTGAGCAGGCAGGCCGTCGCCGACCTCGTGGAGGCCGGGGCGCTGGAGCCGGTACGCGTGGAAACCTGGCCTACTCCCGCCTACCGGCACACCGCCGCGCGGACGCCTCGCCGGATGGAGGGCCGGGCGCTGCTGTGTCCCTTCGACCCGCTGGTGTGGGAGCGGAGCAGGGCGGAGCGGTTGTTCGATTTCCGCTACCGCATCGAGATCTACGTGCCGGAGGCCAAGCGGGTACACGGCTATTACGTGTTCCCGTTCCTGCTCGACGGGGCTCTGGTGGCGAGGGTCGACCTCAAGGCCGACCGGGCCGCGGGCGTCCTGCGCGTGCCCGGCGCCTTCGCCGAGTCCGGTGTGGAGCGTGGCAGGGTCGCCGCGGAGCTCGCGGCCGAACTCGGCGTCATGGCGTCGTGGCTGGGGCTCGACGGCGTCAGCGTCGGCGAGCGCGGGGATCTGGCCGTCGACCTGCGCCGTGCGCTGACCTGACCCGCGGCGGTCCCGGGACGCAGCCGAGGAGGGCACGTACCCCAGTCGGCTGCGGCCTGGTCAGGCGCGCGTGACCACGACCCGGCCCGCACCGCTGCGCGCCCGGATGGACAACGCCGTCGGTTCGTCGGGGGGAGTGTCCGAGACTTCCAGATCACTGTGGACGGTGCCCCCGCCGCTGGAGAGGTCGATCTCCGCAGCGACGCCGCGCCGAACGCCTAACCGGATGTCACCGGTGCCCGAGATCGCCTCGACGGCCCCCGAGGCGGCCTCGCTGACGATGATCTCGCTGCTGGTGGTGCGCACGAGGACGGTGTCGGAGACCTCGCCGAGCCGCACGCCCCCGCTGCCACCGTTGACGGTGGCGGGTCCGGACAGCGTCGCGATGTCGATCTCCCCGCTGCTCGTGCGTACGGTCGTGGTGTCGGTGGCCTGGTCGAGGGTGACGGAACCCGAGCCGGTGCTGATGTCCGCCCGGCCGCAGACGCCCCGCACCGTCACTCCGGCGAGACGGGTGCGGGCACGAACGTGGGAGGCGGCGGGGGCGCGCACGGTCACCGCGAGCGGCGAGCCTATCGGAGGGGGAGCCTTCGGGCCACGAACGACCACCCGGTCGCCCAGCTTCTCGATCCGCACCTCCTTCACCGTGTCGGCAGGTGAGGCCAGTGGCCCGGCCTGCCCGCCGAACATCTCGCCGACCCAGTTCAGCATCCCGGCGGCGCTCTCCGCCCACGAAGGCGTACCGGCGTGGGAGCGACGCACCTCGACGGACACCCCCGGGTCGTCGGTGAGGCGGACTTCCACGGTGCCCGCCGTGACGTCGACATCGAGTTCGACCGGTCCGTCGGTGTCGAAGGCCTGGGTGCGGACGACGTCGTTGCCACCCTGCGATTGCTCGGTCATCACGTCACCCCCTGACCCAGCCGTGCAGGTGGGAGCCGCCGCCGTGACCCCGGCCCCGGCCACGTCCGTGGTGGTGATGAGGGCCGTGATGGTGATGGGGGCCGAACGGGGGCCTGCCGTGCTGGTTTCCCGCCAGCGCGCCCTGCACGGCCTGGGCGACGAACGTGTTCAACGACACGCCCTGCGCCGCGGCGGCCTGCTCGGCCTGGCTCTTCAGCCGCTCGAACAGGCGGAGGGTCATGCGGCTGATGTCGCCCGAGTCGCCAGGACCTGGCGGTGGCGGTGGCGGAGGTGGCTCGGGGGCCTCCGGGGGTTCGGGCTCGGAGCTGCCGGTGACGACCACGCGGACGTCGCGGCCGTCGAGCCGCACCTCCACCACGTGGTCGGGAAGCTGTGCCGTGATCTCGGCGGCCAGGTCGGACAGCGCGTTCATGAGTGTCAGCCGGGCCGCGGGTTCCAGCGTGGCCGACAGCACGGCGGCGGCCCGCTGCAGCTGCTCGTCGCCCACGCCGGCCGTGGTGGCCAGGCTCTCCCGCAACGTGGCGAGGTACGGATTCAGGTCCATGACATCATGGTGACATCATATTTGGTGTCATTCAAGAGCAAGGTGTCGTCTTTCTGGTGTCACGACGTATCCCACAGTTGGCGACGCGGCTGGCGGAGCCCGAGAGGGTCGGAAGTACGCTGCCGGTGTCGAACGAGTGGAGGGAGTCGGACGTGGCCGAAACGGTGGCACCCAAGGTGCGGTTGATCGCGAAGACGGAGTTCTTCCCGCCCGAGGACGTGCCGTGGACGACCGATGCGGACGGCGGCCAGGCATTGGCCGAGTTCGCCGGCCGTGCGTGCTACCAGTCGTGGACGAAGCCGAACCCACGGACCGCGACCAACGCGGGCTACCTCGACCACATCATCAACGTCGGTCACCTGTCGGTGCTCGAGCACGCCAGCGTGTCCTTCTACATCACGGGGATCTCGCGCTCGCTGACCCACGAGCTCATCCGGCACCGGCACTTCTCCTACTCGCAGCTCTCGCAGCGGTACGTGCCGGAGCGCGACGCCGCGTTCGTCGAACCCGACGTCATCGCCAACGACCCCGAGCTGCACGAGAAGTTCCTCGCCGCCACCCAGGCCAGCGTCGACGCCTACACGGAACTGCTCGCCGGGTTGGAGGAGAAGTTCGCCGACGCGCCGAGTGCGACCCTGCGACGCAAGCAGGCCAGGCAGGCCGCCCGCGCGGTGCTGCCCAACGCCACCGAGACCCGCATCGTCGTCACCGGCAACTACCGTGCGTGGCGACACTTCATCGCCATGCGGGCCACCGAGCAGGCCGACGTGGAGATCCGGGCCCTCGCCGTGGAGTGCCTGCGGCAGTTGCAGAAAGCGGCCGAGAACGTCTTCGCGGACTTCACCATCTCGACGCTGCCCGACGGCACCGAGGTGGCTTCCAGCCCGATGGTCGCCGAGGGCTGACGGGAGGACCGGGCCGTGCGGAAGCTGACGGTGGACGTCCGGCCGGGTGAGTACGTCATCGCCCGGTTGGACCCGGCCGTGCCCGTGCCGTCCCCGCTGCTCGACCCGGGCGCGGCCTTCGTGTCGGTCACGCGCACCGAACGGGAGCTGTCGGTGGTCTGTTCCGCCGCTGCCGCGCCGGAGGGTGTCGTCGCGGAGTCCGGTTGGCGGTTGCTCACCGTCCGAGGGCCACTCGAGTTCACCCTGACCGGGATCATGGCGGCGCTGGCGGGCGAACTCGCGGCGGCGGGGGTGTCACTGTTCGCGGTGTCGACCTACGACACCGACCACCTGCTGGTGAAGGACGCCGACCTCTCCCGCGCGGTGACGGCGTTGCGCTCGGCGGGCCACGACGTGCACGAGGGCTGAGTCGGGCGACGGTCGCCGGGGTCGTTCCGGAGGTGCGGAACACGTGTGCACAGCCTGCGGACACGGTGCTCGATTACCCGGCTGGTCCTCCGATCGGGTGGTCTTCTCGCTACCATCTCTGCGCACGAGACGAGGGGATGCCAGGTTGACCGACGAGCAGATCGCCACCACGCCCGCGGTGCCCGCGACACGGGTGATCGCCAATCGCTACCGCCTCGGCGAAGAACTCGGGCGCGGTGGCATGGGTGTGGTCTGGCGCGCCGAGGACTTGGTGATCGGCAGGCAGGTCGCGATCAAGGAACTTCGCCTGCCCGACGGCGCCGAGGAGGGCGTTTTCCAGGAACGCGTGCTCCGTGAGGTCCGCACCGGCGGCCGACTCAACGACCCCGCCGTCGTGACCGTGTTCGACGTGGTGGCCGAGCGTGGCACCACCTACATCGTCATGGAGCTCATCGAGGCCCCGACGCTGTCGGACATCGTGCGCCGAGGCGGCCCGTTGCCGCCGCACCAGATCGCCTCGATCGGTCTCCAGGTGCTGTCGGCGCTGCGCGCCGCGCACGAGGCCGGGATCGTGCACCGCGACGTCAAGCCCGCCAACATCATGGTGTCCTCGAACGGCCGGGCCAAACTCACCGACTTCGGCATCGCGCAGGCCATCGACGATCCCCGCATCACCACGAGCGGAATGCTGGTCGGCTCCCCGGCGTTCATGGCGCCGGAACGGGTCGGGGGCCGGGAGGCGATGCCCGCCTCGGACCTGTGGTCGCTGGGGGCCGCGCTCTTCTTCGCCGCAGAGGGCGCCGTGCCGTTCGAGCGGGCGACCACGGCCGCGACGCTCCACGCCATCATGAACGAGGTTCCGTATCTGACCAGGGTCCAGGGGCCGCTCGCCTCGGCGATCATGGGACTCATGGCGTCCACCCCCGAGGGACGGATCACCGCCGAACAGGCACACGGACTGCTCACCCTCGCCGCGCAGCAGCAGCCCGTGGCCGTGACACCGCCGGGAGGACAGCCGACACTGCACCACGCCGGTCCCTCACCGACCATGGTCTCGGGGCATCCCCCCGGCAGTGCCGTCCCGCCACCCATGAGACCGGGCAGGAAGAAGGCGCTGTGGACAACCGGGGCGCTCGCGGGTGTCGCCCTGCTGGTGGCCGGGTTCTTCCTGGGCAAACCCGTGTGGTCGCCCGGCGTGGACGAGCAGATGCTGCCCACGCTCACCTACGGCGAGGGTGGTGACATCGCCGAGTTGTACCTCGACAGCGGCTACTACTGTGTCAACACCACGCTGGACAAGGGCCGTTCGGTGAGCCAGAGCAACTGGGTGGACTGCGAGGAACACCACGACGTCGAGTTGTACGGCGCGCACCACCCGGTGGGCGGGGCCGACACCGAAGGCGCCCCGGAGGCCAGGTACCCGGGCCAGGAGACGCTCGCCCACTACGCCGAGACGGTGTGCGGGCTCATCTTCCACTCCAACCGGATCAACGACGGCCTCCGCGGCGGGCTCAGCTACCGCGCACTGATCCCGAGTCAGCAGGAGTGGGAGAAGGTACCGGAGAACTACACCTCGGACGCGGTCCGGTCGGTCTACTGCTTCGTCGGCGACCGGGACGGCGGCCAGCGGACCGGAGCGGTCGCCCAGGAAGTGGAGTAGCGGAAACGTTCCCGTCGCACCGCGTCCTCACCGGCAATCCTGCTGCGGCGCCCGAGGGGGTGACCGGATCGCTTTCGTTCGTGCCGGTCGGCGCGGTCGTAGTCGAACCGAAGAGGTACCGTCAGTTCCATGTCGATCGCACCGCCCACCCCACCCACGGCCGCGCCGGGACGTCCGTTCGGCCGGGTGCTCACCGCCATGGTCACGCCGTTCACCGCCGAGGGCGCGGTGGACCTGAAGCGGGCGCAGGAGCTCGCCGTCCATCTGGTGGAACTGGGAAACGACGGGCTGGTGGTCAACGGCACCACGGGCGAGAGTCCCACGACGACGGACGCGGAGAAGGCCGATCTGGTGCGGGCGGTCGTAGAGGCGGTCGGTGACCGCGCCACGGTCGTCGCCGGGGCGGGCACGAACAACACGACGCACAGCGTGGAGATGGCCAAGCAGGCCGAGAAGTCGGGAGCGCACGGCCTGCTCGTCGTGACCCCGTACTACTCCCGGCCCACCCAGGCGGGCCTGTACGCGCACTTCACCACCGTCGCGGACGCCACCGAGCTACCGGTGATGCTGTACGACATCCCGCCGCGGTCGATCGTGCCGATCGAGGTCGACACCCTGCGCAGGCTCGCCGAGCACCCGCGCGTCCTCGCCGTCAAGGACGCCAAGGGCGACCTGCTGGCGGGCAGCGAGGTCATCGCCAACACGCACCTCGCCTACTACTCCGGCGACGACGGGCTCAACCTGCCGTGGCTGTCCGTGGGCGCCACCGGCGTGGTCAGCGTCATCGGGCACGTCGTGGCGGGCCGCATCCGCGCGATGATCGACGCCTACGAGGACGGCGACACCTCCACCGCGCGGACCAACCACCGCGGCATGATCCCGGTGTACCGGGCGTTCTCGCGTGTCGGCGGTGTCGTGTTCGCCAAGACGGCGCTGCGGTTGCGCGGCATGGACGTGGGTGAGCCCCGGCTGCCCATGGTCTCCGCACCGGAGGAGCTGGTGCGGGCCATCGCCGACGACCTCACCCAGGCCGGGGTGCCGCTGGAGACATCGCCCGCCGGTGACTGGGCGGGCTCGCGCGTCGCGCAGGCGGATTCGGCGGCGGCCTACGTCACCCCCACCACACACACGAGCGTTGGGACCATTCAACGGTGAGTGTTCAGCTGAGCGGACCCGGACCTTCGCACCTGCCGCCGCCCCTTCCCGAGGGCGGGCTTCGCGTCGTCGCCCTCGGCGGCATCGGCGAGGTCGGTCGCAACATGACCGTCTTCGAGTACGACGGCAGGCTGCTGGTCGTCGACTGCGGTGTCCTGTTCCCCGAGGACGCCCAGCCGGGCGTCGACCTGATCCTGCCCGACTTCCGCGCCGTCGAGGAACGGCTCGACGACATCGAGGCCATCGTGCTGACGCACGGCCACGAGGACCACATCGGCGCCGTGCCGTTCCTTCTGCGTATGCGGCCCGACCTGCCGGTGTACGGGTCGCGGTTCACGCTCGCGCTGCTGTCGGCCAAGTGCAAGGAACACCGCCAGCGCCCGGTGCTGTTCGAGGTGGCCGAGGGACAACGTCACACGGCCGGGCCGTTCGAGCTCGAGTTCTTCGCGGTCAACCACTCGATCCCCGACGCGCTCGCGGTCGCGTTGCGCACTCCGGCCGGGGTCGTGTTGCACACCGGTGACATCAAGCTCGACCAGCTCCCGCTCGACGGCAGGCTCACCGATCTGGCGGGCTTCTCCCGGCTCGGCGACGAGGGTGTCGACCTGCTGTGCATCGATTCGACCAACGCCGAGGTGCCGGGCTTCGTCATGCCGGAGCGCGACATCGGCCCCGTGCTCGACGACGTGATCGCGCGGGTGCGGCAGCGGGTCATCGTGGCGTGCTTCGCGAGCCACGTGCACCGGGTGCAGCAGGTACTCGACGCGGCCCACAAGCACGGACGGCGAGTAGCGTTCGTCGGCCGGTCGATGGTGCGCAACATGACCATCGCGGCCGAGCTCGGGCTGCTGACCATCCCGCAGGGCCTGCTCATCGACCTCGACGAGGCGGTGAACCTGCCCGAGACGAAGGTGCTGTTCGTCTCCACGGGTTCGCAGGGCGAACCGCTGTCGGCGCTGTCCCGGATGGCCAGGGGCGAGCACAAGCAGATCTCGATCCGTGCGGGTGACACGGTCGTGCTCGCGAGTTCACTGATTCCAGGCAACGAGACCGCCGTGTTCGGCGTGATCAACGGCCTCGTGCGCCTCGGCGCCGACGTCGTGCACCAGGGCAACGCGAAGGTGCACGTGTCCGGACACGCGTCGGCGGGGGAGTTGCTCTTCCTCTACAACGCCATCCGTCCCAGCAACGTCATGCCCGTCCACGGTGAGTGGCGGCACCTGCGGGCGAACGCGGCACTGGCCGTGCGCACCGGGGTCTCCGAGGAGAACGTCGTGCTCGCCGAGGACGGCGTGGTGGTGGACCTGGTCGACGGCAAGGCGTCGATCACGGGCCGGGTCGAGGTCGGCATGGTGTACGTCGACGGGCTGTCGGTGGGCGACGTGGGCGAGTCCACGTTGTCCGACCGGCTCGTTCTGGGTGAGGGCGGGTTCATCGCCATCACCGTGGCCGTCGACTCGACCACCGGGCGCGCCGTGAGCTCGCCGACGCTGTCGGGCCGCGGGTTCTCCGACGATCCGAAGGCCCTCGACGAGGTGAGCCGGCTCGTGGAGATGGAGCTGTCGCGCACCGAGGCCGAGGGCATCACCGACACCCACCAGATCGCCCAGGCCGTGCGACGGGTGGTCGGCCGGTGGGTCGCCGAGACCTACCGGCGCAGGCCGATGATCGTGCCGACAGTCATTCCCGTGTGAGGAGTCGGCCTCACCGCTTGGTTCCGGCGGGTCGTTCGGGACGCCATCTGGTGGTGATGCTGACCACCACCAGAGCCAGCAGGACCGTGACGCCCTGCGTGAGCAGGGCCCTTCGGGCTCGGCGCTGCTCGGCACGAGTCGGACGGCTCATCCCATCCCCCTGATGTGTCGGCTTCTTTCGGGAGACACCGCGTGACGGAGCAGGCGGTGTCGCCGGCAGTGTCGCGCGAGTGTCACCCGGTTGGAAGGGATTCGGTCGCCGTCGGTTCCCCGGTGCCCGATTCGTCACCAAAATCGTGTGCGCCGATCAGGGGGCTCCGCTCGGAAGCGGCTCCGCGGTCCCGGTGGGGCCGCCCTGCGCCGAGGGTGCCGTCAGTTGCACGAGGAGCGCGCCGCCGAGCAACACGAGTGCGCCCAGTAGCTGCACCCACCCGAGGGCCTCGTCCAGCAGGACCCACGCCATGGTGGTGGCCACCAGCGGTTCGATCAGGGCGAGCACGCTCGCCGTGGAAGCGGGCAGGTGGCGCAGCGCCGTGATGCCCGCCAGGTACGCCAGGACCGTCGACAACACGGCGACGGCCACGAGCAGCGACCACACCGGTGGGCGCCACGGACCGAGTTCGGCGGGAGCCAGCAGCGTCGAGGCGGGCAGGTTCCACGGCGGCGCGACGACACACACGGCGACGGCACCCACCACCATGCCCCATGTGACCATCCCGAGCGGGTGGTGGCTGGCCACGCCGTGTTCACCGAGCAGGAAGTACGAGGCCGAGCACACGGCGGCCGCGACACCCGCCGCGAGTCCCACCGCGTCGAGGGTGAGCCCCTCGTGGACGCGCGCGACCATCGCGAGGCCCAGCAGTGCCAGGCCGATGCCGGCCCACATCGGCCACGGCAGCCGCACCCGGCGCACGAAACGCACCCACAGCGCGACGAGCACGGGCGAGGTGAACTCCAGCAGGATCGCGATGCCCACCGGAACACGCGCGGCGGACAGGAAGTAGAAGAGCTGTACGCCGGCCACGCCGAGCAGTCCGTAGCCCAGCAACACCCGCCACTGCCCGCGCTTCACCCGCAGCAGTCCGGGCCGCGTGAGCCCGACGCCGACGAGCAGCACCACGGCGGCGATGCCGATGCGGGCCGCGGCGACCTGTTCCGGGGAGAGGCCCGCTGTCATCGCGGGTTTGCCCAGCGCGCCGGAGCTGCCGAAACACAGTGACGCCAGGACCAGCAGCACGATGCCACGCGTCCGGTTGCGCACCGGCGTGGCGGTGGTCGCCGTGGCGTCGGTCGTACCGGATCGGTTCACGAGCGCGCTCCCGGCCGCCAGGGGCTGCTTCCGTCGGTCGGCCTGGTGGGGTCGAAGAACCTCGGAACGTCGGGTTCGTCCGCGCGCAGGGGCACGAGGCCGTCGGTGATCGCCCGCATGATCGCCGCGTGCGCCTTGACGGCGTCACCCGGGCGTCCCGCCTGGAACGGCGAGAGATCCACCGGTTCCCCGAAGTGCACGCGAAACGTGGGCCGCCGCAGCGGCGAGGTGAGTCCGGAGCGGGCCAGCGGAAGGATGTCGGCCGGCCCGGTCACCGTCTCGGTGCCCCAGTACACGGCCTCGTGCGCCCCCCACTGACTGATGGGAAGCACCGGGACTCCCGCCGACAGAGCCAGCCGGGCGGCACCCGTCTTACCGCGCTCCGGCCATAGTCCGGGGTCGTGGCTGATGCGTCCCTCCGGGTAGACGATGATCGGACCCGTGCTCGTGCGCAGGGCCTCGGCGGCCTGGGCGAACTGCGTCACCGCGGAGGCCGAGCCGCGGTCGACCCGGAGGTGTCCGCTCGCCCGCAGTGCGGGGCCCACCAGCGGCGCGTCCAGCAACCCGCCCGCGAGCATGAACCGGGGCGCCAGCCCGAGCCGCCGGCACGCGGCCATCAGAACGAACGCATCGAACACACCGATGTGGTTCGCCGCCATGAGCAGGGGCTTCCCGCGCAGCGAGCGGGGAACGCATCCGCTGATCCGCAGCCGTCCCGCCAGGTTGACGAGCCCGTGGTCGAGCGCGAGCATCGTCCGCCACACCAGGGGAGCCTTCCCCCGCTCGGATGACCCTCGGCCGTGTTGAAGCGCCACCATGAGCGGAAGCATGTCACGTGAGCCGGTGGGTGCGGCACGGGGCAGGCGTGACGTCGATCAATATCACCGGTGACCAGTGTGGCGCACGGGACGAACGAGGCGCAGCGGCTACCGTAGGGGCATGGCGAGCGGCTCGACGACAAGGGGGCGAGGCACCGCGCGGACTGGCGCGGGGCGAGGATCGCAACGCTCGGCGAAGGCGAGGACCTCGTCGTCGAAGAGCCCGGCGCGTTCGTCGGCCGCGAAGTCCGGCGGCCGCACGTCCGCGGCTCGCAAACCACCGGTGAAGCGGGCGAAGCGCTCGTCGGGTGGTGCTCTCGGCAGGACGCTGCGCGGCACGTGGACCCTGCTGGCCCGCGGAGTCGGTGGTCTGACCAGGGCGGTCGGGCGTACCCGTGAACTCGATCCGGAGCATCGCAGGGACGGCCTGGCGCTCGGCCTCATCGCCCTCGCTCTGGTCGCGGCCGTCGGTGTGGGGTGGGAGGCCGCGGGACCGGTCGGCGAGGGCATCGCCGTCGGCACGCGCAGCGTCATCGGCGCCGCCGCCGTGGCCCTGCCGGTGGCCCTGCTGATGGCGGCCGTGGTGCTCATGCGCTCGCAGCCGCGTCCCGAGACCCGTCCGCGTATGGTGGTCGGCACCGTGCTCGTGGGGCTCGCCCTGCTCGGCCTGCTGCACCTCGTCAGCGGCAGGCCGCAGGAACACGCCCGGCAGATGTACGCGGGCGGCTGGATCGGGTGGCTCTCCGGTGATCCGCTCGCGCGGGGTGTCACCGGGTGGGTGGCCGTGCCGCTGCTGGTGCTCGTGCTGGTCTACGGCGTGCTGGTGTGCGCGGGAACCCCCATCCGCCGCGTCCCCCAGCGGTTGCGGGAGTGGGCCGGGGACACGGCGGACGAGACGGCGGACGAGGACGACCCCCCGTCCCGTCGGCGGGCGTCGCGGAGCGGGACCGCCGGAGCCGACGGTGAGGTCTCCGCAGAACCCGACGCCGTGACCGACACCGACCCCGCCACCGCCCGCCTGCGCAGGCCGGCGCGGAAGCGAAGGGCGGCGGAGGCAGGCGAGGAACAGGCCGAGCAGGCCACACTCGACTTCGCCGCGCCGGGCGAGCCATCGGCCACCGAACCCGACCGCAAACCCGCACCTGCCCGCACGAAGGCCGCGGCGAAGGCGCCGCGACGGCGGGAACCCGCGTTGTCGGTCACCCGGACCGTCGAGGGCGACTACGACCTTCCGTCACTGGAGCTGCTCACCCTCGGAGCCGCGCCGAAGGCGCACAGCCGTGCCAACGACGCGATGATCGACGCGATCACCGGCGTGCTCGAGCAGTTCAAGATCGACGCGCAGGTCACGGGTTTCACCCGCGGTCCCACGGTCACCCGGTACGAGGTGGAGCTCGGACCCGGCGTGAAAGTCGAGAAGATCACCGCGTTGACCAAGAACATCGCCTACGCGGTGGCCACCGAGAACGTGCGCCTGCTCGCCCCGATCCCCGGCAAGTCGGCCGTGGGCATCGAGGTGCCCAACACCGACCGCGAGATGGTGCGGCTCGGCGACGTCCTGCGGTCGCCCGCGGCGGCGGACGACGACCATCCGATGGTCATCGGTCTCGGCAAGGACATCGAGGGCGACTTCGTCACCGCCAACCTCACGAAGATGCCGCACCTGCTCGTGGCGGGCTCCACGGGCTCGGGTAAGTCGAGCTTCGTCAACTCGATGCTGGTCTCCCTGCTCACCAGGGCGACCCCCGACGAGTGCCGCATGATCCTCATCGACCCGAAGATGGTCGAGCTGACACCGTACGAAGGTGTCCCGCACCTGATCACGCCCATCATCACGCAGCCGAAGAAGGCCGCAGCGGCGCTCGCCTGGCTCGTGGAGGAGATGGAGCAGCGCTACCAGGACATGCAGGCCAACCGGGTGCGGCACATCGACGACTTCAACCGCAAGGTGCGGTCCGGGGAGATCACCGCGCCGCCCGGCAGCGAGCGGGTCTACCGGCCGTACCCGTACATCATGGCGATCGTCGACGAGCTGGCCGACCTGATGATGACCGCCCCGAGGGACGTCGAGGACGCCATCGTGCGGATCACGCAGAAGGCCAGGGCGGCCGGTATCCATCTCGTGCTGGCCACCCAACGCCCGTCCGTGGACGTGGTCACGGGCCTCATCAAGACCAACGTGCCGTCGCGGCTGGCGTTCGCGACCTCGTCGCTCACCGACTCGCGTGTCATCCTCGACCAGCCCGGTGCGGAGAAGCTGATCGGCATGGGCGACGCGCTGTACCTGCCGATGGGCGCGGGCAAGCCCGTCCGCGTGCAGGGCGCGTTCGTCAGCGACGAGGAGATCACCGCCGTCGTGGCGGCCACCAAGGAGCAGGCGGAGCCGGACTACACCGAGGGCGTCACGGCGGCCAAGGCGGGCGAGAGGAAGGACATCGACCCCGACATCGGTGACGACCTCGACGTGCTGCTCCAAGCGGCCGAGCTGGTGGTGAGCTCGCAGTTCGGTTCGACGTCGATGTTGCAGCGCAAGCTGCGGGTGGGTTTCGCGAAGGCGGGCAGGTTGATGGACCTGCTGGAGACCCGGGGGGTGGTGGGCCCCTCCGAGGGCTCGAAGGCGCGCGAGGTGTTGGTGAAACCGGACGACCTGCCCGGTGTGCTCGCGATGATCCGCGGTGACGACCCGCCGCCGGAGGAGTGACGACTGTGTCCACGGCCGGTTCCGCTCACGATCCCTTGGCCGC
This sequence comes from Saccharomonospora cyanea NA-134, assembly GCF_000244975.1. Classification (NCBI taxonomy): domain Bacteria; kingdom Bacillati; phylum Actinomycetota; class Actinomycetes; order Pseudonocardiales; family Pseudonocardiaceae; genus Saccharomonospora; species Saccharomonospora cyanea. The sequence goes on along the minus strand of NZ_CM001440.1, from coordinate 3,505,455 downwards.
CGTCGAGTCCGTCCGCGTCTACGCCATCGGCATGCGGACGCGGTTCCGGGGCATCACCGTGCGGGAGGGAATGCTGCTGCGCGGGCCCACGGGGTGGGGCGAGTTCTGCCCGTTCGACGACTACACCGACGCCGGTTCGGTGCCCTGGCTCGCGGCGGCCGTCGAGCAGTGCACGGGACACTGGCCCGCACCGGTGCGCGACCGCGTTCCGGTGAACTGCACGGTGCCCGCCGTCGGTCCCGACGCGGCCCACGAGATCGTCGCGAGGTCGGGGTGCCACACGGCGAAGGTGAAGGTCGCCGACCGGGCCGGGTCGCTGGGGGAGGACCAGGCCAGGGTCGAGGCCGTGCGCTCGGCGCTGGGGCCGGACGGTGCGATCCGCGTGGACGCCAACGCGGCGTGGGACGTCGAGACCGCCGTGCGCCACATCCGCGTACTCGACCGTTCGGCGGGTGGGCTCGAGTACGTCGAGCAACCGTGTCGCACGGTGGCCGAACTCGCGCAGGTGCGGCGCCGGGTGGATGTTCGCATCGCCGCCGACGAGTCCATTCGGAGGGCGGACGACCCGCTGCGCGTGGCCGTGGCCGAGGCGGCC